>NZ_AUFA01000008.1:0-371222 GCF_000426265.1 Bradyrhizobium sp. Cp5.3 | reverse complement strand
GAGGTTTCGGAGCTCCTGCACCTGATGGTGCACTCGGTCTATTCGGAGACCGACATCTTCCTGCGCGAGCTCGTCTCCAACGCGTCGGACGCCTGCGACAAGCTCCGCTACGAGGCGATCGCCAATCCGGCGCTGCTTGGTGAGGGCGACGCGCTCAAGATCCGCATCGCCCCGAACAAGGCCGCCGGGACGCTTACGATCGCCGACAACGGCATCGGCATGGAGCGGCAGGAGCTGATCGACCATCTCGGCACCATCGCCCGCTCCGGCACCAAGGCCTTCGTGGCGAAGCTGAAGGAGGCCAAGGACGGCCTCGGCCTGATCGGCCAATTCGGCGTCGGCTTCTATTCCGCCTTCATGGTCGCCGACAAGATCATCGTCATCAGCCGCCGCGCCGGCGAGAGCGACGTCTGGACCTGGACCTCCTCCGGCGGCTCCGGCTTCGAGATAGCCCGCGCTGGCGAGGAGGACGCCGGCCGCGTGACGCGCGGCACCGAGATCGTGCTGCACCTGAAGGACGATGCGAAGAAATACCTCGAGACCTACGAGATCGAGCGCATCGTCGGCGCCTATTCCGACAACATCCTGTTTCCCATCGAACTCGTGCCGGAAGAGGGCGAGCCGCGCCAGATCAACTCGGCGAGCGCGCTGTGGCAGCGGTCGAAATCCGAGCTGACCGCGGAGGACTACAAGAAGGCCTATCAACAAATCGCCTCGGCCTTCGACGATCCCGCGATGACACTGCATTATCGCGCGGAAGGCCGTTACTCCTACGCGGTTCTGCTGTTCGCGCCGTCGGCCAAGCCGTTCGACCTGTTCGAGCCCTCACGCAAGGGCCGCGTCAAGCTCTATGTCCGGCGCGTCTTCATCACCGACGATGCCGATCTGTTGCCGGGATATCTGCGCTTCATCCGCGGCGTCGTCGATAGCGAGGACCTTCCGCTCAACATCTCGCGGGAGATGCTCCAGAACAATCCGCAGCTCGCACAGATCCGGAAAGCGGTGGCGACCCGCGTCGTCAACGAGCTCGAGAGCCTCGCCGAGAAGGACGCGGAGGCCTTCGCCAAGATCTGGGACGCGTTCGGTTCGGTTCTCAAGGAAGGCATCTACGAGGATTTCGAGCGCCGTGAAAAGCTGCTCGCGCTGTCGCGCTTCACCACGACCGCCGGCGAGAAGCGTTCACTCAAGGACGTCGTCGCAGCCTTCAAGCCGAACCAGACCGAGATCTATTATCTCGTCGGCGACAGCATCGAGCGGCTGAAGTCCAATCCGCGGCTCGAGGCGGCAACCGCGCGCGGCATCGAGGTGCTGCTGCTGTCCGACCCCGTCGACGCCTTCTGGACCTCGATGC
Source organism: Bradyrhizobium sp. Cp5.3 (assembly GCF_000426265.1). Taxonomy (NCBI): domain Bacteria; kingdom Pseudomonadati; phylum Pseudomonadota; class Alphaproteobacteria; order Hyphomicrobiales; family Nitrobacteraceae; genus Bradyrhizobium; species Bradyrhizobium sp. Cp5.3. The sequence continues at coordinate 369,871 of NZ_AUFA01000008.1, read as the reverse complement.
CGACGGAGTTCGACGGCAAGCCGCTGAAGTCGCTGAGCCAGGGTGACCTCAATCTCGACCTGATCCCGCGCCTCGACGAGAACGACGAGGCGAAGCAGGACGAGCCGGCCGCCGATGAGGCTTCCACCATCGCCGTGATCAAGGCCTCGCTCGGCGAGCGCGTCAGCGACGTCAAGGCGTCGACGCGCCTCACCAGCTCCGCCTCCTGTCTCGTCGCCAGCACCGAGGGCCCAAGCCGCGAGCTGGAGCGCATCCTGGCGCAGCAGAACCGCGGCATGCGCACCAGGCCGATCCTGGAGATCAACCTGCGCCATCCGATGGTGGCGGCGATCACCAGGGCCCAGGCCGGCTCAGAGGTGGTCGACGATCTCAGCCTGCTCCTGCTCGAGCAGGCGCAGATCCTCGATGGCGAATTGCCGGAAGACCCGGCCGCGTTCGCGGCCCGGCTGAACCGGCTGGTGCTGCAGGGGCTGGGCGGTTAGGCGAAAGCTCGCCACGTACTCCGTCGTCATGCCCGGGCACAGCCGTCTGAAGGACGGCGTCGCTTCCGCTCGCCCATGCCCGGGCATCCACGTCTTTGGTCACACGCGGCTCTGCGTGGATGGCCGGGTCAAGCCCGGCCATGACGACCTCAACTGAGGCGCGCCTATGCTCCTCGCAACGAGGTTCACTCCGCCGCGTCCTTTCTTTCATCCCTCTCGGCCTCCGCTTCCGGCTTCTTCTCCATCCAGCGCGACAGCAAATTGGAGAAGCGGTCGAGATAGAGATAGACGACCGGGGTCGTGAACAGCGTCAGCGCCTGGCTCACCAGCAGACCGCCGACCATGGCGTAGCCGAGCGGCTGGCGGATCTCGGCGCCGGTGCCGTGGCCGAGCATCAGCGGCACGCCGCCGAGCAGGGCCGCCATCGTCGTCATCATGATCGGGCGGAAACGCAGCAGCGCCGCCTGGTGGATCGACTGCTCCGGCGTCAGATGCTGCTCGCGCTCGGCGACGATGGCGAAATCCACCATCATGATGCCGTTCTTCTTGACGATGCCGATCAGGAGGATGACCCCGATCAGGGCGATCAGGCTGAAATCGAAGCCGAAGATCATCAGGATCGCGATCGCGCCGACGCCGGCCGACGGCAGCGTGGAGAGGATGGTCAGCGGGTGGATGTAGCTCTCATAGAGGACGCCGAGGACCAGGTAGACGACGACGAGCGCAGCGAGGATCAGCATCGGCACGGTGTTCAGCGATTGCTGGAACGCCTGTGCGGTGCCCTGGAAGCTCGTGGCCAGCGTCGGCGGCGCGCCCATCTCGCCGACCGCACGCAGCACGGCATCCGTCGCCTGTCCCAGCGCCACCCCCTCGGCGAGGTTGAAGCTGATGGTCACCGACGGAAACTGGCCCTGATGCGCGATCGCGAGCGGCCGAACCGGCTCGTTGGTCCAGCTGCAGATCACCGAGAGCGGCACTTGCTCGCCGGTCAGCGGTGATTTGATGTAGAGCTTGTCGAGCGTGTCAAGCTTGCCCTGCAGGGCCGGCGTGATCTCGAGGATCACGTGATAGCTGTTGGTCTGGGTGAAATATTGCGCGACCTGGCGCTGGCCGAACGCGTCGTAGAGCGTGTCGTCGATCAGTTGCGGCTGGATGCCGTAGCGCGCGGCAGTGTCGCGGTTGATCGTGAGCTGTAGCGTCGTGCCCTCGGTCTGCTGGTCGGTGGCGACGTCGCGGAGCTGCGGCAGGCTCTTCATGCTCGCCAGGATCCTCGGCGCCCATTCGTTCAGCTCGGCGAGATTGGCGTCCTGCAGCGTGAACTCGAACTGGGTACGGGTGGCGCGGCCGCCGAGGCGCACGTCCTGCGAGGCCTGCATGTAGAGGCGGGCGCCCTCGACCTCGGCGAGCTTCGGCCGCAGCCGCGCGATGATCGCTTGTGCATTGGCGTCGCGCTCCGCGATCGGCTTCAGCGTGATGTACATGCGTCCCGAGTTCAGCGCCGTGCCGCCGCCGCCGATGAACATTGCGATGGAATCGACGGCGGGGTCGGCCTGAACGATGGCGTTGAGCTCCTCCTGCCGCCGCTTCATCTCGGCAAAGGAGATATCCTGCGGCATCTCGGAGACCGCGGTCAGGAAGCCGTTGTCCTGCTGCGGGAAGAAGCCCTTCGGGATCAGGATGAACAGCACAGCCGAGAGTGCGACGGTGGCGAAGAAGATGAGAAGCGTGACGAGGCTGTGCCGCAGCGCGAGGTCCAGGCCGCGCTCGTAAGCGCCGAGCAGGCGCTCGAACATCCGCTCGCTCCACTGGTAGAAGCGGCCGTGCCGCGCCTCGCGGTCGGCGCGCAGGAAGCGCGAGGCCATCATCGGCGTCAGGGTCAGCGACACCACCAGCGAGACGAAGATCGCCATCGACAGCGTCACCGCGAACTCGCGGAACAGCCGGCCGATGATGCCGCCCATCAGCAGGAGCGGGATCAGCACGGCGATCAGCGAGATGCTGATCGACACGATGGTGAAGCCGATCTCGGCCGCGCCCTTGTAAGCGGCGGCGAGCGGGCTCTCGCCGCGCTCGACATAGCGCGTGATGTTCTCCAGCATCACGATGGCGTCGTCGACGACGAAGCCGACCGCGATCGTGAGCGCCATCAGCGACAGATTGTCCAGCGAATAGCCGAACACCCACATCAGCGAGCAGGCGCCCAGCAGCGCCAGCGGCACGGTGATGCTCGGGATGATCGTGGCCCAGAAGCTGCGCAGGAAGACGAAGATCACCATGACCACCAGCGCGATGGTGATCATGAGCGTGATTTGCACGTCCTCGACCGCGGCACGGATGGTGATGGTGCGGTCGCTGATGATCTTGATCTTGATCGCCGGCGGGATCGCCGCGATCAGTCGCGGCAGCTGCGCCTTGATACGCTCGACCGTCTCGATGACGTTGGCGCCTGGCTGCTTGAAGATGACCAGGAAGACGCCGCGCTTGCCATCGGCCCAGGCGGCCGTCTTCATGTCCTCGGGACCTGCCACGGCCTCGCCGATGTCGCGGACCCGCAACGGCGCGCCGTTGCGGTAGGCGACGATGACGTCCTGCCAGTGCGCCGCCTCGAGCAACTGGTCGTTGGCGTAGATGGTGTAGGCGCGCGTCGGGCCGTCGATGTTGCCTTTCGGGCTGTCGGAGGTCGCGATCGCGATCTGGCTGCGCACGTCCTCCAGCGACAATCCCTTGGCGACGAGCTTGGCCGGATCGACCTGGATGCGCACGGAAGGCTTCTGCTGCCCGCCGACGAACACCTGCGCGACGCCGGGAAGCTGGCTGATCTGCTGCGCGAGTTGAGCATCGGTGCGGTCGCTGACGGTGGTCAGCGGCAGCGTGTCCGAGGTTGCCGACAGGATCATGATCGGCGAATCCGCCGGGTTGACCTTGCGATAGGTCGGCGGCGAGGGGAGGTTCTTCGGCAACTGGCCGCTTGCCGCGTTGATCGCGGCCTGCACGTCGTTGGCGGCGGCGTCGATCAGGCGGTTGAGATCGAACTGGATGGTGATCGACGCCGAGCCGAGCGAGCTCGTCGAGGTCATTTGCGTGATGCCGGGGATTTGCGCGAACTGGCGCTCGAGCGGCTGCGCGACCGAGGAGGCCATGGTCTCGGGGCTGCCACCCGGCAGCGAGGCGGACACCTGAATGGTCGGAAAGTCGACCTGGGGCAGCGGCGCGACCGGCAGCAGCGGGTAGGCCACGAGGCCCACGAACAGGATGCCCGCCATCAGCAGCGACGTGCCGATCGGATAGCGGATGAACAGAGACGAGAAGCTCTCTTGCATGCCCTGAAACCATCGATTGGCCAGCGCATCTTCTCCTCGCATGCGGCGGAGTCGCGCCCGAGAGCCCGAGCGCGAATGTGCGTTTCCTTCAGCCCATATGTTTGTTGATCGCCCCGGATCGTCGTCGATCCGGAGCCGGCGTTGTCTTGGGAGAGTAGTCCGTTCGCTCGGACCTGCGAATGGAATCCTGCGCCGGATGTTTGCGACCTTTGTCGAAGGAGAGCGGCCGCGAGATATGCGTTTTGTGCAGACCGGAATCGGGTCGCTCTTTCTCCTTTCCCGGCCGTCCGACGCTGCTACTCAACTTTTCAAACGCGCGTCACAAGCGGGAGAGGTATGTTGAGGAACGGTCGCTTCTTTCGCGGTGTTGTGCCATATCGAATTGGCATGACGCCTGCCGCCGCCAACGATTTGAGGAAGTTTCCGATGCGCCTACCGCTCCTGACCATTGTGGCAATTGCCACGCTGCAAGCCGTCGCGCCGGCGAGCGCGCAGACCTACGATCCGCGCTTTCCGGTCTGCATGCACGTCTTCACGTCCGGCGGCCGGGGCGGTGGCGGTGACTATTTCGACTGTTCCTTCACCTCGCTGCCGCAGTGCCAGGCCACGGCATCGGGTCGCGCCGCGAGCTGCGACCTCAATCCCTACTATGCCTTCGACGAGCCGCCGCCGCCCCCGCGCCGGCGCCACAAGAAGGTGTACTAGCGGCCCGCGTACATCTTCGGATTGTGCAAGCCCGTTGCTGTTGCCGCGCCGCGGCTCCGCCGCAGCCTGTGCTTCTCCAGGAAGAAGTCTGATGCGCCTCTCATTCGGTCTGATCATGGCCGCCGGTGCGGTGCTGGCGGCCGCTCCCGCTCATGCGCAGACCTTCGATCCCCGCTTTCCCGTCTGCATGCACGTTTATTCCGGCGGGAGCGGAGGCGGCGGGGATTGGTATGACTGCTCCTTCACGTCGCTGCCGCAATGCCGTGCCACAGCCTCGGGCCGCGCCGCGAGCTGCGACCTCAATCCATATTTTGCCGCTGGCGAACCGCCGCGCCGCCGCCGGTGGAAGATCGACTAGCGCAGGGCTCGCGTTCACCGCTCGCCGGGCCACCAGTCCGAGCGCGGATCGTGCGCGGAAATCTTCGTCCGGCGCAGCGCCACGAGATGGCTGCGCTTGTAGGGACGGCCCGACAATTCCGAGCACTGCTGGCAGCGCATGTACCGCTCAAGCTCGTGGATCGGCGTCGATTTCCTTCGCCTGACGATATCGAGTGCGACAGTCTGGTGCGTCTCGCACCCCAGGCACTTCACTTCGAGATAGAGGTAGCCCGCGTTGAGCGCATCTCCCAGCGTCGGGGAGGGCTGCGCCGGCCCCCGGAATCCCAGCATCCGCTTGTTCCACGCCTCGCAGGCGAGCCGGTCGGCCCCCTTGCGCGCCTCCGCTGCCTGTTCCGCCGCCGCACGGACGGAAGCGCCGTAGATTCGCTCGCGGGATTTGGTCGTCATGGCGCGGCAACATGCGCGCGCACAAGACGCGAACGCAAGCCGCTAGGAATGGTGGGTGTGGATGACCGCGTCGCTAACTGCCGCTTTGCCCAGCAGGCAGATACCACCGCTACTCCTTCTTCACGCCGGACAGTTCCACCACCTTGCGCCAGCGGTCGGTCTCCGCGCCCATCATGCTGCCGAACTCGCCTGCGTTGCCGTGCAGCGGGATCGCGCCGAGCTCGGCGATGCGGGTCTTGATCTCGGCCTCGGAGAGTGCGGCGTCGATCTCGCGATTGAGGAGGTCGATGATCTCGCGCGGCGTGTCGCGCGGCGCGCCGACGCCGTAGAACGAGCTCGTCTCATAACCGGCAAGCGTGTCCGCGATGGGGGACACGTCCGGCAAGATCTCCGAGCGCTCGCGCATGGTGATGCCGAGCGCGCGCAGCTTCCCGGCACGCACCAGCTCGAACGACGAGCTGACGTTGTCGAACATGCCCTGGATCTGGCCGCTCATCACGTCGGTCAATCCCGGCGCCGAGCCGCGATAGGGAACGTGGGTAAACTGCACGCCGGCCAGCGACTTGAACAGCTCGCCGGAGAGATGCAGCGAGGTGCCGATGCCGGAGGAGGCGATCGACAGCTTGCCGGGATTGGCCTTGGCGTAGGCGATGAAGTCGGCAACGGTCTTCACCGGCAGATCATTGTTGACGACCAGCACCAGTGGAATGCGCGCGACACCCGCGACCGGCGCGATGCCCTTGGCGAAATCGTAGGGCAGTGCCGGATCGAAGGAGGCGTTGATGGCGTTGGCGGTCGAGGTGAGCAGCAGCGTGTAGCCGTCAGGCGCAGATGTGATCACCGCCTGCGTGCCGATATTGCTGCCGGCGCCGGGCTTGTTCTCTACCACGAAGGTCTGGCCGAGCCGGTCCGACAGCCGTTGGCAGATCAGCCGTGACAGCACGTCGGTCGCGCCGCCCGGTGCATATGGCACCACCCATTTCACGCTGCGCGACGGATAGGAGGGATTGCCGATCGCAAAGACGCGCGGCGCGGCGAGCATTGCCGCGGCACAGCCGGCGGTCTGAAGGAATAATCTCTTGGTGATCATGTTGGCCTCCAGTTCACCTCGCCCCCGCTTGCGGGGAGAGGCCGCGTGCCCGAATGACTGGAGTGCTATCGCAAGAATTGCGCCGGCTCGCACGCCGTTCCCACCGGCTTGGTAAAGGATGACTGCATTTAATCTTCAGCTAACCGAGTTTTACCTTGTCTCTTAACACCTGGTCAGGAGCCCGCGGTCTAAGTTGCCGGGAATACGCAGAGACGGCCCGAAAGAATGAACAATATGATCACCGGCGTCATCGAGCAGCCGAAAGCCGAGCATCCGCCCTCGGCTTCAAAGATCTGGCTGAAGGCGATCGAGCTCACTGCGCGCATCGAGACGCTGCCGGGCCGGCTGTTCGCCGACGTCGTCGACGATTGGGCGCGGCGTCAGCCCGACCGTGCTGCGCTGGTCATGGACGATGCAAGCCTTGATTATGAGGAGCTGTCGAGGCGCATCAATCGCTATGCGCGCTGGGCGCGCTCGGTGGGCGTCGCCAAGGGCGACACCGTCGGCCTGATCATGCCGAACGGCATCGACTACGTCGCCGCCTGGCTCGGCATCAGCCGCGTCGGCGGCGTGGTCGCGCTGATCAACACCAAGCTCGTCGGTCCGTCGCTGGCGCATTGCATCGACGTGGCAAGACCCTCGCATATCATCATTGCGCATGACCTGACGGAGGCGCTGGACGGCGCAGCGCCACACCTGAAGACGCAAGCCAAGATCTGGACCCATGGCGATGCCCGCAGCGGGCGCGCCATCGACGTTGCGCTCGCAGCGCTCGATGATGGTCCGCTGTCGCAGGACGAGCACGGCGAGGTCACCATCGATGATCGCGCGCTGCTGGTCTACACCTCCGGCACGACAGGCTTGCCGAAGGCTGCCAGCATCAGCCATCGCCGCATCCTCAACTGGGGTTTCTGGTTTGCCGGCCTCGCCGGCGCGACGCCGCAGGACCGGCTCTACGACTGCCTGCCGCTGTTTCACTCGGTCGGCGGTATCGTCGCGCCCTGCAGCATGCTCGCCGCCGGCGGTTCGGTGGTGATCGCGGATAAATTTTCGGCGTCGAACTTCTGGCACGACATCGTGCGTCATGACTGCACGTTGTTTCAGTATATCGGCGAGCTCTGCCGCTATCTCCTCAAGGCGCCGCCGTCCGAATACGAGAACAGCCACCATTTGCGTCTGGTTTGCGGCAACGGCCTGCGCGGCGATATCTGGGAGGATTTCCAGGCGCGCTTTTCCATTCCCCGTATCCTCGAATTCTATGCGGCGACGGAGGGCAATTTCTCGCTGTTCAATGTCGAGGGGCAGCCCGGCGCGATTGGTCGCATCCCGCCGCTGCTTGCCCATCGCTTTCCCGCAAGTCTCGTCAAGCTCGATCCCGACAGCGGCGTGCCATTGCGCAATGACGAAGGCTTCTGCGTCGCCTGCGCCCGCGGCGAGGCCGGCGAAGCTGTCGGCCGCATCGGCACCGCGGATGAGGGCGGCGGCCGCTTCGAGGGCTACACCGACGCGGGCGAGACCGAGAAGAAGATCCTTCGCGATGTCTTTGCCGGGGGCGATGCCTGGTTTCGCACCGGCGATCTGATGCGGATCGACGACAAGGGCTTTTTCCATTTCGTCGACCGCATCGGCGACACCTTCCGCTGGAAGGGCGAGAACGTCGCCACCTCGGAGGTCAACGACGCCGTTCGCGATTTCACCGGCGTGGTCGACGCCACCACCTACGGCGTCAGCATTCCCGGCGCCGACGGTCGTGCCGGCATGAGCGCGATCGTCGTCAACGAAGGTTTTGACATCGCGAGCCTGCCGGCGCATCTGGCGCAGCGCCTGCCGGCCTACGCACGCCCCGTCTTCATCCGCATCTCGCACGAGCTCGATGCAACCGAAACGTTCAAGCAGAAGAAGGGCGATCTCACACGCGAGGGATTCGATCCCGGCAAGATCTCCGATGTGCTGTACATGGCGGATCCGAAAGCCGGCGGCTATGTCGCGCTGGAGCCGGAAAGCTACGCGCAGATCATCGACGGTGCGATCAGGCTGTAGCGCAGGGAGAATCCGAAGATAGGTCCAATTTTACCTGAATTGTCCAAGAAGCCATTTACTTCTGTCGGGTAAACAGCGTGGGCCTCGGGAGGCGGTCAGCAAGAACCGCCGCAACACGAACGATCGATAACAAGAAGCGAGCCAGCCATGTCGGTAAGGTTAAAGGTCATTGAAGCGATCAAGCAGATCGCCAAAGAGCAGCACGTCACGCTTCCCGAACTTTCGGACGATCTGTCCCTGCACGAGACGGGCTTCGATTCGCTAGCCTTCGCCATCCTGGTTGCGCGCCTCGAGGACGAGACCGGCGTCGATCCCTTCACCATTTCCGAGGACGCAGCGTTCCCCGCCACCGTGGGCGATTTCGTGCGGGCCTACGAAAATGTCCCCGCGTGAAATCTTCGCGCTCCGTGACCATCTCGGCGCGGAACTGAAGGGCCGCACCCTGTCGGACGCGCACAATAGCGCGTCGCTGACGGATATCCTGTCGCAGACAGTGCTGGGCGGCCGCCTGCGCGAGCTGTCGGGCCGCGCGGTGCTGCTCAAGCTATCCGACCAGCTCCGGTCGGGCCTTGCCATGATTGAGCTCGACGGCATCGCCCGTCGCATGCTGCTGTGCCCGCCGGATCTCAATCCGGCGCATCTCGATACGCCGATCGCCGATGCCGGCATCGATGCCGTCGTCACCGACGAGCCTGCGCCCTGGACGGGTAGCGGCGTCGCGCTGATCGTCACCGCAGAATTGCCGCTCGCGCCCGCCACGCCGGCGCAGACCGAGCGCGCCACCGAATGGCTGATGCTCACTTCGGGCACGTCGGGCGTGCCGAAGATCGCCGGCCATACGCTGGAGGCGCTGACCGGCGCGATCGTCGCCGAAGGCCCAGCGCGCGGACCGGCGCCGGTATGGGCCACGTTCTACGACATTCGCCGCTATGGCGGCCTGCAGATATTTCTCCGCGCCATCCTCTCTGGCGGCTCGATGGTGCTGTCCGACCCGCATGAGGCACTCGCCGATCACGTCGCGCGGCTGAATGCGCGCGCAGTCTCCCACATCTCCGGCACGCCCTCGCATTGGCGCAAGCTGCTGATGAGCGGCTCGGCGGCGCAGTTCGCACCGCGCTATGTCCGCCTGTCCGGCGAGATCGCCGACCAGGCGGTGCTCGACGGCCTGAAGACGGCGTTTCCGAACGCGTCCGTCGGTCATGCCTATGCCTCGACCGAAGCCGGCGTCGGCTTTGCCGTCAATGACGGGCTCGAGGGCTTTCCGGCCGACTATCTCGGCAACCGCAATGGCGTCGAGATGAAAGTCGTTGACGGCTCGCTGCGCATCCGCTCGACGCGCACGGCCCACGCTTACATCGGCCGCAACGCCACCGCACTCACCGATGATGATGGGTTTGTCGACAGCGGCGACATGGTCGAGTTGCGCGGCGACCGCTACTATTTCGTAGGTCGTCGCGGCGGCATCATCAATATCGGTGGGCTGAAGGTCCATCCCGAGGAGATCGAGGCGGTCATCAACCGTCATCCCGATGTGAGGATGTCGCGGGCCAAATCGCGGCGCAGCCCGATCACCGGTGGCATCGTCGTCGCCGACGTGATCCTCGCCGACGGGACCGATCCGGCGCGCGCGAAGGAGATTCGCGATCAGATTCTCAATCAGTGCCGGGCCCATCTCGCCTCGCACAAGGTGCCGGCCGTGATCCGCTTCGTTGAAGCGCTCGACGTCACACCGGCCGGCAAACTGGCGCGCACCGATGCATAACGTTCTCGTCACCGGCGGCAGCCGCGGCATCGGCCTCGCGATCGCTCGGCGTCTGGTTGGCACCGGCTACAACGTGGTCGTGACCGCGCGGCGCGAGAGCGAGGAGCTCAAGGCCGCGATCGGCGAGTCCGAAGGCCGCCTGCATTTCCGTGCCTGCGACCTTGCCGTGATCGATGCGATCCCGGCCTTCGCCAAGCTCGTACGCGACGAATTCGGCCCGATCTACGGCCTCGTCAACAATGCCGGCCTCGGCACCGAAGGCCTGCTCGCCACCATGCACAATTCCGAGATCGAGGCGCTGGTACAGCTCAACGTGCTGTCGCCGATCATCCTCACCAAATATGTCGCGCGCCAGATGATGGCGGATGGTGCGGGTCGCATCATCAACATCTCCTCCATCATCGCCACCACCGGCTATAACGGCCTGTCGGTCTATGGCGCGACCAAGGCCGCCGCCACCGGCTTCACCCGCTCGCTCGCGCGCGAGGTCGGTAAGCTCGGCATCACCGTGAACGCGATTGCTCCGGGCTTCATCGACACCGAGCTCACGCACAATCTGTCCGACGAGGGACGCAAGCGCATCGCCGGCCGCAGCGCGCTGCGACGCCTGCCGGAGACGGAAGACGTCGCGCGCATGGTGGAATATCTGCTCGGCGAGGGCGGCCGTAACGTGACCGGCTCCGTCTTCACGATCGATGCGGGGAATACGGCGTAAGCGGAACTGCGCCGTTACAATCGAGTTGATCCGGCTCAATTTGATTTCACTGCATTTGGTCGTAAGATGGCCGGCAATCGATTGGGTTACGTCAATCGATCTGCCCTAATCGACAGGGAGCAGTCCATGACCACTGCGAACCAGGGACGGGCATCGGCAGAGCAATCGCGCGCAGAGCCGGACGAGATCAATTGCCAGCCGATGTCAAATCAGAATTCCGGTGATCATGGCCACGAAATGTACCCGCAGCAATTCGTGCGGCTGGTGGGCTGCCACGATGTGCCGGCATCCGTGCTGCGCAGACTGCAGGACGGGAAGCTGCACTAGCTCGCACCCGCGCTCATGTCCGCTGCTTCGGCAGGTCAATCCGTTCGTGTGAGAATTCCGGCGGCCCTTCGGTGAGGCGGCGAATGCGGCGCTCGCGCTCCTCTAGCGGCAGCGCGGGATCGAGCAGGCGGTCGATCTCGTGCACGGCGAGCTCCTCGATCCTGGTGAAGTCCGCTTCGACCGTTGCGCGGGACGGCGGCGCAGCCGCGGGAGCATGCTTCAGGCCGAGCTCGACCAGCTTGCAGATCGCATCCGAGCGCACCAGCTCATGGGCCTCAGCCCAGGCATCGACGGCCGCGGTCAAGGCTTCCGGCATCTTCACGGCGCTGACCACGTCGCATGCCGCATGCCGGTGCACCGGAGCGGCCGAGTCCTTGTTGCCGAAGTCAGACACCTCGATTGATCCCCTTGGATGATCGGACAATAGGCAACGTTTTTGGGAGGCTGTTTGATGCGGATCAATGACCGGCTGCGGCAATGCAGCGCGGCGCGATCTTGTTGTCCGCCCCCGTTTCAGCCAATGATCGGGACTTCGAAGGGCGCGCCGGCCGGCGAACCCGGATCGATCCTGCCCCGTATCTCCCTCGGACGCGCTTCCCAACCATCAGGCATCACGTGATGACATCAGGCGATTCCTTCTACGGCAGCATCCGCGTCTTTCGCGGCTTCACCAGCCTGATGGATCCCGCCCTCTATGTGCCGCTGCCGGATGACTGGAGCATCGGCGTCGCCGACATCGTCGATTCCACCAAGGCGATCGCGGCACAGCGCTACAAGGCGGTCAATATGGCCGGTGCTGCCGTGATCGCGTCGGTGACCAATGCACTGGAGGGGCGGGAATTCCCCTTCGTGTTCGGCGGCGACGGCGCGAGCTTTGCGGTCGCGCCCGATGATCTCGATCGTGCCCGGGAGGCGCTGGAGGCGACCGCGGCCTGGGTGCGGGAGGATCTCGATCTGAAGATGCGCGTCGCGCTGGTGCCGGTGAACGCCATTCGCGCGCAAGGCCTCGATGTCCGCGTCGCGCGCTTCGGCCCGTCGGCGAACCTGTCCTATGCGATGTTCTCTGGCGGAGGGTTGGGGTGGGCCGAAGCCGCGATGAAGCGCGGCGAGTTCGCGCTTCCCGCGGCGCCCGCCGGCACGCAGCCGGATCTCTCCGGACTATCCTGCCGCTTCGAGGAGATTCCGGCCTCGCGCGGCCTGATCCTGTCGGTGCTGGTAGTGCCGGCGGGTAGCGCCGATCCCAGAGCTTTTCGCAAGGTGATCGAGGACGTGATCCACCTCGTCGAACGCAGCCCGGATGCCGGCCGTCCCGTGCCGGCGCAGGGGCCGCCTTTGCGGTGGCCGCCGCAGGGGCTCGACTATGAGGCGCGGGCGGCGCGTGGCGGGCCGCTGCTCAAACGCCGCGCCGGCGCCCTCATCTACACGCTGTTCGCCTATTTGATCATGCGCTTCGACATCAAGGTCGGCGGCTTCGTGCCGAAGCGCTACAAGCAACAGGTGGTCGAGAATTCCGACTTCCGCAAATATGACGACGGTCTGCGCATGATCCTCGACTGCGCGCCCGAGCTCGAACGCGCCTTGAGCGAGCGCCTTGCGGCCGGCGCGCGCGACGGCGTCGTGCGCTACGGACTGCACCGGCAGGACGCGGCGATGATGACCTGCTTCACGCCGTCGGCGCTGCGCAGCGACCACGTCCATTTCATCGACGGTGCGCGAGGCGGCTACGCCTCGGCGGCAACGGCGCTGAAGGCGATGATGGCGTGAGAAAGTTAGTGGCTGACCCGGCTCCAGGTCTCGCCGCCGCAGAGTGCACCGACGCAGCCTTCGACCCGCAAGCTTTCCGCGCCGCTCACCGTGATGCTGCTCGCATAGTTGCTGCCGTCGTCGGCATTGTAGATCTGCCCCGACCATTTGTTCGGACCTGCGGGCTGCATGGCGCTGAACAGCGGCAGTCCGATGATCGGCCGCCGGGCCAGCGCGGGATTGGGATTCTTGCTGTCGGTGGCGGGCTGGCCGGTCGCGGTGTCGTAGGGCTCGCGCAGCCAGACGATGACGCCGCAGATGCCGCCGCCGCATTTGCTGATCTTCACACGGGCATCGCCGGCCTGGGTCAGCCAGGTGCCGCTGGCATCGGCGCTTTGCGCGTGGGCAGTGGTCGCGCCGAGCAGCGCAGCCAGAAGGACGGTGGAAACGGCGAATCTGGAAAACATGGAGAGCCCCGAAAATGAAGGCGCCTCCATAGCAGCAAATCAGGATAGTGTAACGCTCGACGGAATCACATTCCTGCGTTGATTTGCCCCAGCGGACGAAAACGGCGACGCCAGGTAACCGCAATGATCATGTGCCGCTGGACGCAATCAGTGGCAATCGCGAGATCACCAGGGCAGGCCGCAGAGGTCGAGCGTGCCGAGGCGCGGCGCGCGGACGACGTCGAACACGAAAGGCGCCATGTATTCGAAGCGGATCCGCCCCTCCGGCTGCTCGCAAAAGACATCGCCGGTGAAGCGATGCCAGTTGCGGGCCTCATAGAACGCGAAATTGTGCGGCTCGCAGAACAGGACCGCGAAGCGGACCGCCTCGTTGGCCCGCATGGTGTGGACCGCCGCATCGATCGCCATCGTCGCGTAGCCGCGTCCGCGCCGGTCCTCGCGCGTGCAAACGCCGCCGATCCCGCCGACATGGACCTTGCGCCCGTTCCAGCTGATGGTGCGGAAGTGGATGCCGACATGGCAGACGAGGCCGTCCTCCGGCGTCTCGATCAGCACGCGGAGATCGGCATTGGCCCATTTGATGTGGCTCCAGGCCGGCTTCTCGTCCGCGTGGCGCCCCCAGACCGCGCTGAGCAGCGGCTTTGCGATCGGCCAGGAGGCGTCGCCGTTCAAAATGTCGATCTCGATGCTCATGGCTCTCTCTTTCGCATCTCCGCTGTGTGATGCATTCGTTCTGCCATAAGCACCTCAAAGGCAATGATATTTTGCGGCGAACGACCGGGCCCGGTTGAACGCCGCTCCGCCGCGCCGATTTTATGCAATCGGGCCAAGCGACCGCATGACGCATTTTCGCAAATTGGCGGTATTTAACGCCGCAGGAACCTTCTATAAGGGGTGACCGTTAGAACGTTCCCCACCAGTTGCGGACAAGAACCCATGACCTTTACGCTGCCCCCACTCCCTTACGCCTATGACGCCCTCGGCCAGTACATGTCGAAGGAAACGCTCGAATATCACCACGACAAGCATCATCAGGCCTACGTCACCAACGGCAATAACGCGCTCAAGGGGACCGAATGGGAAGGCAAGTCCCTTGAGGAGATCGTCAAGGGCTCGTTCGGCAAGAACCCCGCGGTGTTCAACAATGCCGGCCAGCACTACAACCACATCCACTTCTGGAGCTGGATGAAGCCCAACGGCGGCGGCACCAAGCTGCCGGGCAAGCTCGAGAAGAAGATCAACGAGGACCTCGGCGGCTTCGAGAAGTTCAAGACGGATTTCCAGGCGGCTGGCGTCGGTCAGTTCGGCTCCGGCTGGTGCTGGCTCCAGGTCAAGAACGGCAAGCTCGAAATCTCCAAGACCCCGAACGGCGAGAATCCGCTGGTGCACGGCGCCACCCCGATCCTCGGATGCGACGTCTGGGAGCACTCCTACTACATCGACTATCGCAACCGTCGCCCGGACTATCTGAAGGCGTTCGTCGAGAACCTCGTGAACTGGGAATACGTCGAGTCGCTGTTCGACAAGGCGTAAGTATTTGGAGTCATTCCGGGGCGCGCGAAGCGCGAGCCCGGAATCCATTTATCCGCTCGGGTTTACGCTCGATGGATTCCGGGCTCGGCGCTGGCGCGCCGCCCGGAATGACAGAACGACAAAGGCGGTCGCATCCGCGGCCGCCTTTTTTGCTGCGCGGAATTCGGCCCTCATCCGGCATAGCCCTGCGCAGGGCGCGCATTACTCCCGTCGCCGTTCCGTTTGCATCACGTCGGCGCCGCCCTTAATCAGAACGGGCATCCCCTCGATCCGACCCGAGCCCGTTGTCAGAGACTTTCCCGAAAGAGCCGGCGACTGCCGAGGACGCTGAATCCGAGCCTCGGCCAGGGCGCATCCGCAAGCCGATCGGCTGGTCGACGATCATCATCGCGGCATTGGTGGCGGTGAGCGCGGCGCTGGTCTGGCGGCGTGACGGGACCGACGGTGTTCTCGACATTCTGACCCACGATCTCGCGCTGTTCGGCGGCATCCTGCCGCGCGTGCTGGCCGGCTGCCTGCTCGGGGCTTTCATCTCGGAGATCCTGCCGCACGAAAAAGTCTCGCGCTCGCTCGGGCCGAAGTCCGGCCTGATGGGCCTTCTGATCGGCACCGCCTTCGGCGCGATTCTGCCGGGCGGGCCGTTCACCGCCTATCCGGTGGCGAGCGCGCTGCTCGCGGTCGGCGCCGATTTCGGCGCCACCATCGCCATGGTCGTGAGCTGGACTCTGATCGGCTATGGCCGCGCGGTCGCCTGGGAAATCCCGATCATGGGCACGGATTTCACGCTGTGGCGGATCGTGATCTCGCTTCCGCTGCCGGTGCTCGCGGGCGCGCTCGGCCGCTTCGTCTATGTCCGGCTCTACCCGAAGCCGATCGCCAAGGATGACGAGACGTGAGCGCTGCGCTTCTCATCGACATCCTGCTGTGGGGTTCGGTGCTCGGCGTCGGCCTGATCGCCTTCCGCCGCGGTCCTCCCGTGTTCAAGTCCTCGCTCCGCGAAGGCTCGATGGACTTCATCAACATCGTGCCGCGGATCGCGCTGGGCGTGATCGGCTCCGGCTATATCGCCGCCATCATCCCCCAGGAGGTGATCACCGGCTGGCTCGGCCCGGACAGCGGCTGGCTTGGGGTTGCAACCGCCGTGGTCGCCGGGGCCGCGACGCCCGGCGGTCCCGTGATCGGCTTCTCGATCGGCACGGTGGCGCTAAAGTCGGGCGGGGGCGTCCCGCAGGTGGTCGCCTATGTCGTCGCCTGGGCCCTATTTGCCTTCCAGCGGGTGATCTTGTGGGAAATCCCGTTCATGCCGGCCCGTTTCGTCTGGTTCCGCTGCGCTGTCTCGGTGCCGTTCCCGTTCGTGGCGGCGGCCATCGCGATGGTGATCGGCAAGCCGTGAGCCGGGGCGTGGACAGGCGTAATGTTATAATATAACGTCTTCAAATGGTTCCCGCCGCGTCCCACGCCCACCATCACGATCACTCCCATGACCACGCGCATTCTCATGGGCACGACCATACGCATGCCCATGTCCACGACCCCGCGGCCCCGCACCCGGCGCAGGCCGCGCCTTGGTCGATCCTGCGCATGACCATGGCGGTCCGCCTGGCTGCGGCGCTGGCCGTCTGTGCCGTGTTGTGGGGCGTGGTCTGGCTTGCGATGAGGTGAGCATGGCGGCGCTGCACTTCCACAACGTCACGCTTGGCTACGACCGGCACCCGGCCGTGCACCACCTCAGCGGCGAGGTCGCGCCCGGCGCGCTGGTGGCGGTGATCGGGCCGAACGGCGCCGGCAAGTCGACGCTGCTGCGCGGCATCGTCGGCATCCTCAGGCCGCTCGATGGCAGCATCCATCTCGGCAGCCTCGATGCGAGGGACATCGCGTATCTGCCGCAGAGTGCGGAGATCGATCGCAGCTTCCCGATCTCGGTGTTCGACTTCGTCGGCACCGGGCTTTGGCGCGGGACCGGCCTGTTCGGCGGCATCGGCAAGGTCGCGCGGGAAAAAATCCTCCGCGCGATCGCTTCCGTTGGTCTCAACGGCTTCGAGAACCGCCCGATCGGCACGCTCTCCGGCGGGCAGATGCAGCGCGTGCTGTTCGCGCGCGTACTGCTCCAGGACGCGAGCCTGATCGTGCTGGACGAGCCCTTCAACGCCATCGACAGCAAGACCACAGCCGATCTGCTGGCGCTGGTGAAGCGCTGGCACGGCGAAGGCCGCACTGTGCTCGCCGCGCTGCACGACATGGAGATGGTGCGCAGCCACTTCACCGAGGCGCTTGTGCTGGCGCGCGGGCCGGTGGCGTGGGGACCGACGGCGGAGGTGCTGACGCCGGAGAATCTGTTGGTGGCGATGCGGATGTGCGAGGCTTTCGACGACGGCGCCGCGGCCTGCGGCGAAGATGGGCGCTCGCAGGCGGCGTGACATCCGATGATCCATGATGTCCTGATCGGCCCGTTCACCGAATTCGAGTTCATGCGGCGCGCGCTTGCAGCCGTCGTCGCGCTGTCGCTCGCCGGTGCGCCGATCGGCGTGTTTCTGATGCTGCGGCGGATGAGCCTCGTTGGCGACGCCATGGCGCATGCGATCCTGCCGGGCGCGGCGGTCGGCTTCCTGCTCTCCGGTCTCAACCTGTTTGCGATGACCGCGGGCGGACTGATCGCGGGCTTTACGGTCGCGATCCTCGCCGGCGTGGTCGCGCGTTCGACCGGATTGAAGGAGGACGCGTCGCTCGCGACCTTCTATCTCGCCTCGCTGGCGCTGGGCGTCACCATCGTCTCGATCAAGGGCACCAATATCGATCTCTTGCACGTGCTGTTCGGCAACATCCTTGCCATGGACGACCAGACGCTGCTGGTGGTGGCCTTCAACGCCACGATCACACTGCTGGTGCTCGCGGTGATCTATCGCCCGCTGGTGATCGAGAGCGTCGATCCCTTGTTCCTGCGAACCGTCAGCCGCGCCGGCGGGCCGGCGCATCTCGCATTCCTCGCGCTCGTCGTCATCAACCTCGTCAACGGTTTCCAGGCGCTCGGCACCTTGCTTGCCGTCGGCCTGATGATCATGCCGGCGGGCATTGCGCGGTTCTGGTCGCGCGATCTCACCGCCATGATCTGCATCGCCGTGATCGCCGCCGCCGTCTCGGGCTACGCCGGCCTTGTGCTGTCGTTCCAGACCCGCGTACCCTCGGGCCCTGCGATCATCCTGGTCGCGACGGTGTTCTACGTCGTCTCCGTCCTGTTCGGCCGTGTCGGCGGCGTCGTCAGGCAGATGTTTCCCGGCCGGCATCTGGAAGCGTGAGGCCGATGCGGCTTGTCCTGCTTTGTGTGCTCTTGCTGATCGCTTCGCCGCTCGACGCCGCAGAGCGGCTCAACGTGATTGCGAGCTTCTCGATCCTCGGCGATTTCGTCCGCAATGTCGGCGGCGACCGCATCAAGCTCACGACACTGGTCGGCGCCGACAGCGACGTCCATGTTTATACGCCGGCGCCGGGTGACGCGAAGCGGGTCGCGGATGCAAGGCTCGTGATCGTCAACGGGCTCGGCCTCGAGGGCTGGCTGCCGCGGCTCGTGCAGTCTTCCGGCGGCAGGGCGCAGGTGGTCACCGCGAGTGCCGGCATCGTGCCCTTGAAGCTTGGATCGGACGCCGACCCGCATGCCTGGCAATCGGTCACGAACGCCAAGCTCTATGTGACGAACATTGCCAGTGCACTGGCCGCCGCCGACCCGGATGACGCCGACTTCTTCCGCGCCCAGGCCAAGACCTATCTGGAAAAGCTCGAAACGCTCGACCGCGAGGTGCGCGAGGCGATCGCACAAATCCCGCCCGAGCGGCGCAAGGTGATCTCGACCCACAATGCCTTCGGCTATTTTGCCGCCGAACACGGCGTCCAGTTCATCGCCCCCTTGGGGGTCTCGACGGAAACCGAGCCCAGCGCACGCGATATCGCTGGTATCATTGGCCAGATCAGGGCCCAAAAGATCCCGGCGGTGTTCCTTGAGAATATCAGCGACGACCGGCTGATCCGGCGGATCGCCGCGGAGACCGGGGCAAGGGTCGGCGGGACCCTGATTTCGGACGGTTTGACCGGCGAAAAGGGGCCAGCCCCCACTTACATTGATATGGTCAGGCACAATATAAAGGCCCTGACCAGCGCGCTTGACCAATAGGGCGGGGGCCACCCCGCCTCGCGTCGCGCGAAAAAGCCCGAAGTCCGGAGTTGTTATGTCTGAAGCGACCGCCCCCAAGATTCCCGTGACCGTCCTGACCGGCTATCTCGGCGCCGGCAAGACCACGCTTTTGAACCGCATCCTGTCGGAGAACCACGGCAAGAAATACGCCGTCATCGTCAATGAATTCGGCGAGATCGGCATCGACAACGACCTCATCATCGGCGCCGATGAGGAAGTGTTCGAAATGAACAATGGCTGCATCTGCTGCACCGTGCGCGGCGATCTCGTGCGCATCATGGAAGGGCTGATGAAGCGCAAGGGCAAGTTCGACGCCATCATCGTCGAGACCACGGGCCTCGCCGATCCGGCGCCGGTCGCGCAGACATTCTTCGTCGACGAGGACGTGCAGAAGAACGCCCGCCTCGATGCGGTCGTCACGGTCGCGGATGCCAAATGGCTGTCCGACCGGCTGAAGGATGCGCCCGAGGCAAAGAACCAGATCGCCTTCGCCGACGTGATCGTGCTCAACAAGACCGATCTCGTCACCAAGCCGGAGCTCGCCGAAGTCGAGGCCCGTATCCGCGGCATCAATCCCTATGCGAAACTCCACCGCACCGAGCGCTGCTCGGTGGCCTTGGCTGACGTGCTCGATCGCGGCGCGTTCGATCTCGACCGCATCCTAGACATCGAGCCGGATTTTCTCGAGGCCGACGATCATGATCACGACCACGATCATCACCATCACGGCCACGACCATCACCACCATGATCACGGCCATGGCCTGAAGCACTATCACGACGAGGAGATGCAGTCGCTGGCGCTCAAGACCGACAAGCCGCTCGATCCGAACGTGTTCATGCCCTGGCTCCAGAACCTGGTGCAGATGGAGGGCCAGAAGATCCTGCGCTCCAAGGGCATCCTCGCCTTCCACGACGACGAAGACCGCTATGTCTTCCAGGGCGTGCACATGATGCTGGAGGGCAACCACCAGCGGAAATGGAAGGACGGCGAGCCGCGCGAGAGCCGCCTCGTCTTCATCGGCCGCGAACTGCCGGAAGAGGCCATCCGCCAGGGTTTTGAGAGCTGCATCGTCTCGTGATGAAAGAGTTTACGCCGGCCCCCGATTCACCCTCGATCGTCTCCGTCACCGACCGCGTCAAACCGGTCGCGCTCGGGATGGGCGTGACCTCCGTGCATTTCCTCGGCGACCGTGCCGCCTTTGTCGGCGGCGAGGAGAATGTCGCGCTTGTGGATGCGGGCGGTGATGTCACCAAGGTTGCCGTTCATAGCGGCGGCATTCTCTCCACCGCATCCGACGGCAAACGCCTCATCATGGGCGGCGACGACGGCAAGGTCACAGCCCTCGATGCCAAGGGCGAGGTGACGCTGCTCGCCACCGATCCGAAGCGGCGCTGGATCGATGCGGTGGCACTGCACGCCGATGGCGCTTTCGCCTGGTCGGCCGGCAAGACGGCTGTCGTCAAGAGCGGCAAGAACGAGGAGAAATCGATCGAGGTGCCCTCGACCGTCGGCGGTCTTGCGTTCGCGCCAAAGGGCCTGCGGCTCGCGATCGCGCATTATAATGGCGCGACGCTGTGGTTTCCCAACATGGCGGCCACGGCCGAATTCCTGCCTTGGGCCGGCTCGCATCTCGGCGTCACCTTCAGCCCCGACAACAAATTCCTGGTTACCGCGATGCACGAGCCGGCGCTGCATGGCTGGCGGCTCGCCGACAACCGGCACATGCGCATGACCGGCTATCCCGGCCGCGTCCGCTCGATGTCCTGGAGCGCGGGCGGCAAGGCACTGGCGACGTCGGGCGCCGACACCGTGATCCTGTGGCCGTTCGCGAGCAAGGACGGTCCGATGGGCAAGGAGCCCGCGATGATCGCGCCGCTCCAGGCGCGCGTGTCGGTGGTTGCCTGCCATCCAAAAAACGACATCCTCGCTGCGGGCTATGGCGACGGCACCGTGCTGATGGTGCGTCTGGAGGACGGCGCGGAGATCCTGGTCCGCCGCAACGGCACCCCGCCGGTTGCAGCGCTCGCCTGGAACGCCAAGGGCACGTTGCTCGCCTTTGCGGATGAAAATGGGGACGGCGGCCTTCTGGAGCTTTAATCTGTCATTGTTCTGACCGTATAGGGGGCCATGCGGTTTCTGACGACCTTCCAGCTTGCTGACTTCGCCGACACCCTGGTCAGCCTGTTCACGGCCTTCGTGCTGGGCACGCTGATCGGCGCCGAGCGGCAATATCGGCAGCGCACCGCGGGCCTGCGCACCAATGTGCTGGTCGCTGTCGGCGCCGCGGCGTTCGTTGACCTGGCGATGCATCTGACCGGGGCCGACGGTGCGGTGCGGGTGATCTCCTACGTCGTCTCGGGCATCGGCTTCCTCGGCGCCGGCGTCATCATGAAGCAGGGCATGGACGTGCGCGGTCTCAACACCGCGGCGACCCTGTGGGCCTCGGCGGCGGTCGGATCCTGCGCCGGCGCGGATCTCGTCGCCCAAGCCGTGGTGCTGACCGTATTCATCATCGCCGGCAACACGCTGCTGCGGCCTCTGGTCAACGCCATCAACCGTATCCCGCTGAACGAGAAGGCCCTGGAGGCGACCTATTATTTCAAGCTCGCGGTTGCGACCGACGCCTTGCCCGACATGCGCGACCGGCTCGTGGACAAGCTCGAGGTCGCCAAATATCCGGTGGCCGATGTCGACGTGGTCGAGATCGGGGACGACAATCTGGAGATCGTCGCAAAGCTGGTTGCGACCGCGGTCGATCCGAACGAACTGAACGCGGTGGCGACCGATCTCCAGCACCTGCCGGGCGTGCGGCACGCCACCTGGGAAGTCAGCACCACCGAGTGACGCGACGTTCCGGCGCGCGAGCGCGCGGTTCCCGGCTGGTCGGGTGCGGAACCGCGTGTCCTTGAATTCGTTGATCCCGCGGATGAACGGCGGTGATCGACATGCCCGGCAACCAGGACAAACGCAGACTGAAAATTGACCTGATGGTCGCCTGCTCGCTGTTTGCGGCGGGCGTGGTGATATCGGGCCTGTCACTGGCGCAGATCCGGGCCGAGTATCGGATGCAGACGGCGCAGGCGACGGGACCACTCCAGGGCAAACCGTCCGACGATCAGGACAAAACTCCCGCGCAATCAAAGCCCGGCGGCGAGCGCCCGACCACGCCCGCGCCCGAGCCCGCACGCCCTGATCCGCAGACGCAGGGGGCGGCGAAGCCAGTCCTGCCGCAGGCCCCTGCCGAGAAGATCGCCCCGCCGATCAAGGAGCCGCCGACCAAGGAGAAGTAGGTTTCTCCGCCGTCATTCCGGGGCGCGCGTAGCGCGAGCCGGGCATCCATGCATCCACACGAACTGCCGCTCGATGGATTCCGGGCTCGCGCCAAGTGGCGCGCCCCGGAATGACGGGTGGAGGGAGCGCGCCTCAGCGCACCAGGATATTCCGGAACTGCCAGGGATCGCTCGTATCGATATCTTCCGGAAACAGTCCCGGACGATCCGTCAGCGGCGTCCAGTCGGTGTAGAAACCCTTCACCGGTCCGAGATACGGCATCTGGATTTCAAGCAGACGATCGAAATCCATCTCGTCGGCTTCGACGATGCCTTCGTTCGGGTTTTCCAGCGCCCACACCATGCCGGCGAGCACGGCGGAGGTCACTTGCAGGCCGGTCGCGTTCTGATAGGGCGCGAGTTTGCGGGTCTCTTC
The DNA here is from genome assembly GCF_000426265.1 of Bradyrhizobium sp. Cp5.3. NCBI lineage: Bacteria > Pseudomonadati > Pseudomonadota > Alphaproteobacteria > Hyphomicrobiales > Nitrobacteraceae > Bradyrhizobium > Bradyrhizobium sp. Cp5.3. The sequence continues at coordinate 347,010 of NZ_AUFA01000008.1, read as the reverse complement.
GATGGAGAGCTGCGAGCCGTACCAGTAGGCATTGTTGTCATGGCCGAACAGCAGCACGCCGAGTTCGTCGATGCCATCGACGATTTCGTTCTCATCGAGGATGTGGTGCTTTTCCTGCATCTTCGCTGCGCGGCCGAACATTTCATGCAGCGACAGCACGGCATCGTCGGCCGGGTGATAGGCATAGTGGCAGGTCGGCCGATAGATCGCCGTGCCCGATGCGTCGCGCACCGTGAAGTAATCGGAGATCGAGATCGACTCGTTGTGGGTAACGAGGAAGCCATACTGCGCGCCGCGGGTCGGGCACCAGGTGCGCACGCGCGTGTTGGCGCCGGGCTGCATCAGATAGATGGCGGCGCCGCAGCCGGCTTCGTGGGTGCGCGCATTCTCGGGCATCCATTTTTCATGGGTGCCCCAACCGAGTTCGGACGGCTGCACGCCTTCCGACAGGAAACCTTCCACCGACCAGGTGTTGACGAAGACGTCCGGCTCCTTCGGCGACTTGGAGCGCTGGGTGTCGCGTTCGGCGATGTGGATGCCCTTGACGCCGGCCTGCCGCATCAAGTCCGCCCATTCGGCTTTGGTCTTCGGCTTGGGAGCATTGAGCTTCAGATCGGCGGCGACATTGAGTAGCGCCTGCTTGACGAAAAAGGAGACCATGCCGGGATTGGCGCCACAGCAGGAGACTGCCGTGGTCGAGCCCGCGGGGCGCGCCTTCTTGGCGGCCAGTGTCACTTCGCGCAGGGCGTAGTTGGAGCGCGCTTCCGGGCCCTTCGATGAATCGAAATAGAAGCCGAGCCAGGGCTCGTTGACGGTGTCGATATAAAGCGCGCCGAGCTCGTTGCAGAGCTCCATGATGTCGGTCGAGCCGGTATCGACCGAGAGATTGACGCAAAAACCCTGGCCGCCGCCTTCGGTGAGCAGCGGGGTCAGCAGTTCGCGATAATTGTCCTTGGTCACGCCCTTCTGGATGAAGCGTACGTTGTGCTTCTCGCAATGCGCCTTGCGGCCCTCGTCCTTGGGGTCGATCACGGTGATGCGCGACTTGTCGTAATCGAGATGCCGCTCGATCATCGGCAACGTGCCTTTGCCGATGGAGCCGAAGCCGACCATGACGATGGGGCCGGTGATCTTCGCGTAGATCTGCGAGGCGGGGCTCATCAAGTATCTCCAGGAGACGGTCTAAGTGAACGGTCTAGGTTGGGTGTTGGTGGGTCAGGTGCGGCGCTTCGCGGTCACTTCGATCTCGACCTTCATCTCGGGCTTGTAGAGTGCCGAGACGACGAGCAGCGTTGCCGCCGGGCGGATCTCGCCGAGGACTTCGCCGCAGACGGCGAAATGCGCGTCCGCGTCCCTGGCGTCGGTGAGGTAGTAGGTCGCGCGGACGATGTCGGCCATCTCGAAACCACCCTCCTTCAGGGCGGATTCGATGGTCTTGAAGCAGTTGCGTGACTGGCTCGTGACATCGGCCGGCATGCTCATCGTCGCGTAGTCGTAGCCGGTGGTTCCCGCGACGAAGGCGAAGTCGCCGTCGATCACGGCACGGCTGTAGCCGGCGGTCTTCTCGAATGGGGAGCCGGTGGAAATCAGGCGACGGGACATGATGCTGGACCTCGGCTGAAGGGGATGTTTCGCGGGTTAAAGGGCGTTTCCGGGGGGCGCGCAACCCCAAAGGAGCGGGGATTAGCGCAGGCGCGGCCGGGCATCGCCGCGGAATGCGGCTTCGGTCTTCGCCATCATGGCAATCCCTTAGGCCGCGTGTGCTTGGAGGGCGCGAACCGCCCTCCGTTTGGGCAAGATAGCGCCGGTCGCAACGACCATCCCGGACGCGCCATCGAGCGCGCCCGCGGTGAATTCGAGCGCCAGCAAGCGGTCGCGTTCGAACGGGCCGGGCAGCGAGAGCTCGCCGGTCTTCTCGCCGGAGAAGCCGAAGCGGGCGTAGTAGGGGGCATCGCCGAGCAGGATCACGGCAGCATGCCCGCGCGCCCGGGCGGCGGCCAGCGCTTGATGCATCAGCGCGGCGCCGATCCCGAGCTCGCGGCAGGCAGGGTCGACCGCAAGCGGTCCGAGGACCAAAGCGGCCCTGCCTCCGGCGCTGACATGCCACAGCCGCACGGTACCCACGAGTTTCCCCTCGCGCACAGCCGACAGCGCAAGGCCGGCGGCGGGTGCGCGTCCGTCGCGCAGGCGCTGACAGGTGCGGCCATGGCGGTTCTCGCCAAAGCAGGCATCGAGCAGCGCTTCACGCATCGCAACGTCGGCAGCACGCTCCGCACGGATCGCGAACGGAGCGGCTTTCGAGGTGAGGGCGACCTGTGGCTTCCGAAGAGCAGTCATGACACGTCAGTCCCCGCTTGAACCCACGGGCCCGAAGGCTCGCCGGTCCAAGGCGTCGTCAGAAATCGAAGATGTCAGGGAGGAGCCGGCACGGCCGGCTCCCGGTTCATCGAGCCTCGAAAAAGAGGCGGATCAGATGTGGTAGGTCCTCAGCGGCGGGATGCCGTTGAACGCCACCGACGAGTAGGTCGACGTATAGGCCCCGGTCCCTTCGATCAGCACCTTGTCGCCGATCTCGAGCGTGACGGGGAGCGGATACGGGTTCTTCTCGTACAGCACGTCGGCGGAATCGCAGGTTGGCCCTGCGAGCACGCACGGCGTCATGTCCGCCCCGTCATGCGGGGTGCGGATGGCGTAGCGGATCGACTCGTCCATGGTCTCGGCGAGACCGCCGAACTTGCCGATGTCCAGGTACACCCAGCGCACCTCGTCCTCGTCGCTCTTCTTCGAGATGAGCACGACCTCGGACTCGATGATGCCGGCATTGCCCACCATGCCGCGACCCGGCTCGATGATGGTTTCCGGAATCTGGTTGCCGAAGTGCTTGCGCAGTGCGCGGAAGATCGAGCGGCCGTAGGTGACGACCGGCGGCACGTCCTTCAGGTACTTGGTCGGGAAGCCCCCGCCCATGTTGACCATGGAGAGGTTGATGCCGCGCTCGGCGCAGTCGCGGAACACCTGCGAGGCCATCGCCAGCGCGCGGTCCCACGCCTTCACCTTGCGCTGCTGCGAGCCGACATGGAAGGAGATGCCGCACGGCTCGAGGCCCAGACGCTTGGCGACGTCGAGCACCTCGACCGCCATCTCCGGGTCGCAGCCGAACTTGCGCGACAGCGGCCACTCGGCGCCGGCGCAGTCGTAGAGGATGCGGCAGAACACCTTCGCCCCGGGGGCGGCACGGGCGACCTTCTCGACCTCGGCGGCGCAATCGACCGCGAACAGGCGAATGCCGAGCGCGAAGGCGCGCGCGATGTCGCGCTCCTTCTTGATCGTGTTGCCGAAGGAGATGCGGTCGGGCGTCGCGCCCGCGGCCAGCGCCATCTCGATCTCGGCGACCGTTGCGGTGTCGAAGCAGGAGCCCATGGAGGCGAGCAGGGACAGCACTTCCGGCGCCGGGTTCGCCTTTACGGCATAGAACACGCGGCTGTCGGGCAGCGCCTTGGCAAAGCTCTGGTAATTGTCGCGCACGACCTCGAGGTCGACGACGAGGCACGGCTCGGTATCGAGACCTTCGCTGCTGCGGTTGCGCAGGAATTCCCTGATGCGATCGGTCATAGCACCCTCCAAACGGCCCTTTGCGACAGGGACCCGTTCAAAATGTTCTCGGCCATGAGCGCTTTGGCGATGCCGCACGATGGAGACGCGACATTGCCTCGAGCTCGAGGACCGAATTGTGCTGCCGTGGATTGGTTGGGAATTTTCCCGCCCGCTCACCTGGCAATGAAGGACAAGCCTTTTCAGTAGCCCGCGCCGGCGTTGGAATGCCGGTAGAGACCAAAAAAGCCCGATCCGTCGTTGCTTTAAGTCGCGTCCCCCGTTGAGAACGAGGTGCGCCGGTTCGCCTCCGGCTGCCAGTCACGGTTGCAAAGAGCGAAGTCACCTTCGACATGGCATCTCTTTGAGAGAGATGCTGGACGCTTCGGGTTTGCTTCAGTCTTGGACTTCTTCAGTCTGCCGACTTCTGCACTTCCGAAGAGCCCCTCGGCTTCTTCACCCCTTGGCGGCTGTCCGGCCTCTTGTCCGGATACCTACCGACTGACACACGACCACAGGCACGTGCGAAATTGGGCAAGTCCGCACATAAGCGTTTTGACTCGGCTTCGCAAGAATTTTTTTAGGCTGAGGACAGAATTGCCTAACATCTGCTTGCGCTGTGATGCGCAAGCGACGCTCAGATGAACAGGCGTTAAGTTTTCTGCGCAGCGCGCGTGTCGCTCGCGCGCGTGTGCGTCAGCCGCGCTTCGTGAAAGGCTCGACGCGCTGAGCTGCGCGGACGAAGGCGGTCATCACGAGCACGCCGAGTGCGAACAGCACGGCCTGGAGGATGTGCGCGCCTTGATCGCCGAGCCCGAACAGGATCGCGAGCGCCCAGCCGCCGGCGAAGGCCGCGCCGAACACCTCGGCGCCGATCAGGATGGCGGCGCTGATGACGGTGATGACGCTGCGCCAGACGATCTGGCGGGAGGAAGAGGCAGGCGCGTTCATAGGCAAAAGGTCCGTAGTCTGGGAGGGCCGCAATCTCCCCGAAAAGGCGGCCGGGAGCAAGGGCAAAAGGCCCAAAAAAGCCCTATGGCGTGCTATAGCTGGCCGCAACAAACCAGCTCAAAAAACGGGACCTACGATGTCAGAACCCCGCCAAGATACCGGCGCCGCGCCGGCCGACGACAATCCGCTGCTGAAGGCCTGGGTGACGCCGTTTGCGACCCCGCCGTTCGACGAGATCCAGCCGGAGCACTTCGTCCCGGCCTTCGAGCAGGCCTTCGCCGACCACTCCGCCGAAGTCGCGGCGATCACCAATGATCCGGCCGCGCCCGACTTCGCCAACACGATCACGGCGCTGGAGCGCTCCGGCAAGCTCCTGAACAAGGTCGCGGCCGTCTTCTACGACCTGGTCTCGGCGCACTCCAATCCGGCCATCCTGGAGATCGACAAGGAGGTCTCCTTGCGGATGGCGCGGCACTGGAATCCGATCATGATGAACGCCGTGCTGTTTGGTCGCATCGCCCAGCTGCACGAAAATCGCACCGCGCTCAATCTCACGCCGGAGCAGCTTCGTCTCCTGGAGCGCACCTACACCCGCTTCCATCGCGCCGGCGCCGGCCTCTCCGAGGAGGCCAAGACGCGGATGGCCGAGATCAACGAGAGGCTCGCCCAGCTCGGCACCACCTTCAGCCATCATCTGCTCGGCGACGAGCAGGAGTGGTTCATGGAGCTCAGCGAGGACGACCGCCAGGGCCTGCCTGACAGTTTTGTCGCGGCCGCCAAGGCTGCGGCAGAAGAGCGCGGGATGGCCGGCAAGGCCATCGTCACGCTGTCGCGCTCCTCGGTCGAGCCGTTCCTGAAGAGCTCGGGCCGCCGCGATCTCCGCGAGAAGGTTTACAAGGCCTTCACGGCGCGCGGCGACAACGGCAACGCCAACGACAACAACACGACCATCGTCGAGATCCTGAAGCTGCGGGAGGAGAGCGCCAATCTCCTGGGCTACCCGACCTTCGCCGCCTACCGCCTCGAGGACTCCATGGCCAAGACGCCGGACGCGGTGCGGGGCCTTCTGGAGCGGGTCTGGAAGCCGGCCCGGGCCCGCGCGCTCGCCGACCGCGACGAGATGCAGGCGATGATCACGACCGAGGGCGGCAATTTCCAGCTCGCGCCCTGGGACTGGCGCTACTACGCCGAAAAGCTCCGCCTGCAGCGCGCCAATTTCGATGACGCCGCGATCAAGCCGTATCTGACGCTCGACCACATGATCGCCGCCGCCTTCGACTGCGCCACACGCCTGTTCGGCATTACCTTCGTCGAGCGCAAGGACATCCCCACCTGGCATCCGGACGTCCGGGTCTGGGAGGTCCGGGACCGCGACGGCAAGCACAAGGCGCTGTTCTATGGCGACTACTACGCCCGGCCGTCAAAACGCTCCGGCGCCTGGATGACCTCGCTGCGCGACCAGCAGAAGCTCGACGGCGAGATCGCGCCGCTGGTCATCAATGTCTGCAACTTCGCCAAGGGCGCCGGCGGCGAACCCTCACTGCTCTCGCCCGACGATGCCCGCACCCTGTTCCACGAGTTCGGCCACGGCCTTCACGGCATGCTCTCCAACGTGACCTACCCGTCGCTGTCGGGCACCTCCGTGTTCACTGACTTCGTGGAGCTGCCCTCCCAGCTCTACGAGCATTGGCAGGAGCGGCCCGAGGTGCTGCAGCAGTTCGCCCGCCACTATCAGACCGGCGAGCCACTGCCTGACGACCTGCTCCAGCGCTTCCTCGCCGCGCGAAAGTTCAACCAGGGCTTTGCCACCGTCGAGTTTGTCTCCTCGGCCCTGGTCGACCTCGAATTCCACACCCAGCCAGCCACGGCGGCTACCGACGTCCGGGCCTTCGAGAAGAAGGAGCTGGAGAAGATCGGAATGCCCGAGGAGATCTCGCTGCGCCACCGGCCCTCGCAATTCGGTCACATCTTCTCCGGCGATCATTACGCCGCCGGTTATTACAGCTACATGTGGTCCGAGGTGATGGACGCCGACGCCTTCGGCGCGTTCGAGGAGGCCGGCAACATCTTCGATCCGGCGGTGGCAAAGCGCCTGCACGACGACATCTACTCGTCGGGTGGATCGGTCGATCCGGAAGCCGCCTACGAGGCCTTCCGCGGCCGTCCACCGGAGCCCGACGCGCTGCTTCGCCGCCGGGGCCTGCTCGACGACGCGAAGGCCGCCTGATGGACATGCGCCGCCTGTTCGGGGTGCTGCTTGGCGCCGGCCTTTCGCTTGCGGCCGGCGCGGCGGAGGCGCATCCGCATGTCTGGATCACCGCGACCAGCGAGCTGATCTATGCGGAGGACGGCACGATCACCGGCGTCCGCCACGCCTGGACCTTCGACGACATGTTCTCGGCCTATGCGGTGCAGGGGCTCGAGGGCAAGACCAAGGGCACCTATACGCGCGAGGAGCTGACGCCGCTGGCGCAGACGAACGTCGAGTCGCTGAAGGAATACGCCTACTTCACGTTCGCGCGCGCCGACGGCAAGAAGGAGCGTTTCCAGGAGCCGGTCGACTACTTCCTCGACTACAAGGATACGGTCCTGACCCTGCACTTCACGCTGCCGCTGAAGAATCCGGTCAAGTCCAAGCAGCTGGTGCTGGAGGTGTTCGACCGTTCCTTCTTCATCGATTTCCAGATGGCCAAGGACAACCCGGTCAAGCTGGTTGGCGCGCCCGCCGGTTGCCAGATGAAGCTGGAGCGGCCGGGCGACGGCTCCGCCACCGCCCAGAAGCTCAATGAGCAGACCTTTATCAACGGCGAGAACACCAATTTCGGCATGATGTTCGCCAACAAGATCACGGTGGATTGCCCTTGATCTGTCGTCCTCATTGCCGACTGACGCGTGGGCTCGTCGCCTGCGCTGTGGTTTTCCTCGTCGTGGGCGTGGCGGATGCCGCGCTTCACGATCTCCTCGCGCAGAATCCGTTTGGTGCGCCGCGCCCCGCGCAGGCTCCCCAGCCCGAGGCCGGCGGCATCATCGGCTGGTTGCTGGCCAAGCAATCGGAATTCTACCGTCAGATGTCGGCGACCATCCGCGCCGCCAAATCCGATGGCTCGGCGGTGTGGACGCTGCTTGCGATCTCCTTCGCCTACGGCATCTTCCATGCGGCCGGTCCGGGTCACGGCAAGGCGGTGATTGCCTCCTATCTCGTCGCCAACCGCGAGACCGCGCGGCGCGGCATCGCGCTGTCGTTTGCCTCGGCGCTCATGCAGTCGCTGGTGGCGATCCTCATCGTCGTCATCTCGGCCTGGGCGCTGAATGCGACGGCGAAAACCATGTGCAAGGCGGAGGGGGCGATCGAGATTGTGAGCTACGCACTGATCGCGGCGTTCGGCCTGCGCCTCGTCTGGGTCAAGGGTGGCGCCTTCATCCGCACGCTCCAGGCGGCCCAGCCGGTGCCGGCGATCGCAGGCGTCCCGCATCAGCATGATCACGACCATCACCACCATCACGATGCGCATGATCATCAGGGCCATGATCATGACCAGGGCCATGGCCATGGTCACGCCCATCACCACCACGGTCATGACCACGTTCATGACGAGCATTGCGGCCACTCCCACGGCCCCGCGCCGAGCGAGCTGGCCGGGCCCGGCGGCTGGCGGCGCGGATTCGCCGCGATCTTCACCGTCGGCATCCGTCCGTGCTCGGGCGCGATCCTGGTCCTGGTGTTCGCGCTTGCCCAGGGCCTGTTCTGGGCCGGCATCGCCGCGACCTTCCTGATGGGGCTCGGCACCGCAATCACGGTCGCGGCCATCGCCGTCGTCGCCGTCTCCGCCAAGGACGTCGCCGGTCGCCTCAGCGGCGCGCGTGACGGCAGGGGCGCCCTGTTCATGCGCGGCATCGAATTCGCCGCCGCCGGTCTCGTTCTGTTGTTCGGCGCAGGCCTGTTGTTCGGCTACATCGCCGCCGAACGAACGACGTGTTTTTGAGCGCGGTGGGTCCGCGATTCGCGGCGTGGGTCGCAGCGTGATGGCCGTGCGCCTTGCTCAGTCATTGCGAGCGTAGCGAAGCAATCCAGAAACCCTCCGCGGCGGCGGTCTGGATTGCTTCGTCGCAAGGGCTCCTCGCAATGACGGCGTTGAGGGAGGGATGCCAGCCTCACACCGGCAGAAACCGCTTCAGCGCCGGCATGAAGAAGATCCCGAGATTGATCGCAAAGCCAATGCTCCAGAGGATCGAGCGCAGCGTCGGGCGGTTGCCGAGATAGGTCAGCACGTAGGCGACCCGCACGATCAGGAACAGCACGGCGAGCTCGTCGATCAGGCGCTGCGGCGAATCGCGAAATTCGGCGAGCAGCACCGCGAAGGCGAAGAACGGGAAGGTCTCGATGCCGTTCTGGTGCGCGCCGAGCGCGCGCTGCGAGAGGGAGTCCTCAAAGAAGGCGGGATCGCGCGGCCGGGAATTGTCGAAGCGGCGAAACCTGATCCATTTGATCGAGACGATCGTCGCCTGGTAGAGCAGCAGCGCTCCAAGAACGCACCATTCCGCGAGTGTCATCGGTCCTCCCCCGCTTGGGGGCGACCCTAGCCAAATCGGGCTCATCTTGACAAGTTCGGCGCAACGCGCGACCCACGGATGCCATGACGACCGTTGTCCCCACTGAGACCGCGAAGCCCGCCGTGCAAGCGAGCCTGCCGCGCGTCGGCGTGCTCCTGATCAATCTCGGTACGCCCGATACGGCCGACGCTCCGGGCGTCCGGGTCTACCTGAAGGAGTTTCTCTCGGATCCCCGCGTGATCGAGGACCAGGGCCTGGTCTGGCAGTTCGTGCTCAACGGCATCATCCTGCGCCGGCGGCCGCGCACCAAGGCGCTCGACTACCGCAAGATATGGAATAACGAGAAGAACGAATCGCCGCTGAAGACGATCACACGCTCGAAGAGCGAGAAGCTCGCCTCCGCATTATCGGACCGCGCGCACGTCGTCGTGGATTGGGCGATGCGCTACGGCAATCCCTCGATCCGCTCGGGCATCGACGCCCTGATCGCGAAGGGGTGCGAGCGCATCCTCGCCGTTCCCCTCTATCCGCAATATTCCGCCTCGACCTCGGCGACCGTCTGCGACGAGGTGTTCCGTGTGCTCGCCCGCCTGCGCGCGCAGCCGACGCTGCGGGTGACGCCGCCTTATTACGAGGACGAGGCCTATATCGAGGCGCTCGCGACTGCGATCGAGGCGCACCTTGGCACGCTGCCGTTCAAGCCGGAGCTGATCGTCGCCTCCTTCCACGGCATGCCGAAATCCTATGTCGACAAGGGCGATCCCTATCAGGGCCATTGCGTCGCCACGACCGAGGCGCTGCGCCGCCGGCTCGGGATGGATGCATCGAAGCTGCTGCTGACCTTCCAGTCCCGCTTCGGCAATGATGAGTGGCTGCAGCCCTACACCGACAAGACCATGGAGCGCCTCGCCAAGGAGGGTGTGCGCCGCATCGCAGTGGTGACGCCGGGCTTCGCCGCCGACTGCCTGGAGACGCTGGAGGAGATCGCGCAGGAGAATGCCGAGATCTTCAAGCACAATGGCGGTGAGCAGTTCTCCGCGATTCCCTGTCTCAACGACAGCGAGCCCGGCATGGACGTGATCCGCGCCCTGGTGCTGCGTGAGCTTCAGGGTTGGATCTGAGCCCATGAACCGCCGCGAGCTCTTCGCGCTTCTCGGGATGATCACCACGCTGCCGCGCGCGGCACTGGCGCAGCAGCCGGGCGCGACGCGCCGGCTCGGCGTGCTATCGGTCACGGCCGACGACGATGCGGCCGGGCAGACGCGCGGTGCCATCCTGGTCGAGGCGCTGGCCAGCCATGGCTGGAAGGAGCAGGCCAATTTGCGGATCGACTGGCGCAGCGGCGGCGGCGACCGGGAGAGGATCGCGCGGCTCGCCGACGAACTGGTCGCGCTCAAGCCGGACATCCTGCTCGCGGTCGGCACGCCCTCGGTCGAGGAGCTGCACAGGCGCACGGCGACGACGCCGATCGTGTTCGCCGTAGTCACCGATCCCGTCAGCCAGGGTTTTGTCAAAAACCTCGCCCATCCCGGCGGCAACATCACCGGCTTCACCGATTTTGACGGCCCGATGGCCGGCAAATGGCTGGAGATGCTCGCGCAGATCACGCCAAAGGTCTCCCGCGTCTCCGTCGTCTACAATCCCGCCACCGCGCCGTTCGCCGGCCTCATGCTGCAGACGATCGAGGATGCAGGCCGCGCGCTTCGCGTGACGGTCGAGGCGGCGCCGGTGCATGACGATGCTTCCATCGCCGCGCTGGCCTCGCGCAAGGATGGTGGTCTCCTGGTGCTGCCGGACTTCTTCACCATGGCCAACCGCGCGCGTCTGCTGGCGGCGATCGCCGAAGCGCGCGTGCCTGCGGTGTTCTGGAGCAGCACCTTCGTCGAGGAGGGCGGGCTGATGTCCTACAGCACCGACAGCGCCGAGCAGGTGCGCCGTGCCGCCTCCTATATCGATCGGATCCTTCGGGGAGCGCAGCCCGCCGACCTCCCGGTGCAGAACCCCACCAAGTTCGAGCTCGCCTTCAACCTGAAGACGGCCAAGGCGATCGGCGTCACGATCCCCGCCCACCTGCTCGCGACCGCGAACGACGTGATCGAATAGGCTGGTAGTGCTGCGTCTCTGACGTCCGATCCGCTCAAGGTCATTCAGGGGACGTCATTCCGGGGCGCGACGAAGTCGTGAGCCCGGAATCCATTCATCCGCGTACTCTGTGGCCCGATGGATTCCGGGCTCCCTCGCTCCGCTCGGGCCCGGAATGACGAAATGGACTGTCGCAACGCTAGGCTGCGCACGCGGGCTTTCAAGAGCGTCCTTGCAAATAGTTAATCGCCGCGGTTCCCGCTCTGTACTTCTTGTGGAGAGCTCGGCGGGCGCCGACGTGAATTCGTGCCGCTGAACCGGTAGGGTAGCGATACCGACCAATGGGAGCTGCGGGGAAGGCGTTTTCCCGCCTTGGAGGAGCTATGAGCGGTTTCGATATTTTCGCGATTGTTCTGGTTTTGCTTGTCATCGTCACGCTGCTTGCCGGCGTAAAGACGGTGCCGCAGGGCTATGATTGGACCATCGAACGGTTCGGCAAATACACCCAGACCCTGAGCCCCGGGCTCAATCTGATCGTGCCCTATTTCGATCGCGTCGGGCGCAAGATCAACATGATGGAGCAGGTGATCAACATCCCCGAGCAGGAGGTGATCACCAAGGACAACGCCACCGTGACGGTGGACGGCGTCGCCTTCTTCCAGGTGTTCGACGCCGCGAAGGCGAGCTACGAGGTTGCCAACCTCACCCAGGCGATCACGGTCCTGACCATGACCAACATCCGTTCGGTGATGGGTTCGATGGATCTCGACCAGGTGCTGTCGCATCGCGACGAGATCAACGAGCGCCTGTTGCGCGTCGTCGACGCCGCGGTCTCGCCGTGGGGCGTCAAGGTCAACCGCATCGAGATCAAGGACATCGTGCCGCCGGCCGACCTCGTCGAGGCGATGGGCCGGCAGATGAAGGCCGAGCGCGTCAAGCGCGCCGACATTCTGGCTGCCGAAGGCCAGCGTCAGTCCGAGATCCTGCGCGCCGAGGGCGCCAAGCAGGGCCAGATCCTTCAGGCTGAAGGCCGCCGCGAGGCCGCCTTCCGCGACGCCGAAGCGCGTGAGCGTCTCGCCGAAGCCGAGGCCAAGGCGACCCAGGCGGTGTCGGAAGCCATCGCCAAGGGCGACGTCGCGGCGTTGAACTATTTCATCGCCGACAAATATATAAAGGCGTTCGGCGGGTTCGCTGACGCGCCGAACCAGAAGGTCATCATGCTGCCGATGGAGGCCGTGAGCCTGCTCGGCTCGCTCGCTGGCATCGGCGAGATCGCGAAGGCAACGTTCGGCGAAAGCGCGGCATCCGCTGTCGCGGCCGCCCGTCGCGGCTCGGTGCCGACGTCGGGCCCGACGCCGCCTTCGGTCCCGCCGCAGTAACGGGATCATTCAAGAGGTCGTGCCATGACCGACATGTTCGTTTCGCTCGGCGCCTGGAACTGGCTGATCTTCGGCTTCATCCTGATGGCGCTGGAGGTGTTCGCGCCGGGCGTGTTCCTGTTCTGGCTCGGGCTGGCGTCCCTGCTGGTCGGCCTCGTCTCGTTCGTCGTTCATTCGTCCTGGCAGGCGCAGCTTCTGATGTTCGCGGTGTTCGCCGTGGCCGCCGTGCCGGTGTGGCGACGCCTCGCCCGGGCGAAGACGGATGCAGGCGCCAGCCCCTTCCTCAACAAGCGCACCGAGGCGCTTCTGGGCCGCGAGTTCACGCTGGAGAAGCCGATCATCGACGGCTCCGGCACCGTCCGCATCGGCGACACCGTCTGGCGTGTCGCCGGTCCGGATACGCCGGCCGGCACCAGGGTGAAGGTGGTGCAGGTGGACGGTGCGAATCTGACGGTGGCCGCAACGTGAGGACTCGCCGCGCTGTCGGCGCATGGCGACGAGGCGCAGACTCCGGAGATCATGCTGCTGTGCGGCTTCTATCGCACGGTGTCGTATCTGGCGAACGGCCTGCGGCTGCCGGAGGAGAAGGCGGCGCGATTTCCGTCGGTCTAACCACGTTGGGGGGCAGATGAGCGCCACATCTTTCGCTGTCATTCCGGGGCGCGCCACTTGGCGCGAGCCCGGAATCCATGGCGAAACAAACTCGGCGGCATGATGGATCCCGGGCTCATCGCTTCGCGATGCCACGGGATGACGGAGAAAGTTTAAGCCACACCCGCCCGCAGCAGATCGTGCAGATGCACGATACCCACCACCTTGTTCGCCTCGGCCACGATCAGCGTCGTGATCTTGCGGGCGTTCAGCACCTCGAGCATTTCGGTCGCGAGCATCGAGGGCGGCACGGTCTTCGGCTGTTTGGTCATGATGTCGTCGACGGACGCCGTCAAAAGATCGGGGCGCATGTGGCGGCGCAGATCGCCGTCGGTGATGATGCCCGCGATCTCGCCGGTATCGCCGACGATGCAGACGCACCCGAGGCCCTTGGCGGACATCTCGACGACGGCGTCCGACATCATGGTGCCGACCGGCTTCACCGGGATCTCCGCGCCCGTGCGCATGTAGTCGCGGACGAATTTCAGCATGGCGCCGAGCTTTCCGCCGGGGTGGAAATGCGCGAACTCCAGTGCGGTGAAGCCGCGGCCCTCGAGCAGCGCGATCGCGAGCGCGTCGCCGATCGCGACCTGCATCATCGTCGAGGTGGTCGGCGCCAGATTGTGCGGGCAGGCCTCGCGCGCCTTCGGCAGCTCGATCACGATGTCGGCTGCCTGGCCGAGTGAGGACGCCGGGTTCGACGTCACCGCGATCATGGGGATCGCAAAGCGCGCGGAGTAGTTCACGATGTTCTTCATGTCCGGCTGCTCGCCGGACCAGGACAGCGCCATGATGACGTCGTCCGCCGTGATCATGCCGAGGTCGCCATGGCCGGCCTCGGCGGCGTGCACGAAGAAGGCGGGGGTGCCGGTCGAGGCCAGCGTCGCCGCGATCTTGCGCGCCATGTGGCCGGACTTGCCGAGCCCAGTGACGACGACGCGGCCCTTGGCCTGCCGGATCAGCTCGACGGCAGCAGCGAAGGTCGTGCCCAGCGGTCCCTTCAGCGCCGCGGCCAGCGCGTTGATGCCGCCGCTCTCCGTCTCCAGCGTGCGGAGCGCGGATTCGACGCTTGTAGGAAGGGGGCCGGATGATGGAGTCATCAGCGGTTTCGAGCTCGGCATGTCCTGATCCAGGGAGGTAGGGCGTGATTTGCCCGTGGCTGCCTGCTTAGCATGCCGCCGCCCGGGAGGCGACGCGCCCCCAAACCCTTCAACGCCTCATTAACCATAATTGTTTTAACTCCTTTAACGATGGTTCCCGCCGCCCGGCGGGAGGCCGTCAAGGAAGTGTCTGATTTCGCTGGGGTAATTCCATCGTGAGGTCGCCTCCAGGTAGAGGCCGGAGCAGTCGCGCGCATCCCTTGCGCGCCGCTTTGCCGTGCCTGCTGCTGACGGCGCTGGAAAGCGCTCCGGCGGCCGCCCAGAGCCTCACGCCGGACCTGTTCAATCCCACCCGCGGCGGCTTCGTCTCGCCGGACACGCTGCCGACCCGGCGCACGGCGGGCGTCGTGCAGGCGCCGTCGGATGCACTGCCGGCGCTGCCCGACCCGAACGCCGATCCGCGCAAGAGCCAGCCGACGCCGGCGACCTCGCGCGTCGGTCAGGTCCCGACCTACGGGCTGCCCGCCGCCAATGGCGCCAGCGGCTCGGGATACGACTCGCTCAACCGCAAGCGGCAGCAGCCCAAATTCTACCCCGGCCAGCCGAAGCCGAAGCGCCCCGTCGGTCCCGGCTCGCCGCCACCGCCCACGACGCAGGCCACGAGCCTCGGCCCGCCGCGCATCGCGCCGCCGCCATCCGAGACCGCGCACAAGACGCCGACACCGCCGGCGATGGCCGGCGCAGTGCCCGGCCAGCCCTTGCGGCGCCGCCTCAAGGCCGATGACGATCCGTTCGGCGCCGTCGGCGACTATGCCGGCAGCTTCCTGATCAAGGGCGGGCTCGAACTCTCCGCCGGCTACGACACCAATCCGGCCCGTCTCAGCAAGCCGGTCGGCTCGCCGGTCTACGTGGTCGCGCCCGATCTCCTGGTGGTGTCCGACTGGGAGCGCCACGCGCTGGTCGCGGATCTGCGCGGCTCGTTCTCGGGCTATGGCAACCAGATGCCGGCGACGATCGACGGTTTTGCCTCGCCGTCGCCGGTCGACATCGACCGCCCTGATTTCACCGGCCATGTCGACGGCCGCGTCGACGTCGACCGCGACTTCAAGCTGGCCTCGCAACTGCGCCTGCGGGTCGCCACCGACAATCCCGGCAGCCCGAACGTGCAGGCCGGCCTGCAGAGGTACCCGGTCTACGCCTCCTATGGCGGCACCTTCGGCTTCGACCAGACCTTCAACCGCTTCGAGGTCGCGGCCGGCGCCACCATCGACCGCACGGCCTATACGAACTCCAAGCTCACCGACGGCACGATTTCGAGCAACGACGATCGCGACTTCAACCAGTACGGCGGTGTGGGACGTTTCTCCTACGATCTCAAGCCGGGCCTGAAGCCGTTCGTCGAGATCGAGGGCGACAGCCGCGTGCACGACCAGCCCGCCGACCGCAACGGCTACTTCCGCGATTCATCGGGCGGTTATGCCAAGGTCGGCTCGACCTTCGAGTTCACGCGCATCCTCACCGGCGAGATCTCGGTCGGCTATACCGCGCGCAACTATGTCGACCCGCGCCTCAGCCAGCTCGCGGGCTTTTTGACCACGGGCTCGCTGATCTGGAACGCGAGCGGCCTGACCACCGTGAAATTCTTCACCGACACGCAGATCGCCGAGTCCACGGTCCCCGGCTCCTCCGGTGTGCTGGTGCGCACCTATTCCGCCGAAGTCGACCACGACTTCCGCCGCTGGCTCACCGCAGTTGGCCGGTTCACCTTCGGCACGTACGACTACCAGAACCAGAACCGCAACGACAAAACCTACTCGCTTGAAGGCAATCTGATCTACAAGCTGAACCGCAACGTCTGGATCAAGGGCACGCTGCGCCACGACATCCTGGATTCGAACCAGCCGGGGTCGAGCTCGCAGGACACGGTGGTGATGCTGGGGGTGAGGTTGCAGAACTAGTTCCGCTGTCATGCCCCGCGAAGGCGGGGCATCCAGTATGCCGCAGCTTCTCCGTGATACGTCACTGCCTCTGGAATACTGGATCGCCCGCTTTCGCGGGCGATGACAGCTTCATTCAAATCTGGCAGCGAAGCGAGCAGCTACCGCGGCAGATCCGTCTTCCCCATCAGGAACGTGTCGATCGACCGGGCGCAGAGGCGGCCTTCGCGGATCGCCCAGACCACCAGCGACTGGCCGCGGCGCATGTCGCCTGCCGAGAACACGTTCGGGCGCGAGGTCTGGTAGTCGAGCGTGTTGGCCTTGACGTTGCCGCGCGGGTCGAGCTCGACCGAGAGCAGCTTGAGCAGGCCCTCGTGCACGGGATGGACGAAACCCATCGCGAGCAGGATGAGCTCGGCATCGAGGTCGAACTCGGTGCCGGGAAGCGGCTTGAACTTGTCGTCGACGCGCACGCAGTGCAGCTTCTTGACCTTGCCGTTCTCGCCGGAAAACTTCTGCGTCAGCACGGCGAATTCGCGGACCGCGCCTTCGGCCTGGCTGGAGGAGGTGCGCATCTTCAGCGGCCAGTTCGGCCAGGTCAGGCCCTTGTTCTCGCGCTCGGGCGGGGCGGGCATGATTTCGAGCTGGGTCACGGAGAGCGCGCCCTGGCGCAGCGAAGTGCCGATGCAGTCGCTGCCGGTGTCGCCGCCGCCGATGACGACGACATGCTTGCCGCCGGCGAGGATCTCGGTGACGCCGCCCTGCGGCTCGTTGGAGACGCGGCGGTTCTGCTGCGGCAGGAAATCCATCGCGTAGTGGATGCCGTCGAGCTCGCGGCCGGGGATCGGCAGGTCGCGCGGGGCTTCCGCACCGCCGGTCAGCGCGATCGCGTCATACTGGTTGAGCATCTCGCGCGGATCGACGTTGCCGTCAGCGCCGACGTAGCTGTTGTAGTGGAAGGTGACGCCTTCGCCTTCCATCTGCTTGACGCGGCGGTCGATGATGCCCTTCTCCATCTTGAAGTCGGGAATGCCATAGCGCAGGAGGCCGCCGGCCTTGGCGTACTTCTCGTAGACATGGACGTCGTGGCCGGCGCGCGCGAGCTGCTGCGCGCAGGCCATGCCGGCCGGGCCCGAGCCGATCACGGCGACCTTCTTGCCGGTTTTCTCGGTCGCGACTTCCGGCTTCAGCCAGCCATTGTCCCAGGCGCGATCGACGATCGCGCATTCGATGGTCTTGATGGTGACGGGGTTGTCGTCGATGTTGAGCGTGCAGGACGCCTCGCACGGCGCCGGGCAGATACGGCCCGTGAACTCCGGGAAGTTGTTGGTCGAGTGCAGGTTGCGCGAGGCCTCTTCCCAGTTGCCTTGATAGACGAGGTCGTTGAAGTCGGGGATCTGGTTGTTGACCGGGCAGCCGGGCGTGCCGGGCGCGACCGAGCCGGTGCCGTGACAGTAGGGAATGCCGCAGTTCATGCAGCGCGCGGCCTGGTCGCGCGTTTCCTTTTCAGTCAGCGGAACGACGAACTCGCCAAAATGCTTCAAGCGCTCGGTGACCGGGGTGTACTTGCGGTCATGCCGTTCGATTTCGAGAAAACCCGTGATCTTGCCCATTAAACCCGAAGTCCTTGCCGCTTAATTCGTCTGTTGTTTTCACTATCATTGCGAGGAGCGAAGCGACGAAGCAAATCCAGGCTATTGCCCGAGGGGAGATGCTGGATTGCTTCGCTGCGCTCGCGATGACGGGCTCTGATGCTTACGCCCCGATCGCGATTTTCGGCTCGGCGTCCGCGTTGGCGGCCATTTCGCGCAGCGCGCGCCGGTACTCGACCGGCATCACCTTGCGGAATTTCGGCAGCCATTCCTTCCAATTGGCAAGGATGTCGGCGGCGCGCTTGGAGCCGGTCGCCTTGGCATGGCGCGTGATCAGGACGTGCAGCCGCTCGACGTCGGAGGCGAGCAGGTTGGCGAACACGTCGACCCGGCCATGGGCCTCGAGGTCACCGGCGTGATTGTAGGTGCCGGCGTTGATCAGCTCTTCAGACAGCACCGGCTCGAGCTCGACCATGCTGAGATTGCAGAGCTTGTCGAAGTCGCCGGTCTCGTCGAGCACATAGGCGATGCCGCCGGACATGCCGGCCGCGAAGTTGCGCCCGGTCTTGCCGAGCACGACCACGATGCCGCCGGTCATGTATTCGCAGCAATGATCGCCCGCGCCCTCGACCACCGCGACGGCACCGGAGTTGCGCACGGCAAAACGTTCGCCGGCGATGCCGCGGAAGTAGCACTCACCCGCGATCGCACCGTACATCACGGTGTTGCCGACGATGATGCTCTCTTCCGGCACGATGCCGCCATTGCGCGGCGGCTTGACGATGATCTTGCCGCCGGAAAGGCCCTTGCCGACATAGTCGTTGCCTTCACCTTCGAGCTCGAAGGTGACGCCGTGGGCGAGCCAGGCGCCGAAGGCCTGGCCGGCGGTGCCCTGGAGGCTGACATGGATGGTGTCCTGCGGCAGGCCGGCATGGCCGTAGATCTTGGCCACGGCGCCCGACAGCATCGCGCCGGCGGAACGGTCGGTGTTGTTGATCTCGGCTTCGATCTTCACGTGCGCGCCGCGGTCGAGCGCGGGCGTCGCCTTCTCGATCAGCTTGCGGTCGAGCACGGCCTCCAGATGATGGTTCTGGAGCTCCGAGTGGTAGATCTTCTGGCCCTTCTCTTCCTTCTGCTTGACGAACAGCTTGGAGAAGTCGAGGCCCTTGGCCTTCCAGTGCGCAACCAGCTTGGTCTGGTCGAGCATCTGAACCTGACCAATCATCTCGTTGAAGGTGCGGAAGCCGAGGCTCGCCATGATCTCGCGGACTTCCTCGGCGACGAAGAAGAAGTAGTTGATCACGTGCTCGGGCTGGCCGGTGAAGCGCTTGCGCAGAACCGGGTCCTGGGTCGCGACGCCAACCGGGCAGGTGTTGAGATGACACTTGCGCATCATGATGCAGCCGGCCGCGATCAGCGGCGCGGTGGCGAAGCCGAACTCGTCGGCGCCGAGCAGCGCGCCGATCACGACGTCACGGCCGGTTCGGAAGCCGCCGTCGACCTGGACCGCGATGCGGCTGCGCAGCCGTTCACGCACCAGCGTCTGGTGGGTTTCGGCAAGGCCGATTTCCCAGGGCGAGCCGGCATGCTTGATCGAGGTCAGCGGCGAAGCGCCGGTGCCGCCCTCGAAGCCCGCGATGGTGACGTGGTCGGCGCGCGCCTTGGCGACACCGGCCGCGACCGTGCCGACGCCGATCTCGGAGACGAGCTTCACCGAGACGTCACCCGTCGGGTTGACGTTCTTGAGGTCGTAGATGAGCTGCGCCAGATCCTCGATCGAATAGATGTCGTGGTGCGGCGGCGGCGAGATCAGGCCGACGCCCGGCGTCGAGTGCCGGACCTTGGCGATGGTCGCGTCGACCTTGTGGCCGGGCAACTGACCGCCTTCGCCGGGCTTGGCGCCCTGCGCCATCTTGATCTGCATCATGTCGGAGTTGACGAGATACTCCGTGGTCACGCCGAAGCGGCCCGAGGCGACCTGCTTGATCGCCGAACGCATGGAATCGCCGTTCGGCATCGGCTTGAAGCGGTCGGCTTCCTCGCCGCCTTCGCCGGTGTTCGACTTGCCACCGATCCGGTTCATGGCGATCGCGAGCGTGGTGTGCGCCTCGCGCGAGATCGAGCCGAAGCTCATCGCGCCGGTGGCGAAGCGCCTGACGATGTCCTTGGCCGGCTCGACCTGGTCGAGGGGGACGGGCTTGCGCTTCTCTTCCTCGGCGCTCTTGATCCGGAACAGGCCGCGCAACGTCAAAAGACGCTCGGACTGCTCGTTCAGGATCTTGGCGAAGGCGCGGTAGCGCTCCTGCGAGTTGCCGCGGGCGGCGTGCTGGAGCAGCGACACCGACTCGGCGGTCCAGGCATGATCCTCGCCGCGGGTGCGGTAGGCATATTCACCGCCGACGTCGAGCGCGCTCTTGTAGACCTGCGCCTCGCCGAACGCGTCGGCATGGCGGCGCACGGCTTCTTCTGCGATCTCGGCGAGACCGACGCCCTCGACGCGGGTGTGCGTGCCGGCAAAGAACTTCGAGACGAAATCCGCCTTGAGGCCGACCGCGTCGAAGATCTGCGCGCCGCAATAGGACTGGTAGGTCGAGATGCCCATCTTGGACATCACCTTGAGCAGGCCCTTGCCGATCGACTTGATATAGCGCTTGACGATCTCGTAGTCGTCGAGCGAGCCGGGCAGGCGATCCTTCATCGCGATGATGGTCTCGAACGCGAGATAGGGATTGATCGCTTCCGCGCCATAGCCGGCAAGGCAGGCGAAGTGATGCACTTCGCGCGGCTCGCCGGATTCGACGACGATGCCGACCGAGGTGCGCAGGCCCGTGCGGATCAGATGATGGTGTACGGCGGCGCAGGCGAGCAGCGAGGGGATCGGCACGCGGTCGGTGCCGACCATGCGGTCGGACAGGATGATGATGTTGACGCCCTCGCGCACCGCCGATTCGGCGCGCGCGCAGAGCTCATCCAGCACCTGATCCATGCCCGCGGCGCCGAGGCCGGCGTGGAACGTGGTGTCGAGCGTGCGTGACTTGAAGTGGGAATCGCCGAGATCGGCGATCGAGCGGATCTTCTCCAGATCCGCATCGGTCAGGATCGGCTGGCGCACCTCGAGGCGCTTGGTGGTGGCGAGGCCCTGGAGGTCGAACAGGTTCGGCCGCGGTCCGATGATCGAAACGAGGCTCATCACCAGCTCCTCGCGGATCGGATCGATCGGCGGATTGGTGACCTGCGCAAAGTTCTGCTTGAAGTAGGTGAACAGCGGCTTGGGCCTGTCCGACAGCGCCGAGACCGGCGTGTCGTTGCCCATCGAGCCCGTCGCTTCCTCGCCGGTGGAGGCCATCGGCGTCATCAGGATGGCGATGTCCTCCTGGCTATAGCCGAACGCCTGCTGGCGATCGAGCAGCGACAGGTTGGAGCGCACGCCCGTGGTCGGCGCCTTCGGCAGCTCCTCCAGCACGATCTGCGTGCGGTCCAGCCACTCCTTGTACGGATGGCTCTTGGCGAGGTCGGCCTTGATCTCGTCGTCGGGGATCAGGCGGCCCTGCTCGAGGTCGACCAGCAGCATCTTGCCGGGCTGCAGGCGCCACTTGGTGATGATCTGATCCTCGGGGATCTTGAGCACGCCCATTTCGGACGCCATCACGATACGGTCGTCCTTGGTGACGAGATAGCGCGCCGGCCGCAATCCGTTGCGGTCGAGCGTGGCGCCGATCTGGCGGCCATCGGTGAAGGCGATCGCGGCGGGGCCGTCCCACGGCTCCATCAGCGCGGCGTGATATTCGTAGAAGGCGCGGCGCTTCTCATCCATCAAGGGATTACCGGCCCACGCTTCCGGAATCATCATCATGACGGCGTGCGGCAGCGAGTAGCCGCCCTGCACCAGGAATTCGAGCGCGTTGTCGAAGCAGGCGGTGTCGGACTGGCCCTCATAGGAGATCGGCCAGAGCCGGCTGATGTCCTTGCCATAGAGCTCGGAGCTCACCGAGGCCTGGCGCGCCGCCATCCAGTTGACGTTGCCGCGCAGCGTGTTGATCTCGCCGTTATGCGCGATCATGCGATAGGGATGCGCCAGCGACCAGGTCGGGAAGGTGTTGGTCGAGAAGCGCTGATGCACCAGTGCGAGCGCGCTCTCGAAGTCCTTCTCGTGCAGGTCGGCATAGTACTTGCCGAGCTGGTCGGCGAGGAACATGCCCTTGTAAATCACGGTGCGGCAGGACATCGAGCAGGGATAGTAGCCCGCGAGGCCGCGGTCGCGGCGCTGATAGATCGCCTGCGAGATCGACTTGCGCAGGATGTAGAGCTTCCGCTCGAACTCGTCCTCGGTCTTGACGGTGCCGTTGCGGCCGATGAACACCTGCATGCAGGCGGGCTCGGTCGGCTTCACGGTGACGCCGAGCGAGGAATTGTCGGTCGGCACGTCGCGCCAGCCGAGCAGCGTCAGGCCTTCGGCCTTGATCTGGTCGGCGATGATGCTCTTGATGACGTTGCGCCAGGCGGTGTCGCGCGGCATGAACAGCGCGCCGATGGCGTACTCGCCGGGCGCGGGCAGCGCGAAGCCGAGCTCCTTGGCCTTGCGGGCGAAGAAGGCGTGCGGGATCTGCACCAAAATGCCCGCGCCGTCGCCGAAGCGCGGATCGGCGCCGACCGCGCCGCGATGCTCGAGGTTGCAGAGGATGCTCAGCGCGTCCGAGACGATCTCGTGCGACTTCTTGCCCTTGATGTTGGCGATGAAGCCGACGCCGCAGGAATCCTTTTCCAGGCTCGGGTCGTAGAGGCCTTCGGCGGCCGGACGGAAAGTGTGCGGCTCGATCGGGTCGGTCGTTTTCGAGGCGACCGTCGCCGACAGCTCTTCTGCCACGATGTTTGCGCGCTCGAATTGCGACCCGTTCATTGTTTTGTCCTCTCCATGCGGCAAGCTGCCTCACCGCCATCTTCGGCGCACCTTGGGCGTCCCGCGGCACCCGCTTCTGGGCCACCGCTCGTCCGTTGCGAGCCGCATTTTCTTAAATTCAGGCCTAGGCGTTCTTCGTCCCCGAGAACGGCTTTGCCCGCGACCGTCTTGGCGCTCGAGAGCGCCAAGTTTCGCTGCAATCCCTATGCCGGAATCGCAAGCAAAATTAAGACAGTCTTCCTGTCCTAACCATCACCTTGCCAAATTTTTGTCTAGCACACAAGCGCGCGAAAGTCCCGATTCCCAGAGTGTCAATCAGCGCTTTCCGCATGGCGCGCCGCCCCGGATTTGAAGCAAACGCGCCCCGATCCGGCCCTAGGCGCGTCGAAGCGGCGCCGGAATCCCGCAGGAAGCTTCGGATCAACCCTTGGAAAGGTGCGCCGCGCCACCAGAAGCGAAACAGGCGCGTGCCGTCCGGAGGGCCTGACAGGAGCGTTTCGACCATGAAGTTTTTCACAGGATGTGTGGCCGCCGCCGCGCTGGCGCTGGCGGCAACGGCTGCCGAGGCACAGGTGCTTGCGAACGGGACTGCGCGGGGAGGCTATGTTGCGGTCTCGGATTTCGACGGTCCCTACGGTCCGCCGGATGTTCCACCACCACCGCGATACCGTTACGGCTATGACGACGAGCGCGGCCCAGCGCCCGCATTTTTGCCGCCGACCGAGGTCTACGCCGTGCTCCGCGACAACGGCTTCTCGCCGCTGGGCATCCCGCGCCTGCGCGGCAGCGTCTATACCATCGCCGTGATCGACCGCCGGGGTGACGACGGCCGGCTCGTGATCGACGCGCGGGATGGCCGAATCCTGCGCTTCATGCCCGCCTATGACGCCTTCGGCATGGCGCCGCCGGCCTATGATGAGGGCGCGATCGCGCCTTACGGTCCGCATAGTGCGCTGCCGCCGCCGACCGTTGTCCGCGGCGGCCCGCCGCGGCCGCCGGCCCCGATCCCGCATGTGGCGAGCCGCACCGTGCCGCTGCCGAAGGCCGCCCCGCGGCACGGCGAGACGCCGGTCGCCGCAGCCAAGCCGGTTTCGCCTGCGCCTGCGCCGCAGCAGGCGCCACAAGCTCAACCCGCGCAGCAGGCGGCCGCCGTGCAGCCCAAGCCTGCCGAGGCATCCCCTCCGGCCGCCACGCCAACCGTCGGCCAGACCAAGCCTGCACCGACCATCCTGCCGACCCAGGAGATGCCAGCCGCACAGGGGCTGGATTAGGACACGCGCGCGCTGCTCGCGTGATGCGAGGGCGCCCGTCAGGACGACGTCGGGGAAAGGGTCGAGCAAAAACAAAGGGCGCCCGGATCGCTCCGTGCGCCCTTTTGCTTTTGAGCGGATCGCCGCTCAGCTGCGTGGAAACCCCGCCGCATCCAGGATCAAATTCGCAACCTCCTTTGGATGCGACACCAGCGAGAGGTGGCCGGCATCGAGCTCGATCGTCGTCGCGTTCATGCGCTTGGCGAGGAAACGCTCGAGATCGGGATTGATGGTGTAATCGCTCTTCGACACCGCGTACCAGCTCGGCTTCGTGTGCCACGCAGCCTCGGTGGTGCGGCCGGCGAAGATCGAGGCGGCCGTCGGCCATTGCACGGCGTAGAGCTCCTTGGCGCGCTCCGGCGCGACGCCGTTGGCGAAATATTTCAGGAACGCATCCTCGGAGAGCTTCGTGAAGCCGTCGTGCTCGACGATGCCGGCACGCGCAGGCCCTGTCGGGAATTGCTTCGACAGCGCGACGAAATCCTCGTTGGCATCGGGCGCGCGCGCTGCGACATAGACGAGCCCTGTGACCTTCGGATCGGTGCCGACCTGGCTGATCACGGTGCCGCCCCAGGAATGCGCGACCAGCACGGTCGGACCATCCTGCTCCGCCAGAGCACGCTTGGTCGCCTCGACCGATTCGGCGAGCGAGCCCAGCGGATTCTGCACGGCGATGACATGCAGGCCCGCAGCCTGAAGGATCGGGATCACCTCGGACCAGCTCGAGCCGTCCGCCCAGGCGCCGTGCACCAGCACGACATTCTTCGCCTTCACCGTTTGCGGGGTCTGTGCGTTGGCAAGGCCAAGGGGAGCCGCCAACAGGCTCGCGGCGACGAAAAGGCTGCGCCAGAGGGTCACGATCATTCTCCGTCCTGGTTTGGGTTCGATGCTGGAAGGACGGAGCATGAGGCCGCGCTGTTACGCTCTTCACCGCTCTGTGATGCGGTGCAAAAAAACATTCGGTATCGTCCTGGCTTTCGCCAGGACGACGTTGGGAGAGGTTAGCGCAAGTAGAAACGCGCAAACAAAAACGCCCCGGGGCACCGGGGCGTTTTCGCAACTTGGACGTCGAACGGTGCGGGCGCGTCAGGCGGCGGCCTTCGAGCCCTCGATCACCTGCGCGGCTTGCGCGGCGGTGTTGATCGCAATCTGGCGCGGCTTCTTGGCCTCGGGAATCTCGCGCACGAGGTCGACGTGAAGCAGGCCGTTCTCGAGCGAGGCATCCTTCACCTGCACGAAGTCGGCAAGCTGGAAGGCGCGCTCGAAGGCGCGGGCGGCGATGCCGCGGTAGAGCACTTCGTTCTTGCTGTTCTCGTTCGCGACTTTCTCGCCCTTGATCGTCAGCGTGTTTTCCTTCGCGACGATGGAGAGCTCATCCTTGGAGAAGCCGGAGACCGCAACGGTGATGCGGTAGGCGTTCTCGCCGGTGCGCTCGATGTTGTAGGGGGGATAGCCGGGGCTGCCGTCGGAGCCCGCCTGGTCGAGCAGGTTGAAGAGACGGTCGAAGCCGACGGTGGAACGATAGAAGGGGGTGAGGTCGTAGGTGCGCATGGTTAGTCCTCCATTGAGCGACTGATCTGGTAACCCGCCCGCCAATCGGGCCGGGCTTAGTCTGTGTGCAGCCTGATCCTTCGGTTCCGAAGCACTGGTAGCGGCCTGCACGAAGATGATATGGGTGGGTCGAAACAGCGTTCAAGAGGGCGGCATCGGCGCCTCTTCGGCGCCTCCGCCCCTTGATTTTCAGCCCTTCCCACACATGACGCTGATCTCGATTCCCGCCAATCCAGTTCCCGAAAACGTCGTCAGCGGCACCATTAAGACGCCCGACGGCGCCGAGCTTCGCTTCGCGCGCTGGGCGCCGCCGGCGGGCCGCAAGGGCACCGTCTGCGTCTTCACCGGGCGCGGGGAGCAGATCGAAAAATATTTCGAGACGGTGCGCGACCTGCGTGACCGCGGCTTTGCGGTGGCGATGATCGACTGGCGCGGGCAGGGCCATTCCTCGCGCCGGCTGCGCGATCCGCGCAAGGGCTATGTGCGCGCCTTCTCCGACTTCGAGGTCGACGTCGAGACCTTCGTGCAGCAGGTGGTGTTGCCGGATTGTCCGCCGCCGTTCTTCGCGCTCGCCCATTCCATGGGAGGCGCGGTGATGCTGCGCGTGGCGCATGCGGGCAAGCGCTGGTTCGACCGGATGGTGCTGTCGGCGCCGATGATCGATCTGCCCGGCCGCTCCACTTCGTTCCCGGCGCGGGCACTGCTCAGGACGATGCGCCTGATGGGGCAGGGTGGCCACTACGTGCCCGGCGGCAGCGACCACCTGACCGGGCTCGCTCCCTTCATCAACAATCCCCTCACCAGCGATCCCGTGCGCTATGCCCGCAACGCCGCGATCCTCGAGGAGGATCCGACGCTCGGGCTGGCATCGCCCACGGTCGCCTGGGCCGACACCGCGTTCCGCGCGATGCAGACCTTCAAGCGCATGAACTACCCGTCCGAGATCCGGCAGCCGATCCTGATGCTGGCGGCCTCCAACGACACCGTGGTCTCGACCGCCGCAATCGAGGAGTTCGCCTATCACCTGCGCGCCGGCTCCCATCTCGTGATCGCAGGGTCCAAGCACGAGATCCTGCAGGAGCAGGACCGCTACCGCACGCAATTCTGGGCGGCCTTCGACGCCTTCGTGCCGGGCACGCCGCTGTTCAAGTGAAATGCGGCCGTGTCGGCGGTGCGCTCCCTCGCCCCGCTTGCGGGGAGAGGGTTGGGGTGAGGGGAAGCCTCCGCGAGGACGGTGAGAGTTGGACACGCGGAGAGTCCCCCTCACCCGGAATCCGCGCTGCGCGCGAATTCCGACCTCTCCCCGCGAGCGGGGCGAGGTAAGAGGCGCCTCAAGCCGAACGCATCCGGCGCTACAGCGTCTTCAGATACTCGATCAGGTCGTAGCGCTCGTTTTCCTCGAGCGTGCGCCCGATCACGCCCGGCTTGCCCGGCCCCGGGGTGCCTTCGAACGAGTGGCCGCGATTGCTGTTGCCGTTGATCTCGGTGCCGTCGGGCCAGGTCGTCGAGAACTGCGTCTCTCCGGTCTTGCAGCTCTCGCCCTCGACCACGGCGAAGCCGACCTGCTTCGGATCGTAATCGCGATTGCCCATGCAGAACGTCTTCGGGCGCTCGGCCGCCGGCCGCAGCATCCAGTAGAGCGAGGGCACCGAGCCGTTGTGGAGATAAGGTGCGGTGGCCCACACCCCGTTCAGCGGACGCGCGCGGTACCAGGGGCGCGGCTCCTTGGGATCCGGTGGTTGCGGTCCGGGATTGGGGCAGTTGGCGCGCGCGCCCCACCACGCCTTCTGCGCGTCCGGCGGGAGATCCGCATCATCCATCGACTTCCGCGCCACGACATCGACGAGGGCCATCAGTCCGAGCGCGTAGGACATTTCGGTCGAAGACGTCTCCGGCAGGTTCTTGCATTTCCACTGCTCGCCGAGGATGCGTGTCGGCTGCAGGTCGAGGAAGCCCGGCATGGAGACCGTCCGTTTCTCCAGAACGTAGGCCTGCGCGGAATCCGTCCCCATGCCGGCGACGCTCTTCTGCACGGGATTCAACACCATCTCCTCCCCGATGCGCTCCCAGCGCGGCGAGGACCAGACGCTCTCCTCGGGAAATTCCCTGTCGAACTCGGGATCGTTGACGGGACCGAGGTGGCACTCGACGCAGATCTTCGCATAGAGCTTGCGGCCGTTCCTGACGCGCTCGGGATCGATCTTCCAGGCCTCGCCAAGGATCTGCGAGGGCCATTTCGGCGAGGTCAGTCCGCCGAGCTTCTTCTGTGCGTAGGGATCCGGGCCTGCGAGCAGGCTCTCGATCCAGTGCAGGTTGGTGACCTCGACTGATGAGCGATAGAGCCTGTCCTTGGGATAGGCATCGGACAGGTTGAGCAGCGCGGTCACGCCCAAGGCCTCACCGGCATTGCGGATCAGCGGCTGTTCGATCGAGGCATCGTACTGCGCATATTTGAGCCACGGCACGGTCCAGATCGGCGGGAAGCTGACCGGCGCATCCTGCGCATGCAGGTTCTTCTCGAATCCCGCGACGCCGCTGAACGCGAAGTCCTGGGCAAACACCTGATTGCCGATGCGGTTGAGCGCATCCAGGCGGCCGAATCCTTCCTCGGTGTCCTTCTGCTGCTTGCCGTCCCAGGTCTTCTTGCCGGCGATCGTCTTGTCGTAATTGTTCTGCCAGTCGAGCAGAAATTTGCCGATCGCGCCGAGCTTCTGCTTGAGCGCGTCGCGGTCCGCGTCGCTCGCCTCGGGGCCGAGCACGCGATCGGCAAAGCGTTTGAAGCGGAAGGGGACATACAGCGTGTAGGCGATCGACAGACCAGTCGAGAGCTCGAGCTTCTTCAGATCGGTCATGGCCGGACCGCCGTCGAAGCGTATGTCCACGCCCTTGTAACGAATGTGCCCGGTGTGACACGCGGCGCAGGTGAGCCCGATCTTGTCTTCCTCGCGGCGGCCGGTCGCGGGATCGACGGTCCCCGTCAACCGCGCGAAGCCGACCGGAAGGCCGTCGACATTCTCGGCTTGCGTCCAATCGCTCGACAGGCTCGGCGGCTGCGTTGTCTCGTAGACATTGGCATAGCCGAAGCGGCGCAACGTCGTGGCATCGGTGTTGATCGACTGCGGGCTCGGGATGAAACCGAAGCGCTCGAGATAGGCGCCGTCGGTCATCATGCCGGGCCGCGAGAACAGGCTGAGGCGGGGCTGCTCCAGCGCCATGAACCAGCCGTAGGGCACCGGGAACGTCGCGGTGCCCTGGCTGGTGTGGTGAAACCAGTGCCGGTCCTCGAGCGACCAGTTCTGCTCGAGCCAGTAGGCGGCCGTCGTCTCACGGAGCTCCGGCAAGGGAGGCGGGATCACTTGCGCCGCCTTCTCGGGGAGGATTGCCCTGACCTGATCGGGAAATTCTGCAACGGCCACGAGGGTCGCAAGACCAAGGGCGATGAGCAGGGCCGCAAGCTTGGCTGCAGCCCGCAATGTGCGCTGGCAGGCCGACAGCACCGGCTGCGATGTCAGCCGCTGGTTGATGCGGTCGGGAAACTTGCGCTCGTTGAACAGCGTGCGCACGTCGGCCACGCTGAGATAGCGGTTCTCGCCCTCGCCCTTGCCCATGATCTTCAGCAGGATCGGCCATTCGAATTTCATCAGCAGCGGGTAGTACCAGCGCGCGGCGTTGCCGGCGCGCTTGAGGTTGTCGCGCATGAAGATCTCGATTTCCGATGCGTTGAGGCCAGGCTCGGTGCCGCCGTTCGGATCAGGATAATTCCGGCCGAAGCTGGCAAGCCGCGCGATCTCGTCTTGATTGACGCGTCCGTCGACGCCGAGGATGCGCGAGCCGGCGCCGCGCTTGTCCAGGGGGCCGCCGCGCAGCGCGTCGAGCTGGACGCCGGACCAGATGCTCTTCAACAGGTGGCGTGCGCCGTTGGCGATGAGTGCGACGCCGCGGACCTCGATGCGGGCCAGCGTCTTCTTCGGCCCCTTCTCGCCGCTCGCATTTGCGATTGTCTGCGACAGTGTGCCGAGCGGGACCGTCCCACCATCGACGAAGCCCTCGCCGACGAGCCCGCGCAGAAACGGACAGGGATTGTTCGGCGAGACCTCGATCGAGGGATCGAAGGGTTTCGAGGCGGGATCATGCATGGCCCAAATTCCTGGAAACAGCGAATCGTGAAAACAGACGCGCCGATAAGGCGCGAAAAGTCCTAACAAACAGACAGCGAGACTATACTACTTCAGCGTGTAACGAAGTGTGGCTGAATTCTGCGCGCTGTCAATAAAAGCAGGCGTGAGATCGCGGTGAGACGGAGGCTTGCCCTCAGGATTCGGCGGCGCGTTTGACGTCGGTCTGCACGAGGGTCAGCTTGCTGAAGGGCACGCCCGCTTTCAGAAGGCCCTCGCGGTAATGAGCAATGTCCTCGGGCCGCTTCCAGTTGAAATTCCGCAAGTGCCGGTCGACGTTCAGCGTCGGGTAGTTACCGAGCAGAACCTTGGCCGCTTCAGCGGCTTCCGCGGCGCGTCCGAGCTGCGCCAGCGCTGCAGCGCGGATCGCGAGCGCCTGCATGTGATTGGGATTGATGTAGAGCTGTTCCCGCGCCCAGGACAGGGTAGCGTCGTATTGCCCCAGCAGATAATGGCTGAAGGCGTTCAGCGTCGCCCACTGATAGCGCGGGTCATTGTTGTCGCGCTGCGCCGCCATCGTGAACAGCTCGATCGCCTGCCGGTGCTCGCCGACGACGAAGTGGCAGATGCCGAGCACACCGCGCGCGCCCATGTCGTAGGGGTTGAGCGCGACCGCGCGCTTGGCGGCGTCCATCGCAGCCTCGTAATGCCCCTCCATGGCGTGCGCCCAGGACAGGATCGAAAACGCGAAGGAGGAGCGCGGATCGAGCCGCACGCTGGTCTCGGCGAGGTTCATCGCCTCGGCCCATAATTCGCGGGTGCCCTTGATCCAGCCGAACTGGATGCTCTGGATCTGGATGGTGGCGAGATAGGCGTGCGCGATCGACAGTTTTGGATCGAGCGTGACGGCCTCGTGGAACAGCGCGATGGCCGAGGTCAGGTCTTCCTTGGTCTGCCGGTAATAATGTGACAGTCCCTTGAGGAAGCGGTCCCAGGCGGTCACGTCGTTGGTCATGCGCGCGGGCGCGGAGGCCTCGGCCCGGACGATCTCGGTGGCGATGGCTGCGGACAAATTGGTCGTGATCTCGTCCTGCATCGCGAAGAGATCGCCGATGTCGCGGTCGTAGCGGCCGGTCCAGAGCTGCTCGCCGGTCTCCGGCGCGATCAATTCGGCGGTGACGCGGATCTTGCTGCCGGCGCGCCGCACCGAGCCCTGGATCAAATAGGTCGCATCGATCTCGCGCGCGATCAGGCGGGTGCTCACGTTGTTGCCCTTGAAGGCGAAGGTCGAGTTGCGGCTCAGCACGCGATAGAACGATTGCAGCGACAGCGCGTGGATCAGGTCCTCGGTGAGGCCGTCGGAGAAATATTCGTCCTGGGCGTCGCTGAGATTGGCGAAGGGCAGGACGCCGACGATCGCGGTCCGGTACTGCTGCGACAGGACCGACGCTTCCTTGGCCTCGGGCACGAGGGCGGCCGCGCCTTCGGGCGTCCAGGTCCAGACGCCGACCGGATCCTTGATGTTCTTGAAACGATGATCGCCGGCGTCGACCAGGCGCAGGCTGAGATGCTTGCCGGCTTCCCTGTAGGCCTTGGCCGAGATCGCGAAGCCGCCGGGGTTCGCCACGGATTCGAGCCGGACGGCGATGTTGACGTCATCGCCGAACACCTCGTCCTCGTCGGCGATCACGTCGCCCATGTGGATGCCGAGGCGGAACTGCATGGCGCGGTCGGCGGGCAAATGATGGTTGCGCTCCGCCATCAGCGTCTGCAGCGCGATCGCGGCCTCGGTGGCGCCGACGATGCTGGCGAACTCCAGCAGGAAGCCGTCGCCGGTGTTCTTCACGACGCGGCCGCCGTGGTTGAGAATGATGGGGTGTATAGCGCTGCGATGGGCCTTGAAGACGGCATGGGTGCCGGCCTCGTCATGGCCCATCATGCGCGAATAGCCGGCGACGTCGGCGCAGACGATGGCGGCCAGGCGTCTTTCCATAACTTGCGGCTCCAAGGGATCGGGGACCGGCCACGGCGTGGCAGTCGCCTCGAATCCGGCATTTCAAGAACCTCGCCTTTATAGAGCAGAAGAGCCCGAGCGGAAGTATGAAACGCATTGCAAATTCGATACAAATCCCCCGCAATTCCGGCGGTGGACGCAGGCCCGCGGACCGACTAAGCCGGTTGCCTCATACCGTCCGGCTGAGACATTAGGCATGCTTGGCATCCACGAACTCTGGCTCTTCATCCTGTCGGGCGTGCTGCTCAACATCACGCCGGGACCGGATTCCGTCTATGTCATCGGCCGCAGCATGCAGATGGGGTGGCGGGGCGGTGCCGCGGCCGCTTTTGGCATCAGTTTTGGCTGCTTATTCCACGTTACGGGCGCGGCGATCGGGCTTTCGGCGCTGCTGATGGCCTCATCCACCGCGTTCGCGATCGTGAAGCTGGTCGGCGCGGCCTATCTCGTGCTGACGGGACTTCAGATGCTGTGGTCGCGGCCGGCGCTTACGGCGGCCGTCGCAGGCGAGCCCGTCCAGAAATCGCTGCGGCGAGTCTTCCTCCAGGGCGTCTTCACCAATGCGCTCAATCCCAAGGTGGCGCTGTTCTTCCTCGCCTTCCTGCCTCAATTCGTCGCAGTCGATTCGCCGCACAAGCCGGTCGCATTCCTGACGCTCGGCCTGATCTTCATCTGCACGGGCACACTGTGGTGCCTGTTCCTGGCGGCGTTTGCCGCCGGGGCCGCGCGCCGGTTGCGGCAATCCGAAGGCGTGATCGCCTGGATCAACCGGGCGATCGGCGGGCTCTTCGTCTATCTCGGCATCCGCGTCGCCATGCTGGAGACGCGGTAACTTCTTTACGCGAGTTCCTTGAGCAGCGCGCTGCCGACCAGATAGAGGCCGAGCAGGATCATCGCGATCAGGAACCAGCGGCGAAATGCCTCGGCCGGCATCCGCGCCCGCACCGACTGGCCGATGAACATGCCGGCAAAGGCGCAGGCCATTGCGATGGCGCCGGGCACGGCGTTGGCCGGGGTGAGCAGGCCGCCCGCGGTGAGATTGAAGGCGAGCGCCAGCGTCGCGACCGTGAAGAACACGCCGAGCGCCTGCACGAGCTCGTCCTTCTCCATGCCGATCGCCTGCATGAACGGCATTGACGGGATCACCTGCACGCCGGTCGAGGCGGAGATGACGCCGGTGACGACGCCGACCACGCCGCCGACCCACTTCTCGTTCTTCGGCGCGACGCGGAAGTGGAATTTGTTCAGCCCGATCACCGCGTAGACGATGAGCAGGACGCCGAGCACGACCGTGCCGTAGCGCGCATAGGGGCCGGTGAGCGCGCCGGCATTGAGCCAGCATCCAATCACGGTGCCGACCATCAGCGGCCACAGCCGCTTGACGATGTCGCGCAAGTAGGGGCCGACGAATGTCTGCCAGATGTTGGTGATGATCGCGGGCACGATGACGATGGCGATCGCGCGGCCGGGCGCCATGCTCACCGCGAGCAGGCCCATCGAGACCGTCGGCAAGCCGAGCCCGACCACGCCCTTGACGAATCCGGCGATCAGGAAGACTGCGGCGATGAGAATGAGGAGCGGATCGATCATGCCGCGGACATTGACCGAAGCCGCGCGCCGGCACAATCTGGAGGTTCCGGAGATAGCCTTCGTTCAAGGCGAAGGCTGATGGGGGCGGAGGAGACAGGCCGTGCGTTTCGATCTCGTCGATCTCCAGCTTTTCATCGCGGTTGCCGACCAGCGCAGCATCACCCGCGGCGCGGAGCGATCGCATCTGGCGCTGGCTTCGGCCAGCGCCAGGATCAAGGGACTCGAGGACGCGCTCGGCGTCGCTCTGCTCAAGCGCGGGCGCCGCGGCGTCGAGCTGACACCAGCCGGCGAGAGTCTGCTCGACCACGCCCGCCTCGTCATCCATCAGATCGACGCCATGCGCGGCGATCTTGCGGGCTTTGCCAGTGGCGTGCGCGCAAGCGTGCATTTGCTCGCCAACACGTCGGGGCTGTCGGAGCACCTGCCCAAGGCGCTGGCCGGCTTCCTGCACGAGCACCGCGATGTCGCCGTCGACATCGAGGAGCGCGAGAGCACCGACATCGCGGCCGCAATCACCGCAGGCGCCGCCGATCTCGGCTTCGCCGCCGAGCACGCGCTGCCCGACCACATCGAACGCTTCGTCTTCAGCGAGGATCGTCTGACGTTGGTGACGTCGCGGCGCGGCCCGTTCGCCGGCCGCCGTCAGATCGACTTTCAGGAGGCGGGCGGCTGCGAATTCGTCGGGCTGACCAGCGCCACCGCGCTCCAGCTCCATATTTCAAAGCACGCCGCCCGGCTCGGCATGCGACCGCATTACCGCGCGCGCCTGCGCGATTTCGACGCGATCTGCCAGATGGTCGCTGCCGACGTCGGCGTTGCGCTGGTGCCGGAATCCGCCGCTCGCCGTTGCTCAAAACTGATGCCGCTCGCCATGGTCCGCCTGCGCGATGCCTGGGCCAACCGGCGACTCGTCATCTGCGCGCGGAGTTTCCGCACACTGTCGCGGCCGGCGAAGATGCTGGTCGAGCATCTGAGAGCCGCGGCGGTGTGAATGTCAGCGTTGCCGCGATCTCCGCTCCACTCCCTCCCCCCTTGCGGGGGAGGGCAGGGGAGGGGGGTAGCCCAGCAAAAGGTCTTTGCCATCGCCGAGGCAGACGCGCACGACATTCACGCAGACGGAAAGAGTGTGCCGTGTGGCACCCCCCTCCCTAACCCTCCCCCGCAAGGGGGGAGGGAACGCGGATGCGCTCGTGGTGAGATCGTCGCTCGGCTACTTCGCGGTCTCGACGCCGGCGTCCTTGATCACCTTCGCCCATTTCGCGGTCTCATCGGCGATGAAGCTGCGAAAGTGCTCCGGCTCATCACCGACCAGCGTTGCGCCTTGGGCCGCGAGTTTCTCCTTCACGGCCGGATCGGCCATCGCCTGTGTCGTAAGGCGATGAAGCGCCGCGACGATCTCCTGTGGCGTGCCCTTCGGCGCCACCATGCCGTACCAGTTCTCGATGCGTAAGGCGGGGAAGCCCGCCTCTGCCGTGGTGGGCACATCAGGCGCGGTCGGTGCGCGCACGAGCGAGCCGACCGCGACGGCGCGCAAGGAACCTGCCTTGATCTGCGGCAGCAGCACAGGCAGGTCGAGGAAAGTCATCTGCACCTGCTGGCCCAGGAGATCGTTCACCGCCGGCGCGGCGCCGCGATAGGGCACGTGCACGATGTCGATCCCGGCCGTGAGCTTGAACAATTCGCCGGCCAGATGCGGCAGGCTGCCGGGGCCGGAGGAGGCGAAGTTGAGCTTGCCGGGCTGCGCCTTCGCCAGTGCGATCAACTCGCCGACGTCCTTGACCGGCACGTAGGTGGCCACCACCAGCATCTCCGGCACGGTCGCGACCAGCGTCACCGGCGTCAGATCGGTCAGCGTGTCGTAGGCGACCCTCTCCATGCTGGGGCTGATCGCGAGCGCGCCGGCGCTGGAAATGGCGATGGTATAGCCGTCGGGGGCGGCTTTGGCGACCGCGTCGGTGCCGAGCACGCCGCCCTGTCCGCCGCGATTGTCGATCACGACCGGCTGACCCGAGATCTCGGACATGCGCTGGCCAATCACGCGGGCGATGATGTCGTTGGGGCCGCCGGCCGGGAAGGGCACCACCAGCCGGATCGGCTTGGCCGGAAAATTCTGGGCGGACGCGAATGTCGGGAGCAGGAGCAGGAGCAGGATTGCGAAGGTGAGCTTGCGCCAGTTTTTCATGCAAGCTCCTCGTCCGCTTATCCGTTGAGCAGCTTCAGTGCTTCTTCATGCACGCGCGGATCGCCGGCGGCAATGATGCGGCCGCCGCTTTGCGCCGGCTTGCCTTCCCAGGTGGTGACGACCCCACCGGCGCCGGTGACGATCGGGATCAGTGCGGCGATGTCGTAAGGCTTCAGCTCGGTCTCGACCACGAGGTCGACATGGCCTGCGGCCAGCATGCAATAGGAGTAGCAATCGCCGCCATAGCGCGACAGCCGCGCGCCCTGCTCGATGCGGCCGAAAATGGCACGGTCGCTCTCGTTCATCAGCAGCGGGCTCGTGGTGTAGGTCGTGGCTTCGCTGAGCGAAGCGCAGCGGCGGACCTGGAGCCGGCGCTCGCCGGAGGGGCCTTTATAATTGGCCGAGCCGTTGTCGCCGGAAAAGCGCTCGCCGATGAAGGGCTGGTGCATCATGCCGAACACCGGCGCGCCCTTGTGCAGCAGCGCGATCAGCGTGCCCCATATCGGAAAGCCGCCGATGAAGGATTTGGTGCCGTCGATGGGATCGAGCACCCAGACATAGTCGGCGTCCTCGTGCTCGTTGCCGAACTCCTCGCCGACGATGCCGTGCTGGGGGAAGTTGGCCTTGATCAGCCGCCGCATCACCGCCTCCGCGGCACGGTCGGCCTCGGTCACGGGGTCGAAATCCTTGGTCTTGCTCTTGTCGTCGATGGACAGCGAGGTGCGGAAGAACGGCAGTATGGTCTCGCCGGCGGCGGTGGCGAGCCGCCCGATGAAGGCTGAGAAGTCGATCACCGTCACGGCGAATCCTCGAAACGAAAGTCGGGTGAAGCTCGCACCTGCCTAGCTCAAATCCACCCCGGCGTGCAGCGCTGTCTTGATTTGCACCCTGGTATTTTGGATGCCGACGTCCTGCCGCCTCCTCCGAGCCATATCCTGGACAAATATCGATCACGACGTTGAGAACTTAGTTCCGGGGTTGCCTTGTTTGTATGCAAACGGCTATCAACCCATTGAAATTCCTTATTAAAGAAACTGAATCTGGATTTCGCTGGAAGCAACTGAGCCCTGTGTTTTTTGCATGGGAAACGGCTCAAAAGCCCTTGCACTTTGTGCGGCGCAGTCGCATATTGTTGCGGTGCGGTAGCGCTTCGCGTTACCGCTGCCCTCCTTGGGCGTTTCCTCCCTAGACTTGGGCCGCTTGTTCATCACAAGCGGCCCTTTTTTCTTGGGCCCCTGTTTTCATTTCGACGCGCGCACGAACGCAGATCGAAAACGCGAACGCGCCAAGCACTCGCGATGCGATCACGCGACGAAAGACGAGCCGTTATTCCGCCGCGGCCTGGAACGGGCCGAGATCGGTGAAGGGGATCGTGGTCGCCAGCACGTCGGCGAGGATCGCGAAGTCGGAGGCGACCTGCGCAAAGCGCGGTCCGCGCTCGCGCCGCCGCTCGTCCATGTAGATCGCGCGGTTGAGCTCGATCTGCACAGCGTGCAGGCCGCTGGCCGGGTTGCCGTAATGCTCGGTGATGAAGCCGCCGGCATAGGGCTTGTTGCGGCCGACCGAATAGCCGAGCCCGCTCAGGGTCTCCTCGACCCGGTCTGGCAGCAGCGGCGTGCAGCTCGTGCCGTAGCGGTCGCCGATCACCATGTCGGGCCGGCGCGGCTCGTCGCGGGAGACGCCGACCGACGGCATCGAGTGGCAATCGACCAGCACCACCGTGCCGAACAGCTGATGCACCTTGTTGATCAGGCGGCGCAGCGCGCGGTGGTAGGGCTTGTAGAGCGCCTCGATCCGCGCCAGCGCATCGTCGACCAGGATGCGGTCGCGATAGATCTCCTGGCCGTCGCCGACGACGCGCGGAATGGTGCCGAGGCCACCGGCAACGCGCATCGAGCGGGTGTTGGCGAAGCTCGGCAGCCGCCCGGAGAACATCCGCGGGTCGAGCTCATAGGGCTCGCGATTGACGTCGACATAGGAGCGCGGGAAGTTGACTCGCACCGTCGGAAAGCCGCGATCGCTGAGATGGCCGATCAGCTCATCCATGAACGAGTCTTCCGAGCGCCGCAGCGTCGGCAGGTCGATCCGGGAGGACAGCAGGAATTCGTCCGGGTAGGTCGAGCCGGAATGGGGCGAGTTGAAGATGATCGGCGCCCGCCACTCGGTGGGCTCCACGATCTCGAAGGCTGGCGACACCTCGCCGTCAAACCGGGTCATCTGAGGGGCTTCGTCCCTTTGCAGCCGCAGGATCCGGCAAGGCCGGATCGAATCGATTCGGCCGGTCGAGCGGCTCTTATGTGCGTTCATTGTCTGGAATCGCAACCATTCTGCCAAGCGAAAAAGTGTGATCGCCCCCTTGGAACATGTCTTAACCGTGCAGGCACCTCAACCCACGGTTCGATTGATTCACGCCCCATTCCGGTTCACAAAGAGCGGGCGCACGGGCCCAGGGTAAATACTTTCACTCCAAATTTACCCTCTATCGGGCTTAGTGTTCTTTGCTGATGTCCTCTCTAGGATTCGACGTTTCCTGCCATGCCAAAGATCCTGCTCGCCGAAGACGACAACGACATGCGCCGCTTCCTGGTCAAGGCGCTGGAAAACGCCGGTTTTCAGGTCTCCTCGCATGACAACGGCATGGCCGCCTATCAGCGGTTGCGGGAAGAGCCGTTTGAGATGCTGCTCACCGACATCGTGATGCCGGAGATGGACGGTATCGAGCTTGCCCGCCGCGCCTCGGAACTCGACCCCGACATCAAGATCATGTTCATCACCGGATTCGCCGCGGTGGCCCTGAACTCGGATTCGGACGCCCCCAAGAACGCCAAGGTGCTGTCGAAACCCGTGCACCTGCGCGAATTGGTGAGCGAAGTGAACAAGATGCTGGCGGCCTAAATCGACCTTGTTCCGTCCTTGCGCAGGCTCCCCTGAGCCGTTATAGGGACCCCACCCGATCTAGACGACCTCTAGGGCACGTAGCTCAGCGGGAGAGCACTACCTTGACATGGTAGGGGTCACAGGTTCGATCCCTGTCGTGCCCACCATCCTTCGCTCGCGCAGCGAGAGAAGGATGCCACGCCGAAGCCAACGGGCGAAGACGGGCTTTTCGCCGCGAGCTACGGCTGGGCAAGCCACGACCATCCAGGCGGCGAAGCGTGTCCGGCGTAGCTCGAACAGCGTAGACGGACTGGGCGTCCAGTTCCGCTTCCCGGGAACGCCCCGGCGCCATCCGGCATTGGTACGTCATGCCAAACACCTTCAAGGTCGGCGACCACGTGAGCTGGAATTCCGAGGCTGGCCGCGTGCGCGGCCATATCCTGCGCGTGCACAGGAAAGACGTCGACTACAAGGGCTATGTCCACCACGCGAGCCCGGATGATCCGCAATACGAGATCAAAAGCGACAAGACCGACCACGTCGCCCTGCACAAGGGCCGGGCGCTGCGGCGGCTGCGGAGCTGACGTGCCGCCGTCGCGCTGACAGGGCGTCCCATGGCGCATCCGTTCTTCACGCTGGGCCACGCGGCCCGCCCGATCGACGAATTCGTCGAATTGCTGCAGGGCGTCTCCGTCACGCGCGTTGTCGACGTTCGCACCGTGCCGCGCTCGCGCACCAACCCGCAGTACAATCGCGAGACCTTGCCGCAATCGCTCGAGGCGCATGCGATCGGCTACGAGCATGTCGCCGCGCTCGGCGGCCTGCGCAGCCGCAACCGCGACATGCCGCCCGAGATCAATGCGTTCTGGCAGAACGACAGCTTCCACAATTACGCCGACTACGCCATGAGCGACGCCTTTCGGGCGGGCTTCGCGCATCTGCGCGAACTGGGGCACCGGCAGCGTTGCGCCATCGTTTGTGCGGAGACGGTGTGGTGGCGGTGCCACCGGCGGATCATCACCGATTATCTCATCGCGGCCGGCGAGACCGTGTTTCACATTCTGGGACCCGGAAAGGTCGAGCCGGCCGCGATCAACCCGGCCGCGCGCATCGCGCCTGATGGTCGTCTCACCTATCCCGCGGAAACCTCGGTTAGCTAATCGCCTCCGGCCGGGCTAAGCTTGCCGCAACGAGAACGAGGAGGCGTGGGTGAGCGTTTCCGTCATCGAACAGGCAAAGATCCAGGCGGAGGTGCTGATCCCGCTGGTCAAAGCCCTGCAGGCCGAGCTTGGCGAGGCGCGCGCCAATGCGCTGGTGCGCAAGGCGCTCGGCGATCTCTATCGCCGCTACGGCGAGGAATTTTGGCAAGCCAAGAACGAGACCAATCTCGGCAAGGCGGTCGCGTCGGCGTTCAGCACCTACGCGCGCGACGATGCACTCGCCTACGACGTGATCGAGCAGTCGGAAGACGCATTCGCC
The DNA here is from genome assembly GCF_000426265.1 of Bradyrhizobium sp. Cp5.3. NCBI lineage: Bacteria > Pseudomonadati > Pseudomonadota > Alphaproteobacteria > Hyphomicrobiales > Nitrobacteraceae > Bradyrhizobium > Bradyrhizobium sp. Cp5.3. The sequence goes on along the minus strand of NZ_AUFA01000008.1, from coordinate 307,161 downwards.
TTCGACGTGAAGCGCTGCGCCTATGCCGAGTTCTACAAGGCGCTCGGCGAGCCGGAGCTCGGCTTTCTCCTGGTCTGCACCGCCGACTTCGCGGCGGCGGACGGATTTGGTCCCGACATCAAGCTCGCGCGCACGCAGACGATCATGCAGGGCGCCGATCATTGCGACTTCCGCTACCGGCGCGACCCCGCCGGTTCGACGTGAGGGATGTCACGGCCCCGGCGTGACGAAGGCCGAAGCGATGGTGCCGTCGGCCTCGAGCGCGATATGCCAATGCGACGCCGCGCCGCCCTGATGCCAGACCGAATAAACGTCCTGGCCTTGCGCGCCCACGCCAAGAAACTCGATCGATGCGATCGGGCCCATGTCGGCGAGGCCGCGCTGCAAGCGCGGCAATTGCTTGCGGGTGGCCTCCGCCAGTCCCGCACTCATCTCCGCGTAATTGGGCTGACCCGACGCGAGACTTGCGACGAGACGGCGAAGTGCGGCCTCGGTGCCGGGACTGGCCGACCGGCTGCTCATGCGGTCCTCGATCGCGCGCTGAAGCTCATGCGCCGCGGCCGCATCGATGCGCGGCATGGTGTGGTCGTTGCCATGCTGACGCAGCACCACAGCGGTCGGCCTGCTGTCCGGACCAAGGATGAAGCGGAGCTTGACCTCGATGTCGTCCGCGGTGAATTCCGTTTCGTCCACGGCGAGATACGGCACCGCGCCTTGGCCGCTCAGACGCCCCGACAACTGGCCTCCGTCGCGCGTGACGGTGAAGACGGCATTGTGAAACTGATAGTTTCCGACGTAGCGGTCCAGGATATCGGACGGGACATGAACCTCTTTCCCGTTCGTCACACCGGCGTCGACCTTCGCGCCCGGTCCACCGCTTCTCTCATGCCCGCCTTGTTCGGCGGTGCGGATCCTGGCCGCGAGGACGTTCCAGTCCGGCAGTCCAAATAATTTCGCGATGAGCTCGAGGCTCTCGCCGACGCCGAGGGAGACCGACCGGGAGTTGAGAGCTTCGCGAAGCGTTTGCGCCATGGCTTTGGCGTCGCGGAAATCGCGCATGTGCCGTTCCTCTGCTATGCGAACGGAAAAACGTCAGAGCTTGCGTTACTGACCCGTTCGCGTGAGCAAAGGACGCGTGCGGCGGTCTGATACACTTCACCATACCCACAAGGGCGCAAGCAGCAGGCGGTATCCACCGAAAGGAAGTGTGCTTGAGGGTGTCGTGCTTGTCAACAAACGCGAAACGCGACACGCATCGGGCGTAGCGCGATCACGCTAGGCGCAGATGTTTCCACCCCGCACGAGAGTGGACGGTGCAATTCCCAATGTCTGCGACGGATGCTCGCCGAACATCGTGAAATAATAGTGAGAGAAGCGGCCGAGCTCGTAGAAGCCCTGCTGCATGGCCACCGCGGCCACCGTCGTCGAGCCTGGTGCGCTGTCGCGCAGGATGGAATGGATGGCGCACAGGCGCTTGTACCGCAGGAAGGTGACCGGCCCGATGCCAAACACTTCCTGAAAGGCGCGATGCAAGGTGCGCCGGGATACTCTCAGCGTGGAGCAGATCTCCGAAACGTGCACCGGGCGCGGGCCGGTCTCGTCCAGATAGTCCTCGACCCTGCGGATGAGCCGCCGTGCCGAAGGCAGCCAGCCGCTGTCGTCGGGTGGCAGCGACGATATGACGTTGGCGGCCATGCACTCGACGATCGACCGTTTCCAGAAATCGGCGTTCGACGGCATCAGCGCGTATTTGTGGGTGCGCAGATGCGACATGATCCGGACCAGACGATGCGAGGCGACCGCGCCGGTCGCAAGATCAGCGCGGAAGTGACCGCGGCCGCGCCAGGTGTCGGGGTCGCTCAGCCTTGCCTCGCCGCCGAACAGCGACGTCACCTCGTCGAGATCGAAGCGCATCGCCGCGTAGGCGGACCCGCCGTGAAACACGCCGTCATGTTCGAGCAGCGGCGGAATCACGAGCACGTCGTTGAGCTGCATGTCGAACGACCAATGCGCCACGCGCTGCTCTGCCGCCAGCAGCATGCCGACGATCAGCTTGTCGTCGCTGGCGATGCGCTGCGTGCGCATGCCGACGTTGAAGGCGCCGATGCTAAGCGAGAAATCTCCGATGCCAACATGGGACAACGTGCCGTGCAGCCGCCCGCGTCCAAGCTGCATGACGTCGACATGTGATCCGTGAACGGCCTGCTGAAGGCCCTCGAAACCATCAAGCTTCTGCGAATCAACCAGAAGAAACTGCCCCATGGCGGCACTCTCTGATGGAAGCGCGACAATTATGCGGCAGGCGACGGGATAATACTACCGCGCCGAGGAAGAGGGCGGAGCGATGCAGCTTCGCTCTTTGAAGCAAATTATCGCCGAACTTGACGCGAAGTATACGCGTCGCAACCATCGGTATTGAAGGACCGGCGCACTGCGTCGTTAGGGCTCACTGCCGCTGTGGTGCGCTGGCACAATTTGCACATCACAGGTTTCCAATCTTCGGATACCATTTGCGCCTCAGCAATTTTTTCCGAGTCGCTCCGCGGATCGCAGAGCGCACGCAGCCGTGGTTCGCTGTGTGCTCAAATGGGTGCGCGCGAAAGAGGAAGAGATGGTTGCGCAATATGCCGTGAACATCTTCAGCCTTCAGCGCCGACAGGAGGGGGATCAGGCGATGTGTCCAGCGCACAGGGCGATCTGTCACTGCCGAATTCCGTTGAATTTCGCGCCGTAGCATCGGGTGGACGTATCGGGGTTCCACCATGCTGCGGACCGATCTGGATCACTGCGAGTGGTTGCCGGATGACGTGAAGACCGGCGAGATGGTCTTCATCGCCGGCGGTACATTCCGGATGGGCTCCGACCACCATTATCCGGAGGAAGCGCCGAGCCATCGGGTGTCCGTTGACGGCTTCTGGATCGACCGCACGCCGGTGACCAACCGGCAGTTCAAGAAATTCGTCAATGCGACCGGCCACATCACCGAGGCGCAGCTCGTTCCCGATCCCAAGGACTATCCCGGCGCGCTGAAGGAGATGCTCTACGCCGGCTCGCTGGTGTTCTCGCCGTTGCCGCGCATCACCGATCTGCGCGATTGGAGCCAGTGGTGGAGCTTCATGCGCGGCGCCAACTGGCGCCATCCTTACGGCCCCGGCAGCAACATCAAGGGGCTCGACGATCATCCCGTCGTCCACGTCTCGCATAGCGACGCGGCTGCCTATGCGCGCTGGGCCGGCAAGGATCTGCCGACGGAAGCGGAATGGGAGTTCGCCGCGCGCGGCGGCCTCGACGGCGAGGAGTTCGCCTGGGGCGACGCGCTGATGCCCGGCGGCAAGCACATGGCCAACATCTGGCAGGGAAACTTCCCTGTCCAGAACCTCGGCGAGGATGGGTTCGAGCGTACCTCGCCGGTCATGGCCTTTCCGCCGAACGGCTACGGCCTCTATGACGTGATCGGCAATGTCTGGGAGTGGACCTTGGACTGGTGGTCGGCGCGGCATGTGGCAGATGTCGCAAAGCCCTGCTGCATCCCACTTAATCCGCGCGGCGGGTGTGAGGAGGCAAGCTTTGATCCATGTCAACCAGACATACGCATCCCGCGGAAAGTCTTGAAAGGCGGCTCGCATCTCTGCGCGCCGAACTATTGCCGCCGCTATCGCCCGGCCGCGCGTCACGCCGAGCCGGTCGATACCTCGACCAGCCACGTCGGATTCAGGTGCGTGGTGCGGCTATCCGGCCGTGCGGCGGATATGTCCAGGGATGGCGCTGTGGAGTCGGCATAGTCCGACACGCAACCGAGACGTCTCCACGAAACCATCTGCATAAGATTATTCCGCTCTGCCGCGGACCGGCTGGAGGAAAAAGCGCCGTTCCTCCTCCCAGCTCTATATGTGGCCTGCAACGCCCTTGCTTCAAGTCCCCGGTCATCCCGTAGAACCCCCGGTCTCAGCCATAAGCAAGGGGATCACGAGATGAGCGCATCGATGTCGACGGATCGGGCACACGCGGCGGGGCGGACTGCAGGAACTGCGATGATCGGCCATGCGGTGGTCATCGTCGGAGCGGGCCCGACCGGACTGATCCTCGCAGGCGAGCTGCGGCTTGCGGGCGTCGACGTCGCCATTCTCGAGCGGCGTGTCAATCAGGACCTCGTCGGCACGCGTGCCGGTGGATTGCATGCGCGCAGCATCGAGATTCTCGATCAGCGCGGCATCGCGGACCGGTTCCTCGGCGAGGGGCAGGTGGCCCAGGTCGCGGGCTTCGCCTGGAATCGTCTCGACATCAGCGACTTCCCCACCCGCCATTCCTACGGGCTCGCGCTGAGGCAGAACCACATCGAGCGTATCCTGGCCGAGTGGGCCAGCGAGCTCGGCGTGCGTATCTATCGCGGGCGCGAGGTGACGGCGATCTCGCAGGACGAGACCGGCGTCGAGATCGACGTGGCCGATGGTCCGCCGCTGCGGGCCGACTATCTCGTCGGCTGCGACGGCGGACGAAGCCTGGTGCGCAAGGCCGCAGGCATCGACTTTCCCGGCTGGGATGCGACAACGAGCTGCCTGATCGCCGAAGCCGAGATCACGGAGGAGCCGGAGTGGGGCCTCCGCCGCGACGACAAGGGCATCCATTCCTTCGCGCGCCTGGAGGATGGGCCGGTGCGGATGATGGTGACCGAACAGCACACCGGACCAAACGGCCGCAGCGAGCCCTCCTTGCGCGATCTCAGCGATGCCCTCATCGCCGTCCACGGCACCGATTACGGGATTCACAGTCCGACCTCGATATCGAGGTTCACCGACATGACCCGGCAGGCGGCCACCTATCGGAACAGGCGGGTGCTGCTCGCCGGCGACGCCGCACACGTGCATTCGCCGGTCGGTGGGCAGGGCCTCAACACCGGCTTGCAGGACGCGGTGAATCTGGGATGGAAGCTGGCGCAGGTGGTGAGGGGCATCTCGCCGGAAAGTCTCCTCGATAGCTACCACGCCGAGCGCCACCCGGTCGCCGCCCGCGTCCTGCGCAATACGATGGCGCAGACTGCGCTGCTTCGTCACGACGATCGCATCGACGCCCTGCGCGACAGCGTGGCCGAGCTTCTCGGCATGGAGGAGCCGCGCAAACGCTTCGGTGCGATGATGTCGGGTCTCGACATTCGCTACGACCTCGGCGAGGGGCATCCGCTGCTCGGGCGCCGCATGCCCGATCTCGACCTCGTCACGCCCGCCGGTCCGCTCCGAATGTTCTCGCTGCTGCATGGTGGCCGTGCCGTGCTGCTCAATCTCGGCGAGCCCGGAAGCCTCGACATTGTGCCTTGGGCGGATCGGGTCCAACCGATCGACGCCAGCTATGCCGGCTCGTGGGAGCTTCCCGCGCTCGGCGTGGTCGCTGCGCCCGATGCCGTGCTGGTGCGGCCCGATGGATATGTCGCATGGGTGGGCGATACGGCGCAGCGCGGACTCGTTGAGGCGCTCACCACCTGGTTCGGCCCACCCGCCGCGTAGCGCGCGGTGTTGGGACGACCGCTGCCGCGTGCTCCGCTCTACTCCCTCCCCCGCAAGGGCAGGGCTATCGCATATACCCTTGTGGCGCGCGCTCGATGGGGGGAGAGCGCGTCATACCTCCCCAGGGTTGTCCTGGCTTTCGCCAGACGACCAACTGCTTCGATCAGCTCACCAGATACCTCTTCACCGCTGGCTCGTCCCATTCGATGCCGTTGCCGGGCGTCTCGTTTGGCAGCGCGAAGCCGTCCTTGATGGCGAGGCGCGTCGACAGCACCGCGTCGGCCCAGTCGACATATTCCAGCCAATGCGCGGTCGGCGTGACGCAGAGCAGGTGCGCGCTGACCTCCGAGAACAGATGCGTCGACATTTCGATGCCGGCGGCATGGGCGAGGGACGAAGCGCGCAGCCAGCCGGTGACGCCGCCGATGCGCTGCACGTCAGGCATCACGTAGTCGCAAGCCTCGGTGGACAGAGCGGACTGCATGGAGAAGGCGCTGTCGAAATTCTCGCCGATCTGGACCGGCGTGCGGAGCGCATCCGCAATGCGGGCGCAGCCGGCATAGTCGTCATGGCGGATCGGCTCCTCGATCCAGGTCAGCCCCTCATCGTCGAGCATCTCGCCGCGGCGGATCGCCTCGGTGACGGTCAAGGCCTGGTTGTAGTCGCACATCAGCGTCACCTGATCGCCGACCGCCTTGCGCACCGCGCGCACCACGTTCAGATCCTCCCGCGCATCGGGGCGGCCGACGCGGATCTTTGCGGCGTGAAAACCTTCACCCAGCAGCTTTTGCACCTCGTCCACCGCGGCGCCGGCGGGCATGATGCCGAGTCCCTTCGAATTGTAGGCACGCACCGGCTTCGGCGCGCCGCCGAGCAGGCGCGCCAGCGACAGGTCGCGTGTGCGGGCCAGCGCGTCCCACGCCGCCATGTCGATGCCGGATTGCGCCAGCCGTTGCAGCCCGGCAAGGCCGAGCAGCGTGAAGCGCTGGGTCAGCTTGCGCTCGATCTCGAACGGCAGCAGCTCGTCGCCTGTGAGCAGCTCCGACATCTCCGCAACCATTGCCGCCAGCGGCTTCAAGGCCGACGGCGTGATCGAGAACAGATAAGCGTGCCCCCGCGCGCCCTGGTCAGTCTCACAGTCGATCAGCACCAGAGGCGCCCTGGCGACCGCGCCGGTCGAGGTCTGGAGCGGCAGGTTCATCGGCACGATCACAGGGCGCGCAGTGAAGCGCTTGATGCGAACGGTCTCGGTCATTCGGAAGATCTCCCGGCGGAGCGGTTGCAGGCCGATCATAAACATTCGTCATGAAACGAAAAGTCGTTTGCCGCGACCACCATGAATGCCAAATGGCGAGCCTCCAGCATCGAGCAGCCGCCGCGCGCGCTGGCCTCGCTCAAGCCGGCGTGAGGCGGCTCATCGCGCTGCGCCTTCCGTGAATGCGGTTTCGATCACCGCGCCGAATGGTTGCCAGGAGCGCCCGTCAAACTGGACGAGCCGCATCTGCTTGATCGGCAGATAGCTGTCTGGCGAGGTATTCATCCTGATGTTGGGCAAGGCGACGGAGGGCTGATAGTCCCTGAGCGAAGCAGCCTGACGCATGATGTTCTCGCGCGACAGGTCGTCGCCGCATTGCTTCAGCACCTGCGTCAGCGCCTCGGCCGCGGCGTAGCCATAGAGCGCAGCGTTGTTGTTCGTGCTTTCGACATGATGGTACTTGTCCATGAAGGCGAACCAGTCCTTCATGGCAGGATCGTTTTTCCACGCGGGATCGCTTGGATCCTTCAGGAAGGCTGCGGAGATCACGCCGGCCGAATTCTCCAATCCTGCGGGTGCCATCGCATTGGCGATCGAGGCGGAAGAATCGTTCACAATGAAGACCGGGTGCCAATTGAGTGACGCCGCCAGCTTGATCGCCTTGGACGCCGTCGATGGCACGCCGAGAAAGACGAAAATATCGGCGCCCGCGCGCTTGAGGATCGAGATGTGCCCTTCGAGATGTTCATCGGTAATGTCGAAGGCGATGTCGACGAGGACGAGACGGTTCAGATCGCCAAGACCTTCCTCGATCCCCTTGAAGACCATGCGCCCGAACTGGTCGTTCTGCCAAAGCACTACGATCTTGCGCTGCGGATAATAGGCCTGAATGTAGTTGGCGTAGATGCGTCCCTCGGCCTTGAACGAGGGCTGCCAGCCCATGGTCCAGGGAAACCGGTTGGGCCGGCTCAGCTCCTCGTCACCGGAGGCGACGAAAAGTTGCGGAATCTTCCGCTCGTTGAGATACGAGCGCGTGGCGAGGTTGCCGGGCGTGCCGAACGCGCCGAACATCAACAGCACGTCGTCCTTCTCGATCAGATTGCGGGTGAGTTCCAGCGCAGTCGTGGGATCGGAATTGTCATCGCGCGTGATGAAGCGGACCTTGCGGCCGTTGATCCCGCCGCGATCGTTGATCATGTCGAAATAGGCGGCCTCCGCCTTGCCGATCGCGCCGAATTCGGAGAGCGGTCCCGAATAGGGCATGACGTTGCCGATGCGGATTTCGGTGTCGGCCGTGGGTTGCTCTGCACGTTGCTGCGACATCGCCCCCAGCGAGGCGAAAGCGACCATCACAACGAACAGCATCCTGCCGCTGACGCGCATGTTTGATACCTTGATGTTGGCCCCTCATGAGGTCGGCTCACCCTGCACCAAGGCCGCTTGATCTAGGTCAAGCGTTTGTCAATCCTGTGGCCTGATGGCGCGCCGCGACCTGTCCGCGCCGAGCCAAACGACAGGCGTTCTGACGCGCTGACGACGACGGCCTGCTACGGCAGTCCCCGCGCCTCGAGCTGGCGCACGAGCAGCAGCGTCGGCTCGGCGAGGCTGTCGCCGGAACCGTCGAGCCCGAACGCCGCGGCGATGCCGTCGCGGCCGCGCAAGATCGTGGTGCGCGGGCAGTGACCGGCGGCGCAGAGCGCGTCCTTCAGGGCTTCGCCCTGTGAGACGAGATGTGCGGGATCGCCTGCGCCCCAGGCCAGCACGATCGGCTCATCGATGGTGAGGATGCCGGGAAAGATCGATCGCTTGTCATATTGGCTGGCATCGGTGCCGAAATAAGCCTTCTCGCTGTCGCTCGCGTCCTTGCCCGCGCGATAGATCCCGGACACCAGCACGACGGCAGCGACGTCGGCCTGGTCGGCCTGAAGCTCGGGATGGGCGAGCAGGCTCGCGACATGGAACGCGCCGGCGCCGTAGCCGACCGCCACGATCTCGCGGACATCGCCCTTGAACAGGTCGATGTTCTGGTGGAGCCACGACAGTGCCGCCGCGACATCGGTCGCGCCGGTCGGCCAGGTTGCCGCGGGCGCGAGACGATAGTTCACGCGCACGCCGATCATGCCATTGTGCACGGCAAAGCACATTGCCTGATCCTGGACCTCGCGCGACAGGTCTGGTGCGACGGTGTCGCCGGTGAAGGTATCGCCGCCCACAAACACCAGCACCGGCTGAGATATATCCGCCTTGTTTGCACTGGTCGCGACGTCAAGCACGTTCTGCTCGCTCTCGCCATAGCGGAGGCCGCGCGAGAACGTGACCTGCTCGCACAGCCGGGCGGTGCCGCCGGCGCTCGTGTCGCTATCGGTAAGGCCCACCCGGACGAGATCGGATCCTGTCAGCCGCGCCGGCACCGGGCCATGTGCGGAGGCTGTCGTCACGGTCAGAAGAAGGAAAAATGCGAGATAATTCTTGATCATATTGGTGCAGGCCTTGCGCGCCCAATATTGGTCCGCTCGTTTCACTCGTCTTTTCAATTCGCCTTATTAGTTCGTCTTGAGGCGATTTCGCGGCACGTTCGGTTCGTCCGCCAAGCCTGGCTCAATTCCCCGGCTGGAACGTGCAATCCGCCCCGCTGCCGTCCTTCCGCCGGATCGCATTCGGATCGATCGTGCAGCTCAGCCTGGTCAGGCTCTCGAAATTTGATCCGGCCGCGCCGTCGGGCGGAATGCCGGCCAGTGCCTCGGTGGCGAAAATCTCGTTCGCCGTGGAGCCGTTCACGGTCTTGACCTTTTTGCCGAAGGTGACCTCGCAATTGCGCATGGTGATGTCGACATTGCCGGTTCGGCAGACGATCCTGTCCGCAGTGACCACGATCGTCTTCTTGTAGGGGATGTCGCTGTTGGCGGCGAACAGCATCGCAACCGCCTTCTTTTCGGCACCCGACAGGTCCGGCGACAGCGGCGCGAGCACACCGGCGAGCGCGATCGCCGTGGAGCCCGAGACCTTCGCGGGCGTGGCGGCGGAGGCGGCATGGAAGGCGCCGACGATGACGAAGGCGCAGGTTAGGACAAATCTCCCTGACGTCATCCTTGCCCCCTGAATCCCTGGCCGTCTTGTTGCGCTCGGTGACTGCGTTGTCGGCCATGCCGCGGGATGCGCATGGGCAACCTAGCATGCAATCGGAAGTGGAAGGCAAGCTGGCAAAACGCGTGAGGATATATTGGTGCCGCTGTTTTGCCCGACGTGTCAACGACTTTGCGAAGCGCGCGACGCCTCATGCCGGCAACACCGGCTACTTTGCATGGGGTTGTTTTTCAGATTTTTTGTGCGGCAGGCTTCATCGTCCTGAATGTGATCGAATAGCGGCGGGCCTCCACTGGCGGGATGCTGTGCTCCCACTGTGAGCGTGCCTCCCCGTCCATCATGTAGAGCGAACGTGGAAGGGCTTCGAGCGTGTAGCGATCCCACTTGTCGGCTCGCCGGCGCCGGAAGCGGAATTTGCAGGGAGAGCCGAGCGACACGCCGAGGATCTTGTCGAAATGCGGCTTGTCCCGGTGCCAGCCGATGCCGACGCCGACGTCATATTCCGTGCAGAGCACCTGGGCGACGGCGCCGTCCGCCAGCCCAGCCCAGGCTTCGACCTGACGCGCAGCCGGCACGAGCCAGGCCGGGATCGGCTCGGCTTCAATCAGGCGCTGCAGCGAATAATCGTAACGGAAGCCGAAGGACGCGACCCGGCGATTGCCCTCGAAGGCGCCGAACTGGAAGCGCTGCAGCGGCAATGCCGCAATGCGGCCGATCAAGTCCTGCTCGGCGGCTGCAGGGATGAAATCGTTCGTGTAGCGAAGGCCGGCGGGACCGTCCTGCGGGTCGGCAAACAAACCAAGCTGCGTCATTCCGGCGGCACTCTTCCTGCTCGATCGGCGCCGCTGGTCCTCGCATTTCCGTGATGGAACCTAATGGCGGCTGATGCGACTTACATAAGACGCGCGAAAAAGCGTGCGAGGCTGTCATGGCAGAGCATTGGAAGCATACCGCCGATCCGGCCGAGATCATGCGGGCGACCGGTCACCCTGAACTGGAATATGCCGCAGGCTGGACCATCGCCGGTCTGGTCACACTCGGCACAATTGTCGCTGCCTGGGTCTTCGCGATCTAGGCGACCGGAAACTGAAGCTCGAAGGCCGCACCCTCGTCGGTCGGCTTGAGCCTGATCGAGCCGCCATGGCTCGCCATCACCGCGCGCGCGATGGCAAGACCCATCCCGGTCCCACCCTGGTCGCGGCGGGTGGTGAAGAAAGCGTCAAATATTCTGTCGCGATTGGGCACTGAGATCGGCTCGCCGTCATTGCTGACTGTCAGCCGCAGCGTGGTGCGTTCGTCGACCGCTTCCAGCCTGATCGTCCTGGCCTTATGCCGCATCGCGTTGTCGGCGAGATGCGACAGCACGATCAGCGCCTTCTCGCCGGACATGCCGATCGGTCGGTCGAGGCTGCCGCAGGCCGAGATCACGCTTGCTGGAAACCGGTTCTTGAGGTCGGTGATGACCGGTGCGAGCTCGGTGCGCTCGTTCTGCGGCAGGCTTTCGGCACGCGCCAGTTCGCGCAGCCGCTGCGCCATCGCCTCCAGCCGTTCGGTGTCGGACAGGATGTTCGCAACGAACGTCTTCTGCTCGGCGGGCGTCAGTGCATCGGATTTGCCCTGAAGCGAATCCTGCAGCAGCTCGGCCGCGCCCTTGATCGAGGTCAGCGGCGATTTCAGCTCGTGGGTGAGATGTGCCGAGAATGTCGCGATGTAGTCCGAGCGCCGCGCCAGCTGCTCGGCCATGCCGAGGAAGCTGTGCGAGAGCTGGGCGAACTCCCGCGTGCCGTAGTGCCTGAGCGGCTGGAAGGCCTCGCGGTCGCCGCGGCTGATCCTGGCGGCACGTTCGATCAGCTCGCGCATCGGCAGCGTGATGGTGCGGGAGAACACCAGCCCGATCGCGATCGTGCCGAGGATGACGGCGAGCCCCGCCAGCACGAACTTGGCGCGCTCCTGGTAGAGATGGTCAAAAATGTTGCTCGGCGTCCGCGTGGTGTAGATCACGCCGGCGACGCGATTGTTGACGATGACGGGCATTGCCGAGAACACGTGCACGCCGAGGCCGCGGCTGAAGGAATAGATCGGCGGTGGCGGCTTGTCCGGGACGCGGTTGCGCAGCGTGGCGCGGTATTGCCCGTGCAGCGCGTCGGCCACTTCCTCGATGTGGGCAAGCGATTGTCCGACCTCCTGGCGGCCGGCGATCACCACCCCTTGCGGGTCGAGGATCCTGAATCCCGCCAGCGTCACCTTCTGGGTCTCGCGGATGATCGGCGTCAGTTTTGCGCCGATCTCGACATAGGCCTGCTGCGCCGGACGCAGCGCGGCTTGCGCATCGGGGCGCCGCCGCAACAGGTCGTTGGCGGTGAGATCGAGTGCGGGCCGGATCGGGGTGAACTGGTCGCCGGGATCGGGCAGCAGGCCGGGCGGCACCTCGGCACCGAGCGTCAGGCCGCTCGCAAGCCGCGCCTCGACCTCCTGCGCATAGATCGTCGCGAGCACCCGGCTCTGCGCGATCAGCTCCGCCTGGGTCTGGCGGATCAGCTGGTTGTCATAGAGGCGGAAGAAGAACAGGCCGACCAGCGGCAGCACGCCGACGGTGGTCAGCACCGCGAAGATGACGAGGCCGAGCGACGGCCGCCACTTGTCGGGTGCCGTGCTCATGCCTGCTTCTCGCAGCGGCCGAGCTTGAAGCCGACGCCATGAATGGTCTCGATCACGTTGTCGCAGGCAAGCGCCGCCAGCTTGGCGCGGATGTTGCGGATGTGGCTGTCGATGGTGCGGTCGGAGACCTGGATGTTGAGCTGATAGGCCGCCCGCATCAATTGCTCGCGGTTGAACACGGCGGTCGGCCGGGTCAGGAACGCGCGCAGGATGCCGAACTCGATCGCGGTCAGCTTGAGCTGTGTGCCGGCAAAGGACGCGACGTGCTGCTCGGGATCGATCAGGAGGCCACCTTGGATCAGCGCCGCCGGCCCGGCCTTGGCATCGCCATTGCGCGGGCTGAGGCGGCGCAGGATGACGTTGACCCGTGCCACCAGCTCGCGTGGGCTGAACGGCTTCGTCACATAATCGTCGCCGCCGATCTCGAGGCCGAGCACGCGGTCGATCTCCTCGTCGCGCGCCGACAGGAACAGGATCGGCACGTCGGAGCTCTTGCGGACCTCGCGGCAGACCTCGAGGCCGTCGAACTCCGGCATGCCGACGTCGAGCACGATCAGGTCGGGCTTCTCAGTGGCAAAGCGGCTGAGCGCCTCCTTGCCGTCGCGCGCCTCGATCACGTCCATGCCGGCCTTTCTCAGCGCGACACGGATGACCTCGCGGATGTGGCCCTCGTCGTCGACGATGAGAATACGATGCGCCAAGGATCTCTCCGCTTCCTCGTCAGCCTGCAGCCTTGGCCTGCGCATCGAGCCTGCGTTGCAGCCGCCAGCTCCGAAAGCCCCAGGTCCGCCAGGCCAAGTCCTGTCGCTGCTGTTCTACAAGGCGGTCGCGGCGCGACACAAGGCAGCTCTCGTTGGCACCGGCCCGGAGCGCGATCGCCTTGTCGATCGCGGGCAGCGCCTGCGGTCCGAGGGTGAGGAGATAGTTGATATCGATCTGCACACCTCTGCCCGATGCTTCGCGGCTGTGGGCAACATTATAGTCGGCAATGAGTGCATCGAAGTTCATGAGCGAAGAGGAATACAGCACGATCGTTAACGCGATTAGATTTGCACTGATGAGCCACCGGTTGGACCGGTTGAGGGCGATGCGCGCCACGATCAGGACCAGCCCGACCGCGACCAGCCCCATCCAGATGAAGGCCGCGATGCGCCAGTAGGTCAGCATGTAGATGTCCACGTAGAGATCGAGGCGCAGAATGGAGGAGGCGACCAGGAGGACGTTCTGTCCGACCCAGAGATAGACCAGCGGCCGGATCACCTTCGATTTCTCCGCAGCCCCGCCCGGGCGCATCGCGGCAAGCACGAAGACGGCGGCCAGCAGGGCGGTTGCGATCAAAGGGTAGGCGCCGCGATGGGCGTAGGCCGCGTAGGTGAGGCTCGTGGGCAGCGCCACGTGGCCCCAGAGATAGATGCCGTCGAGGGTGGACTGCGCGGCGAACAGCACGTTGAACAGGATCAGCGAGCGTAGAATCGTCGCGGGTCCCAGGAACTCGGCCGGGACGAAGGACGCAAGCGGCTCCGGCTCGGCGACATCGGCTGCCGCAGTGGCGACACTCTTCTGGCGGCGCCAGCGCACATGGATGAACGGCCAGACCAGCGCCAGCATTGCCGTCCAGAACAGCACGCGCCAGACGCTGACATATTCGACGATGAGCTTTGGATTGAGCAGGGACACCCATTGCTCGATCACCGGGTTTGCCGCGGCAAACAACGCGACGAAGACCATGCCCAGCACCGCCGGCAACAGCCAGAGGGCGATAGCGCGGGTGAACGCCGACATGTTGAAGACCTGCAGCGCATCGGGAAAGAACCGCAAGGGGCCGAACAGGAAGAAGTTGCGCAGCGCGCGGGCGCGGTCAGCGAATTCGGTCGTCTCCGGATTGGTCGCGAGCAGCAGGCCGACGACCATCGCAATGGTGAGGATCGCAAAAGAGAGCGTGTTCACCTCTTCGATCGCCGGCACGAGGCCCAGAGCGAGGACGGCGCCGCCGATCAATGCGCGCCGCCATTCCAGCGAGGCGTGGTTGGCGAGCAGCGAGGCGCAGGCGATCGCGACGGCAAAGATAGAGAGCGACAGTCCGACCCGCTCGCCGTAGAGCAGCCAGTCGGCGAGCGCGGCCAGCATCAATGCCATTGCGAGCTTGGTCGGGATCGCGGAAGGCCGCATCGGTTGGATATCAATTGTCGACGTCGAAGCCAGGCTCGTCATGTCCAAAAGACCTTTCGTGGGTGATGACGCCACGAAGTCTGGACGGCTCTTGTGCAGAAGCCGGGATCATCGTCTGCACGAGTTCAGGAGTTTCGTGCAGATTCCGTGCAGGCGCGCTTTTGCCTCTCGCGCAACGTGAAGCGCCTTGATAGGTGCGAAGCATTCGCCCCTCGCACCCATTGAAATCCATGCAGCTCATCCGCCGTATCGGCCTCATCCTGCTCTGGCTGGCCGCGCCCGTTCTCGCATTCGCGGCCGCAAACAAGAACGATCCCTATCTCCTCGTGCTGCGTGGCGCGGGAAACATCGCGCTCTTCGCCGTGAGCATCGTCGTTGTCGTCGTCCTGCTGCGTCGCGGACGGTGGCGCGGCATCGCCGGCAGGCTGCTCGTCCTTCTCTGGTGCCTGCCGCCGCTCCTGATGGCTGCCGCGCACTCAAGGTTCGAGCTGCGCAAGCATGATGTCCTCGGCGCGAGCGCCGCCGAGGCGCGTGAGCTCGGCCCGCACTTCATGGTCGGCTACTCCTCCTTTCCCGAGGTCGCGCGTCTTGCGGAGCAGGGATTGATCGGCGGCATCTACGTGACACGGCACAACATCAGGGGCCGGACCGTCGATGCCCTGCGCGCCGAGATCGCAGCGCTCCAGGACAAGCGGCGCGCCGCCGGCCTGCCACCGCTCATCGTCGCCGCCGATCAGGAGGGCGGCATCGTCGGCCATCTCTCGCCGCCGCTGGCGAAGGTGCCTGCGCTGGCGACGCTTGCCGGGCTCGCGCCGGATGTCCAACAGGCCAAGGCAGAGGAATTCGGGCGAATTCACGGGCGCGAGCTTTCAGGCCTCGGCATCAATCTCAATCTCGCGCCGGTGCTCGATCTCAAGCCGCCGGCGCGGCGCAACCAGCTCGACTTCCACACGCTGATCGGCCAGCGCGCGATTGCCACCGATCCTGTTGTCGTTGGTGCGATCGCGAGCGCCTATGTCCGTGGGCTCGAAGCTTCTGGCGTCGGCGCCACGCTCAAGCATTTTCCGGGCATCGGTCGCGTGCGCACCGACACGCATCATTTCAGCGCCAACCTCGACACGCCGGTCAAGGAGCTGGAGGCATCCGACTGGCGTCCGTTCCGGGAGGTGCTCGCGCAGTCGCACAGCGCGCTCATGGTCGGCCATGTCACGCTCACGGCCATCGATCCCGATCGCGCTGCCTCGCATTCCAAACGCGTCGTCGAGGGAATCATCCGTGACACCTGGAATTACCAGGGTGTGGTGATGACCGACGACCTCGTGATGGGCGCGATCTACCAGCACGACGTCTGCAAGGCCGTGGTCGAGGCGATCGACGCCGGCGTCGATCTGTTGCTGGTCGCTTATGACGGGGCGCAGTTCTACCGGATCTTTGATTGTGCGCTCGATGGCGCGCGGAAAGGCAAGCTCGATGCAGCCGCGTTGCGAGCCAGTGAAGCGCGCCTCGTTCGGGCGTTTCCCGCTGACTGAGCGGTGAGGCCCGTTTCAGCTTCTGCACCGGAAAGTGCGGTGGCTTGCAAGTCGGCGAGTTAGTTCTGTCGCGCCACCAATCCGTCCAGCATCGCGCGCACGAGTCCCGCGATCTCGTTCCGCAACGCCGGCAGGGGCACTGCGACCAGCTTCTGCTCCAGCCCCAGTGCCACCATGCCGTGCACGGCCGAGAACAAGCTGCGCGCGGTGATGCCGAGTTGCTCCGGACCGCGCTTCGGAAACAAAGCGGCGAGGGGCCGGTAGATGTGGCCGAACAGCTCCATCTGCTCGTTGATCGCCCAATCGGGCACCATCTTGCCGCGCTCCATGCGATGCTCAAACAGCGCGCGCCAGAGTTCGAGATTTTCCGCAGCGAAATCGCAATAGGCAATTGCAATGCGGACCAGCGTCTCCTGCGGCGAGGCGGGGCCTGCGCCCTCGGCGCCGGTCAGAGCCGCGTCGAGCCGGCGCAGCGTGCGCGAGCCGACGCGCAGGATCAGCTCGTCCACGTCGGCCACAAGATTATAGACCGCGCCATTGGCGCAGCCGATCTCGCGGGCGAGATCGCGGGTTTTCAGGCCGGCCAATCCCCTCTCGGCGATCATCCGTTCCGCTGCGACGATCAGCGCCTCTTTCAGTTTCTCTCGTCGTTCCAAGGCTTTAGACATTCTTAATCATAATTCTTGAGCGACGCTCAAATTTCTCTTGAGCAATGCTCAAGATATGCTACAAAGCGTCCGTGAGCAACGCTCATAGCAGGGAGTAGCCAATGTTCAAGACCGTAGTGACGCTCTTTCGCGGCAGCGTGGCGGCCGCCAGCGAGGAGCTCGAAGACCGGACGGCGCTGCTGATCCTCGATCAGCAGATGCGCGATGCGGCCGCCGCCGTCGAGCGCAGCAAGCGGACGCTGGCGCTGGCGATCGCCCAGGACCAGCACGAGGCCCGGAAGCTCGAGGCCACCAACGCGCGCATCGCCGACCTTGAGACCCGTGCCGTTGCGGCGCTCGACGGTGGCCGCGAGGATCTTGCCAAGGAAGCCGCCGAGGCCATCGCCGGCCTCGAAGCCGACCGCGACGCTGCCATGACCGCACGCGCGCTGTTCGCGACCGAGATCGCCCGGCTGAAGCGGCAGGTCGCCAGCGCGCAGGCCCGCATCACCGAGCTCGATCGCGGCCGTCGTCTCGCCCGTGCCTCGGAAGCGGTGCGCTCGCTTCGCCGCAGCGGCATCGAGGCGGCAAGGCCTTACGAATCCACGCTGCCGGAGGCGGAGAACACGCTGAAGCGCCTCCGCGAACGGCAGATCGAGGCCCAGGCCGCCGACGACGCGCTGGTCGAGCTCGATGCAGCCACCGGTCCGCTCGCCACCGCAGAGAAGCTCGCCGAGCAGGGCTTCGGCCCCCGGCTCAAGACGACCGCGGACGACGTGCTGGCGCGGTTGAAGTCCAAGCGCACGCCCACCGACTGACCCTAACCGATGATCATTCACCTCAACGTCAAGCAACAGGAGACCATCATGAACCCGACCACCCCGTCCCACAGCCCCGCCTGGGTTACTTTCACCTACGTTTCGTTCGCCGCGTCCGCCTTCATGGTCGGCCTCGGAATCTTCTTCCTGCCGCTCGACCTGTCGGTCAAGGGCTACCTCGCCATGGGCTTCCTGATGCTGACGCAGTCCTGCATCACCATGACCAAGACGATGCGCGACAATCACGAGAGCGGCCGCCTGGTGAACCGCATCGAGGACGCCAAGGCCGAGCGTCTCTTGATGGAAGTCGAGCGCGGCTCGCGGGCGGCGTAAAGCACGTCACAAGCCGGCTGGAGCAGGGACGGCGGATGCGAAGGCATCCGCCGTCCTCTCCGCTTTGCGCCGGTTTGTCGCACGCCCCGCAATATTTCCTTTACCCTGCAGTCGTCGCAGGAGGTTGTACTCATCGCTCCTTAACAGCCTCGCATGAAGAACGGTCCGGATCACAGGCGGGCAGGATGACGGCTTCTGGCAACGGGCGAGACGCAGGACAGGTCGGAGGCGCGGCCGGGCGCGTGCGCAGCTACGCCGCATTCTGGTTCAAGGCGCTCGCGCAGCCGAGCATCGATCTCAGCTTGCGCACCCATCCCGGTCACATGACCCGGATCGTCGAAAGCCCCGGCCTGTCGCTGCCGCAGGACGAACTCGACAGGTTGATTACGCAGCTCCGCATCGTTGCGGCCAAGACGCTGCCGGCCGATCAGCTCACTTACGGCATCTTCTCGGGCGAGCGCGAGCGCCTCTCCCGCGCCATCGTCACGCTGATCTCCGAGGAGGACAGCGGCCGCCCGATCGCGTTCAACGCGCTGTCGGTGATGCAGGTCGAGCTCGACGGCGCGCCGGTCGACGTCACCCATCTCGGGCTGGTGATGGTCGACCCCGATGCGCGCGGGCAGGGCCTGTCCTGGGTGCTCTACGGCCTGACCACGCTTGTCCTGTTCCTGCGCGACGGCCTGCGCCCGCGCTGGATCTCCAACGTCACGCAGGTGCCGTCGGTGGTCGGCATGGTCAGCGAGACTTTTTCCGACGTCTATCCCTCGCCGCGCCCCGAGGCGCGGCAGAGCTTTGCCCATCTCCAGCTCGCCCGAGGCATGATGCGCCGGCATCGCAGCGTGTTCGGCGTCGGCGATGATGCCGGTTTCGACGAGAGCCGCTTCGTCATCACCGATGCCTATACCGGCGGCTCCGACGCCCTGAAGAAGACGTTTGATGCCGCTCCAAAACACCGGGACGCGCAATATGGTGAGTTCTGCGCCCGCGAGCTGAACTACGATCGTGGCGACGATTTCCTGCAGATCGGCCACATCGATCTTGCGGCGGCGCGCAGCTATCTGTTCGAGCAGGTGCCGCACCGCTCGCTGCCCGGTCTGTTCGTCGCATCCCTGATCCTCGGGTTGCAACGGCTGGTGCTGCCGGTCATCTACTGGCTCGACGATCGCAAGACCTTCGGCACGCTGCGGCCCCGGCAGGGGAGCGACCGATGACGTCGGCCGTCGTCGCCAACGCGATCGTCAATCTCTGCGGCGTGATCGGGCTCGCCGTCGCCATGCTCGCGCTTCATCGCCGCGATGCGCATAGCCCGCTGACCCGACGCCTGGTGACCGCGCTCGGCATCGTCGCGCTGCTGTTCCTGGTCCGCAGCATCGCCTGGCTGAGCGAAAGCAGCCTGCTCGACGATCTCTCGGTCATCCCGGCTGCCGCGATTCCTTTCGGCGCGCTGATCGTGACCGAGGGGATGCTGCGGCGGCATGCGCCCCGCGCCATCAAGCTCGGGGTGATTATCGGCGCCGTCGTGCTCGGCGTCGGCGGTGCGCTGGGCCTCGGGCATTTCGATATGCCTTACGCGATTGCGCTGGCGCTGTTCCAGCTCGGCGGCTTCGCCGCTTGCGCCTTTCTGCTTGCGACGCGCGATCGCCAGTGGTTGATGGTGTCCGAAAACCGCAGCATCGATCGCATGACGATCGGCGCCATCGTAGTCCTCCCCTTCATCGTCACCGATTTTCAGGCGCTGATGCCGGACATGCCGGTCAGGCTGGGTGCGCTCGGCGCGCTGCTCGTGGTCACTGCGGTCCTGATCGCCGGCAGCAGCGCCGAAGCACGCTGGCACGGCGTGCTCCTCACCGTGCTGCGGCTCGTGAGTTCGGCCCTGCTTGGTCTTGCCGCGGCCTTTGTCGCCCCCGATGTCGACGCTGCCCAGATCGCGCGCTTCTGCGCCATTGCGGTCGCGGGTGTGCTGACCATCGGCCTGATGACGGACACGTTACGGGCCTACCTCGAATCCCGCGCACCGGGCGTGCTGAGCTCGGTCGCGATCTCGCCGGCAACCACGCGCGACCAGCTCATCGCGGAGCTGCTGCGCCATCCGCTGTTCGAGAGCGCGCGGCGCTACCGCGAACAAGATCTCGCGCCCTACGATCCCGCCTCGTTGCGCAACCGTCTCGCGACGCATCGCGTGCTGCGGCGGTTCGATGCGCCCTGGGGACATCCGCCGGCCGATCCGGCGGTGGAGCGGCTGGTGTCGCTGATGGCCGCGGGCAATGCGACGCATCTCGTCGTGCTCTCGTCCGACCCGATCGATCTGCTCGCGCTCGCGGTTCCCGTGATCTCAGCCGATCCTGCCACCGAGACCGCGATCGCGCTGGTGCAGCGTATCCTGATCATGACGGATGGTGCCGCGCAGGGCACGCCGAGCGCTTAGGGTATATCGGAGCCCGGCATCTACCAGCGCTCGCGCGTTGGCGAAATGTTGCACGGCTGGGAATTTGACATGCGCAACGGCCGGTCCTGGGTCGATCCGAAACGCGTCAAGATCTGGTCATATCCGTTGCCGTGGCGAGCGGCGAGGAACTGAAGAAAGACCCGTATGTGGCGGAGACCTTTCCAGGTGCACGTTGAAGACGATCATGTGATCGTGGAAGTTTGAGACTGCTTTGCTGATTGTGATTTCGACGTAACTGCGATAAGCCTCGCCCGCATTCATGGCGGAGACGAGCTTTGTCGAAACAATCCCTGCGAGAGGAAGCCGAGCGCCTGATCCGCGAATCGATGGAAAAGAAGACCATCGTCGTCAAGCAGGGCACGACCCGCATCGAGGCGGTCTGCGGCAAGTGCGGCGCCCCGAACCGGGTCCAGGCCCCCAAGGGGCAGAGCCGCGTCAAGTTCGCCTGCAAGCAGTGCGGGCATCAGCAAGAGACGCTGTAGTCGATCCCGCGCGATCAATGCTTGATCCTCATCCTGAGGAGCCCGCGTAGCGGGCGTCTCGAAGGATGCAGGCCCACGGCCGGGCCCCATGGTTCGAGACGCGCTTCGCGCTCCTCACCATGAGGGTCTTATGTTGCAGCGAGACTAATTGCCTTCCACAAACCTCTTGAACGCCTCTGCATAGTCCGGATGCCAGCGCGATAGGGGCGGGCGGTTCTCGACGATGTCGCCGGCTGCCCACAGCATGCGCTTCTCGTCGAGTTCGCGCGGCACGTCGTTGTCCGGGCATAGGATGTAGAAGTCACCGGCCTCAAGCCGTGCCAGCATGAAATCGACGGTCTGCTCCGGCGTCCAGGCGCCGGCCGGCTTCTCGGTGCGTCCCTTCGCGGTCAGGCCGGTGAACACGAAGCCGGGGATGAGCAGATGCGCGGTGATGCGGCAATCCCGGGTGTTGCGCAGCTCGTGCTGGAGCGCCTCGGTGAACGCCTTCACGCCGGCCTTCGAGACATTGTAGGCGGGATCGCCGGGCGGCGTGGTGATGCCCTGCTTCGAGCCGGTGTTGACGATCAGGCCGGCCGTGCCGCGCGCGATCATGCCGGGCGCAAAGATGCGCGATCCATTGATGATGCCCCACATGTTGACGCCGATGATGCGCTGCCAATTGTCGGGCTCGCCGAACAGTGTGCTGCCGGGCTGGATGCCGGCATTGTTCATGAGGATGTCGGTACCGCCAAAGCGCGTGCGCACCGCGCGTTCCAGTTCCGCCACGCTCTCAGGCTTGCTGACGTCGGTGACGGATGTCATCACATTTGCGGGATCCGTAACGGATGACAATTTTGTTGACGCCTCTGCCAGTCCCGTCTGGTCCACATCCACAACGCACAGTTTCATCCCGGCGCGTGCGAAGGCCTTGGCGGCAGCAAGACCGATGCCGGACGCGCCGCCGGTGATCACGGCAACATTGTCCTTGGCGATGGCGGGGTGCGGCATGGATCGTCTCCGGTGGCAGGGGCGTTGCACTCGATCGAGCTATAACATGGCGGTCGGTCGACCCTGCACAAGTGGGCATGGGTGCTCTTCGTTCCGCGCCGACTTTACGCCTATCCGGCACCGCTGTATTCTGCTCAACCTAACGATCCCGCCCAGATCGAGCCAATCAATCACCTCACAGGGAGTGCAGCCATGGCTGTGTCGCAGGCTATTCCGATCACGCGCCATCCGTTCGCCAACGGGTCCTACAAGCAGATGCTGATCGACGGACAGTGGGTCGACGCTGCTTCCGGAAAGCGCTTCGAGACACGCAACCCCGCCACCGGTGAGCTGCTCGCAACCGTTGCCGAAGGCGACAAGGAAGACATCGACCGCGCGGTTGCCGCCGCCCGCCGCGCCTTCGAAGGACCCTGGAGCAAGGTCAGGCCGTTCGAGCGGCAGAATCTGCTCTTGAAGCTCGCCGACCTCGTCGAGAAGAATTTTGACGAATTGTCGCAGCTCGACACGCTCGACATGGGCGCGCCGCTCAGCCGCACGCGTGCCTATCGTCTGCGCGCCATCGGCATGCTGCGCTACTACGCCGGCCAGACCACCGCGATCCACGGCGAGACCATCGAGAACTCGCTGCCCGGCGAGATCTTCTCCTACACGCTGAAAGAGCCGGTCGGTGTCGTCGGCGCAATCATCCCGTGGAACGGCCCGCTGACCGCGACGATCTGGAAGATCGGCCCGGCGATCGCGACCGGCTGCACCGTCGTGCTCAAGCCCGCCGAAGAGGCGCCGCTGACCTCGTTGCGCATCGCCGAGCTTGCGATGGAAGCGGGCGTGCCGCCCGGCGTCATCAACGTCGTTCCCGGCTATGGCGAGACCGCGGGCGCGGCACTCGCCTCGCACCATGATGTCGACAAGGTCGCCTTCACCGGCTCGCACATGACGGGCCAGTCGATCATTCGTGCCTCGGCCGGCAACCTCAAGCGCGTCTCGCTCGAGCTCGGCGGCAAGTCGCCCGACATCGTGTTCGCGGACGCCGATCTCGATGCCGCCGTGCCGGGTGCGGCGATGGCGGTGTTCGCCAATTCCGGCCAGATCTGCAGCGCCGGCACGCGCCTGTTCGTCGAGCAGTCGATCTATGAGGAGTTCGTCGGCCGCGTCGCCGAGTTCGGCAAGAAGCTGCAAGTCGGCAACGGCCTCGATCCCAATGTCCAGATCGGCCCGCTGGTCTCCGAGCAGCAGCTCGAGCGCGTCACCGGCTATCTCGACATCGGCCAGAAGGAAGGCGCGCGAGCGCTCGCCGGCGGCGGCCGCGTCACCGAAGGCGCGCTGGCCAAGGGCTTCTTCGTCTCGCCGACCGTGTTCGCGGGCGTCCAGGACAACATGCGTATCGCGCAGGAGGAGATTTTTGGTCCCGTCATCTCCGCGATCGCCTTCAAGGACATGGACGAACTGGTCAAGCGCGCCAACAACACCACGTTCGGTCTCGGCTCGGGCCTGTGGACGCGCGACGTCAGCAAGGCGCATGCGGTCGCAAAATCGCTGCGCGCCGGCTCGGTGTGGGTGAACTGCTACCAGGCGATGGATCCGGCCGTGCCGTTCGGTGGCTACAAGATGAGCGGCTATGGCCGCGAATCCGGCAAGCAGCACGTCGAGGAATATCTCAACGTGAAGGCCGTCTGGATCAAGACGGCGTAGTGCGCTTCGTTCCCGCGTTTCGCGGGAAGGAATATTGCCTTTGGGGGCGGCACCTTTTCCGGTAGCCGCCCCTCGCTATATGATGTGCATCCTTCCGCAGAGATATTGGGGCCAACATGACATTTCCGGCGTTGTTCAAACCGTTGCAGGTCGGTCCGTACAGGCTCGCGCATCGCGTCGCGATGGCGCCGCTGACGCGCATGCGGGCGGAGCGCGAGAGCTTTGCGCCGCGTCCGCTCAATGCCGACTATTACGGGCAGCGTGCCACGCAGGGCGGCCTCATCATAGCCGAAGCTTCGCCCGTGCTCTCGCATGGCCGCGGCAACCCCGCGACGCCCGGCATCTATTCGGACGCGCAAATATCCGGATGGCGCAAAGTTGTCGATGCCGTGCACGCCAAGGGCGGCGTCATCTTCCTTCAGCTCTGGCATGTCGGCCGCGTCTCGCATTCCTCCTTCCATGGCGGCGCGCTTCCGGTCTCGGCCTCTGCGATTCCGATCAAGGCCGAAGGCATGCGGGCGATGACGGCCGACGGCAAGATCTCGGATTACGAGACGCCGCGCGCGCTGGAGACGGGCGAGGTCAAGGGTATCGTCGAGGCGTTCCGGCAGGCGGCCAGGAATGCGCTCGCCGCGGGCTTTGACGGCGTCGAGATCCACGGCGCCAACGGCTATCTGCTCGAGCAGTTCCTGCAATCGCGCAGCAACCAGCGCACCGATCAGTACGGCGGCTCGATCGAGAACCGCGCGCGGCTGCTGCTGGAGGTGACGCAGGCAGCGATCGACGTCTGGGGCGCGAACCGCGTCGGCGTGCGGCTGTCGCCCTACGGCATTGCCAATGATTCCGGCGAGCCGGATCCGATGCCGCTCTACACGCATGTGGTGAAGGCGCTCGACAAGCTCGGCCTGGCCTATCTGCATTTCATCGAGCCGCGCTCCAGCGGCTCGGGCCGTGCCGAGGTCAACTGGCAGAACGTGCCGTCGGCGATGGTGCTGTTCCGCCCGCTCTATGGCGGCGTGCTGATGACCGCCGGCGGCTTCACCGGCGAGACCGCGAATGCGGCGATCGCCGATGGCCATGCCGACCTCATCGCCTTCGGCCGCATCTTCATCTCCAACCCCGACCTGCCGCGCCGCCTTCAGCAGGGTTATCCGATCACGCCATACAATCGCGCGACGTTCTACGGCGGCGAGGAGAAGGGCTACACGGACTATCCGGTGTATGATGAGCTGACGCCGGCGTAAGTTATTCCCGTCATTCCGGGGCGACGCGACGGGACCGCGCGAAGCGCGGCTCGGGAGCGTCGAGCCCGGAATCCATTTCTCCGCCTGAATATGAGGCCCAATGGATTCCGGGCTCGCGACTTCGTCGCGCCCCGGAATGACGAGCTTGATTTGTTGCGCGACCGCCAGCACAATTTCCGTCGTTGCGAGCGCAGCGAAGCAATCCAGACCGTTTCCGACGAAAGACCCTGGATTACTTCGCTACGCTCGCAATGACGATGGGGAAACACCATGGCCAAAGCCGCAGCCGCCGCAGGAATCGCCACCGGCCAATGCCTCTGCGGCAAGGTCACCTTCGAGATCGACGTGCCCGCGCGCTGGGCCTGGCACGACCACTCCGCCGCCAGCCGCCGCGCTCACGGCGCGGCCTACGCCACCTATGTCGGAAGTTGGAAGAAGCGGTTTCGCATCACGTCCGGCAAGACTGCTCTCACCCGCTACGAGGACAAGACGACGAAGACCGCGCGCAGCTTCTGTTCCCATTGCGGCACGCCGATCGCCTATGAACGTCCGCGCGGCCCACACATGGTCAACATCCCCCGCGCGCTGTTCATCGAGCGTACCGGCCGCCAGCCGCTCTATCACATCGCCATCGAAGAGCTGCAGGAATGGGCCTATACCGGCGAGTCGCTGGTGCCGCTGAAGGGCTTTCCCGGCGTTGTGTGGCAGCGCTCGAAAAAGAAGAAGCGCGCACGCGGCGAAGATCCGTTCGAGCTCGGGCGCGAGGAGATGTAGCCACACCGCGCACTCCGCTCGTACGCAACGCAGCCATGACCGCGCTCCATTGCGTGCATCCTCCGACTTCGGCCATCATGCCTCCCGTCCTCCGGCAACGTCCGCGAGGCCTGGAGGAAACATGAAGAACAAGATCACCGGCCGCTCCGCCTTTCTCGCGCTGCTCAAGGACGAGGGCATCACCCATCTGTTCGGCAATCCCGGCACCACCGAGCTGCCGATCATGCATGCCCTGAAGGATCATCCCGACCTCACCTATGTGATGGCGATGCAGGAGAGCCTGGTGGTCGCGATCGCCGATGGCTACAGCCGCGCCTCCGGCAGGCTCGTCGCCTGCAACGTCCACGTCGCGCCCGGTCTCGGCAATGCGATGGGCTCGCTCTACAACGCCCAGTTCACGGGCACGCCGATGATCCTCACCGCCGGCCAGCAGGAGCAGGGCCACGGGCTGATGGAGCCGGTGCTCTATGGCCCGCTGGTGCGCATGGCCGAGCCGCTGGTGAAATGGGCCGTCGAGGTGACGCAACTGGAGGATTTGCCGCGCATCGTGCGCCGCGCCGCCAAGGTTGCGACCACGCCGCCGACCGGGCCCGTGTTCATCTCGCTACCCGGTGACATCCTGAACAGCGAAGCCGGCATCGACCTCGGCCGCTCCACGCGCATCGATGCGCGCACCAAGCCATCGGACGAAGCGCTCAAGGCGTTCGCCGTACGTTTGCTCAAGGCCGAGCGGCCCGTGATCGTTACCATGGACGAGGTCGTCAAGAGCGATGCGCTGAAGGAAGCGGCCGAGCTCGCCGAGTTGCTGGGCGCCGCCGCCTATCAATCCTCAACGCCCTACGGCGCGCATTTTTTGTCCGAGAGCCCGAGCTTCGTCGGCACGCTGGCGCGCGTGCAGAAAGTCGCGCGCGATACGCTCGCGCCTCATGATCTCTTGATCGCACTCGGCGGCGATCCCTTGCGCATGTCGGTCTACAGCGAAGTCGATGCGCTGCCGGATGGACTTGGCGTCGTGCAGATAGGTCTCGCCGATTGGGAGATCGCCAAGAACTACGGCGCCGAGATCGCGCTGAAGGCCGACGTGAAGGAGACGCTGCGTGCGCTGATCCCGGTGCTGAAAGAGGTGGGCGGCGCTGCACTGGCGGAGCGCGCAAAGCAGCGCCTCGCCGAGCTCGCGCCGAAGAACTGGATCGCGCGGCGCGCCGCGCTGGTCGAGCAGATCGGCAAGAACGCCGGCCGCACGCCGATCGATCCGGACTTCCTGGTGCTGCAAATGGTCGAGGCCATGCCCGGCAATGCCATCCTCGTCGACGAAGGCCTCACCTCCAGCCGCCAGATCACGAACCTGCGTCCGCATCGCGACCGCTACGGCTATCACGGGCTCGCCTCCGGCGGCATCGGCTGGGGCCTGCCGGCCTCGGTCGGCGTCAGCCTCGCAAATCCGGATCGCCCCGTCGTGTGCTTCTCCGGCGACGGCAGCGCGATGTATTCGATCCAGTCGCTGTGGACGGCGGCGCACCACAAGCTGCGGCTGAACGTCGTCATCGCCAACAACGGCGGCTACCGCATCATCAAGCAGCGCCTGCTCGCCTTCCATGGCGACGACAATTATGTCGGCATGGATTTTGTCGATCCGCCGGTTGATTTCGCCGGCATCGCCAAGTCGCTGGGCTGTGAGGCGATCAAGGTGAGCGATCCCCGCGAGCTGAAGGCGACGCTGGCGTCCACGTTCAACCGGCCCGGGACGAAGCTGATCGAGGTGATGGTGGACGGGAAGGTGTAGGCGGCGCCGCGCGATCCGCTCTGCTCCCTCCCCCCTTGCGGGGGAGGGAAGGGGAGGGGGGTAGCCCAGGAAAAGGTGTCGCCGTCGTCGAGAACGAGTCTCGCCTCACTGAGAGAGTGTGCCGTGTGGCACCCCCCTCCCTAGCCCTCCCCCGCAAGGGGGGAGGGAACGGAGTTGTATCTGCGGCGCCGACAGAGCGAACCGGCGGGCCTCTCGCAGAATCCGCAACACAACCCCATGCAAAGTAGCGGCCTTACCCCGTCTTCCCCACCCGATACCCCGCCGCCGGATGCGGCGCGTCGAGCCGCGCGCGTCCCTGGCCGAACAGCTTCTCACGCAGCGTACCCTGCGCATACTCCGCCTTGTAGCGGCCGCGCCTGGTCAGCTCCGGCACCAGCATGTCGGCGATGTCCTCGAAATCGCCGGGCGAGATTGCGAAGGCGACGTTGAGTCCGTCGACATCGGTCGCCTCGAACCACTCCTCGATCTTGTCGGCGACGATCTCCGGCGTGCCGATCACGACGGGGCCGGCGCCGCCGATGCCGACATGCTCGATGACGTCGCGCACGGTCCAGACGCGATCGGGATCGGCGCGGGTGACGTTGTCCATCGCGCTGCGGCCGGCGTCGTTCTGGACGTGACGCACCTGCTGGTCGAGGTCGTAGCCGGAGAAGTCGACGCCGGTCCATCCCGACATCAGCGCCAGCGCGCCCTCGGGGCTGATGTGACGGCGGTAGTCCGCGTACTTCTCCTTCGCCTCCGCCTCCGTCCGTCCGAGGATGATCGTCATCATCGAGAACATCAGGATTTCGGCGGGGTTGCGGCCGAGCGCGGCCGCCTCCTGGCGGATCGCGGAGACGCGCGGCCCGATCACCTTGG
Source organism: Bradyrhizobium sp. Cp5.3 (assembly GCF_000426265.1). NCBI lineage: Bacteria > Pseudomonadati > Pseudomonadota > Alphaproteobacteria > Hyphomicrobiales > Nitrobacteraceae > Bradyrhizobium > Bradyrhizobium sp. Cp5.3. The sequence continues at coordinate 278,883 of NZ_AUFA01000008.1, read as the reverse complement.
CCGACGGCCCGGACATGAACACGCATTCGGCGTGGCGCGCTGCGAACTGCCGGCCGCGCGGCGAGGTGCCGGCCTGGTACAGCACTGGCGTGCGCTGCGGCGACGGCTCGCTCAAATGGATGGTGTTGTTGATGCGGTAGTTCGCGCCCTCGTGGTTGACGCGATGAACCTTTGCCGGATCGGTGAAGATGCCGCGCTTGCGGTCGCGCAGCACCGCATCGTCCTCCCAGCTGCCTTCCCAGAGCTTGTAGACCACCTCCATATATTCGTCGGCGATGTCGTAGCGGTCGTCATGCCCGGTCTGCTTGTCCTTGCCGGCGCCGCGCGCTGCGCTGTCGAGATAGCCGGTGACGACGTTCCAGCCGATCCGCCCTTCCGTGAGGTGATCCAGCGTCGACATCCGCCGCGCGAACGGATAGGGCGGCTCGAAAGAGAGATTGCTGGTGACACCGAACCCGAGGTTCTGCGTCACCGCCGCCATCGCCGACAGCAAGAGCAGCGGTTCGTTCGACGGCGTCTGTGCTGCATTGCGCAAAGCTGCGTCCGGACTGTTGCCGTAGACGTCGTAGACGCCGAGCACGTCGGCGAGGAACAGCCCGTCGAACCGGCCGCGTTCCAACGTCCGGGCAAGATCGAGCCAATAGGGCAGGCGGTTATATTCGGCAGTGCGGTCGCGCGGATGGGTCCACAGGCCCGGCGATTGGTGTGCGACGCAATTCATCGCAAATGCGTTGAGCCGGATTTGCTTGGCCATGGTTTTGTCCTTCGGCGCCCTATGCCTGACGCTCTTCGAATGCTAACAGTGCGCTCGATTTTGGCGAAGTTCTTGCATGGTCCCGCCATTGGCAAGGCCAAAATCGAGAAGCACTCCTGCCTTGGCAAGCCAATCTCAAGAGAGCAAGAACGAAATCCCCACGCCCCGCCACTTTCGAAGGTCCACCGATCTCGGGTAGGCTCCTTCGCCTCGAAACGCCGAAAAAGCAAGCAATGACCAGAGCCGACGCCATCGCCCGCGCCCGCAACGACATTCAGTCCGGCGCGTTCCTCACTGAGCTCGACCGCCGCGTCGCCTACCGGACCGAGAGCCAGAACCCGTCGCGCGGTGCCGAACTGCGCGCTTATCTGGAACAGGAGATGCAGCCCGCTTTCGCGGCGCTCGATTTCGAAAGCCGGCTGGTGGAATCCCCGAGCGGCAAGGCGCCGTTCCTCATTGCCGACCATCACGAGAGCGCCGCGGTGCCGACCGTGCTGATCTACGGCCATGGTGACGTCGTCGACGGCATGGAAGGCGAGTGGCGCGAAGGCCGCGATCCCTGGCGCACCACCACGGCCGGCGCGCGCGTCTACGGCCGCGGCACCGCCGACAACAAGGGCCAGCATAGCATCAACATGGCGGCGCTGCGCGCGGTGCGTGAGGCCCGCGGCGGCAAGCTCGGCTTCAATGCCAAGTTCATCGTCGAGATGGGCGAGGAGATCGGCTCGCCCGATCTCGGCAAGGTCTGCGATCTCCACCGCGACGCCCTCAAGGCCGACCTGTTCATGGCCTCCGACGGTCCGCGCCTGTCGGCCGACCGTCCGACGCTGTTCCTGGGATGCCGCGGCGGCATCCGCATCCATCTCGACGTGAACCTGCGCGATGGCGGGCACCATTCCGGCAATTGGGGCGGCGTGCTCGCCAACCCCGCCACCATTCTCGTCAACGCCATCTCAACGCTGGTCGACGGCCACGGCCGCCTCCAGCTCGAGGCCCTGAAGCCGCCGCGGCTCACCAACCAGATCCGCAGCTATCTCGCCGACGTGCAGGTCGTGCCGACCGAGGACGAGCCGGCGCTCGCCGACAATTGGGGCGAGGAGGGGCTGTCGCCCGCCGAACGGCTCTACGCCTGGAACACGCTCGAAGTCTTGGCGATATCATCAGGCAACATCGGGAAGCCGGCGAACGCCATTCCCGGTCATGCCAACGCCGTGCTGCAACTGCGTTTTGTCGTCGGCACCAGGATCGACGGGCTGGTCGAGGCCATCCGCGCGCATCTGGTGGAGAACGGCTTTCCGATGGTCGAGGTGCGGGCGGCGCAGAGCTTTGCCGCCTCGCGCACTGATTTCGACAGCCCCTGGATCAAATGGGCGGCGGACTCGGTGCAGAAGACCACCGGCAAGGCGCCGGCCGTGCTGCCCAATTTCGGCGGCTCGTTGCCCAATGACGTGTTTTCCGAGATACTCGGACTGCCGACGATCTGGGTGCCGCATTCCTATCCCGGCTGCTCCCAGCATGCGCCCAATGAGCACATCCTGCTTCCGCTGACCGAAGAGGCCTTGACGGTGATGGCCGGCCTGTTCTGGGATCTCGGCGAATTGCCCAAGCCGCTATCCTGAGCCGCTATCCTGAGCCGTTAACCTGAGCCGCGATCCAGTCGAAAGTCACATTCTATTCCGGCCCGATTTGTGCTTGCATCCGCCCGCATCATCCTGAAAGGGGAAGAAAAGTGAAACATTTCCGTAGCATCGGCCTCGCACTCGCCGCGACCTTCGCCGTCAGCCAGGCCAGTGCCGAGGAACTGACCGGTACGCTGAAGAACATCAAGGACACCGGCGCCATCACGCTGGGCTTCCGCGACTCCTCGATCCCGTTCTCCTATCTCGACGACAACCAGAAGCCGGTCGGCTTCGCGATGGACATCTGCTACAAGATCGTCGACGCCGTGAAGAAGGAGCTCAAGCTCGACAAGCTCGAGGTCAAGCTCAATCCGGTGACCTCGGCGACCCGCATCCCGCTGATGGCGAACGGCACGATCGACCTCGAATGCGGCTCGACCACCAACAATGCCGAGCGGCAGAAGCAGGTCTCCTTCACCAACACCCACTTCCTCACCGCCAGCCGCTACGTGTTCAAGAAGTCGAGCGGGCTGAAGTCGATCGACGACCTCAAGGGCAAGACGGTGGTCTCCACCGCCGGCACCACCAACATCAAGCAGCTCACCGAGGCCAACGTTGCGAAAGGCCTCGGCGCCAACATCATCCCGGCCAAGGACCATGCCGAAGCCTTCCTGATGGTCGAGACCGACCGCGCCGTCGCCTTCGTGATGGACGACATCCTGCTCGCGAGCCTCGTCGCCGGCTCGAAGTCACCGGACGACTACGTGATCTCCAAGGATGCGTTCTCCAAGCCGGAGCCCTACGGCATCATGCTGCGCAAGGACGATGCGCCGTTCAAGAAGGTGGTCGATGCGGCGACCGCCGCTCTCTACACGTCCGGCGAAGGCCAGAAGATCTACGACAAGTGGTTCACGCAGAAGATCCCGCCGAAGGGCCTGAACCTCAACACGCCGATCTCCGACGAGCTGAAGCACGAATTCGCCAAGCCCTCGGACTCGCCGAATCCGGACGATTATAAGTAAGCTTCGATCCCTGGAGGATCACGACCATCATGTCCGGCCATTCCAGAAATCAGAATGGCCGGACATTTGCATAGACGTTCACGACATTTGTAAATTTGACGCGCTCGCGCGGGGGACACGTGAACTACAACTGGAACTGGGGAATCTTTTTCCAGCCGAACCCGATGGGGACCGGTACCTATCTCGACTTGCTGTTGTCGGGACTGGTGCTGACCCTCGAGACCGCGGTGCTGGCCTGGATCATCGCGCTGATCACCGGCTCGATCGTCGGCGTGATGCGCACGCTGCCCTCGAAGGGGGCCTACTGGTTCGGCTTTGCTTACGTCGAATTCTTCCGCAACATGCCGCTGCTGGTGCAGTTGTTCCTGTGGTTCTTCGTGCTGCCGGAAATCCTGCCGAGGGCCGCCGGACTGTGGCTGAAGCAATTGCCGAATGCGCCGTTCTGGACCGCTTCGATCGGCGTCGGCCTGTTCATGTCGGCGCGTGTGGCCGTGCAGTTGCAGGCCGGCATCGGCTCGCTGCCGCGTGGGCAGAAGCAGGCGGCCACGGCGCTGGGTCTCACGACCGTGCAGGGTTATCGCTACGTGCTGCTGCCGATGGCGTTCCGCATCATCCTGCCGCCGCTGACCTCCGAGTTCCTCAACACCATCAAGAACACTGCGGTGGCGATCACCATCGGCTTGCTCGAGCTGACCGGACAGGCGCGCTCGATGCAGGAGTTCTCGTTCCAGGTGTTCGAGGCCTTCACCGCCGCGACCATCCTCTACCTCCTCGTCAACGCCGTCGTCGTCACCGGCATGCGCATCCTCGAGCGCTATGTCGCGATCCCCGGCTACATCACGGGGAAATAGCGATGCTCGGCAATTTCGATTTCGACGTCATCCGCCGCTCACTGCCCTATCTGTTCTACGAGGGCATGACGTTCACCCTGACGCTGACGGCGCTCTCCGCGCTCGGCGGCCTGATCTTCGGCACGGCGATCGCCCTGATGCGGCTGTCGGGCTATAAGACACTCGGGCGCATCGCCGGCCTCTATGTCGACTTCATGCGCTCGCTGCCGCTGGTGCTCGTCATCTTCTGGTTCTACTTCCTGGTGCCCTATATCGGGCAGTGGCTGACCGGCGCCTCGCGCCCGATCAGCGTCGGCGCCTTCGCCTCCTCGCTCATCACCTTCATCATGTTCGAGGCGGCGTATTTCTCCGAGATCATGCGCGCCGGCATCCAGTCGATCTCGCGCGGCCAGCCGGCGGCGGCGAATGCGCTGGGCCTCACCTATGCCCAGACCATGCGCTACGTCGTGCTGCCGCAGGCCTTCCGCAACATGCTGCCGGTGCTGCTGACCCAGACCATCGTGCTGTTCCAGGACACCTCGCTGGTCTACGTGCTCTCGATACCGGATTTCCTTGGCGCCGCGAGCAAGGTCGCGCAGCGTGATGGCCGTCTGGTCGAGATGTATCTGTTCGCGGCCTTCGTCTATTTCACCATCTCCTGCGTTGCGTCCTTCGGCGTCCGTCGCCTGCAGTCGCGCATCGCCATCATTCGTTAGAGCCCGTCATGATCGAGATCAGTCACGTCGACAAATGGTACAGCTCCGCGTTTCAGGTGCTGAAGGATTGCACCACCAGCGTCGCCAAGGGCGAGGTGGTGGTGGTGTGCGGCCCATCGGGCTCTGGCAAGTCCACGCTGATCAAATGCGTCAACGCGCTGGAGCCGTTTCAGAAGGGCGATATCACCGTCGACGGCACCAAGGTCAACGATCCCAAGACCAATCTGCCGAAGCTGCGCGCCCGCGTCGGCATGGTGTTCCAGCACTTCGAGCTGTTTCCGCACCTGAAGATCATCGACAATCTCTGCCTTGCCCAGGAGAAGGTGCTGGGCCGGGGACATGACAAGTCCGTCACCAAGGCCATGATGCTGCTGGACCGTGTCGGGCTGAAGGAGCATGCGCAGAAATTTCCCGCGCAGCTCTCCGGCGGCCAGCAGCAGCGCGTCGCCATCGCGCGCGCGCTGGCGATGGATCCCATCGCCATGCTGTTCGACGAGCCGACCTCGGCGCTCGATCCCGAGATGATCAGCGAGGTGCTCGACGTCATGGTCGATCTCGCCCGCGAGGGTATGACCATGATGGTCGTCACCCACGAAATGGGCTTTGCCCGCAAGGTCGCCAACCGCGTGATCTTCATGGACCGCGGCGAGATCGTCGAGGACGCGCCGAAGGACGATTTCTTCGGCAAGCCGCGCAGCGACCGCGCGCAGAAGTTCTTGTCGAAGATTCTGTCGCATTGACCGCTGTCGTCATTCCGGGATGCGCCGAAGGCGCAGGCCCGGAATCCATTGGGCGGCAGTACGCGAGGTGAAATAGATTCCGGGCTCGTCGCTTCGTGCCGCCCCGGAATGACGAATAGAGGGGTGATCGCCACCCTCAATTGGCGTATAAGCGCGCCAACTTTCCCCTTCCCGCCAGGAGACTTCCCTTGGACTCGATCGCCTACGTCAACGGCTCATTCGTCCCGCTCTCGGACGCCAAGATCTCGGTCCTCGACCGCGGCTTCCTGTTCGCCGACGGCATCTACGAGGTCGCGGCCGTGCTCGATGGCAAGCTGGTCGACAATGCCTCGCATCTGGCGCGGCTTGAGCGCTCGGTCGGCGAGATCAAGCTGAAGCTGCCGGTGACGGTCGAGCGCATCACCGAGATCCAGAAGGAGCTCGTCGCGCGCAACAAGGTCGCCAACGGCCTCGTCTATCTCCAGGTGACGCGCGGTGCCGACAAGGGCCGCGACTTCGCATTCCCCAAGAGCGACGTGGAGTCGAGCCTGGTAATGTTCACTTCCGAGAAGGACATTGTTGGCGCGACCTCGGCCAAGACCGGCATCAATGTCATCACGGTCCCCGACATCCGCTGGGAGCGACGCGACATCAAGAGCGTGGCGCTGCTCGCGCAGGTATTGGCGAAGCAGGCCGCGGCGGAGGCCGGCGCCGGCGAAGCTTGGATGCTGGAAGACGGTTTCGTCACCGAGGGCGGCTCGTCCTCGGCGTTCATCCTGACCCAGGACGACGTCATCGTGACCCGCCAGAACTCCAACGCGATCCTGCCGGGCTGCACCCGCAAGGCCGTGGTCGCGCTCGCCGAGGAACGTCAGCTCCGCGTCGAGGAGCGCGCCTTCACGGTCGCAGAAGCGCTCGCCGCGAAGGAAGCCTTTGCCACCTCGGCCTCGCTGTTCGTGCAGCCGGTGGTCGCGATCGACGGCAAGAAGATCGGCGACGGCAAGCCCGGCCCGATGGCGACGCGGCTGCGGGAGATCTATGTGGAGTTCGCGAAGGTGACGGCGGTTTGATTCAAATCGCTAGTTGTCATTGCCGGGCTTGACCCGGCAATCCATCGCGCGTCGCAAGACTCTCTTTGATGGATGCGCGGGTCAAACCCGCGCATGACGTGTTGGATGTGTGGCGGGCCTGGTCGCCTCACGCCACCGACGCCTTCACCTTCACCGGATGCACGGCGCGGAACGAGATCGCGATCCTGTTCCAGGCATTGATGGTCCCGATCAGCATGGTCAGGTTAACCGTCTCCTCCTCGGAGAAATGCGCGCGGACCTGCTCGTAGACGTCGTCGGGCGCATGCGTTTCCGAGATCAACGTCACGGCCTCGGTCCAGGCCAATGCGGCGCGCTCGCGGTCGGTATAGAGCGGAGACTCGCGCCAGGCGTTGAGGAGGTAGAGCCGCTGCTCGGTCTCGCCGCGTTTGCGGGCGTCGTCGGTGTGAACAGCGATGCAATAGGCGCAGCCGTTGATTTGCGACGCGCGCGTCTTGACCAGTTCGATCAGGGATTGCTCGAGGCCGCTGGCCTTGATCTGGGTGTCCACCGCGACAAGCGCTTTGAGTGTTTCGGGCGCAGCCTGGTAGTAATTCATGCGGGGTTTCATGGTCGTTCTCCTTGCTTTGCGGGGCGATGTCAGTGCGCTTCCCCGGTCGAGACATGGCCGGGCTTCTTCAGGAAAAGGGCGGCGATCAGGGCCACGATAAGGGCCATGCCGAGCAGATAGAAGGTGTCGCTGAAGGCGAGGATATAGGCCTGCTTCTGCACGATATGGCCGATCGCGACATAGGCGCGATGCGCCGCGTCGGCGCGGTCGAGGACGCCGTGATTGACGAAATATTGCGTGAGCTGCTCCAGCCGCGTGCGGGTGGCCTGCTCGAACACCGAGACCGACTGCATCAGCACGTTGGAGTGATACTGCTCGCGCTTGGTCAGCACGGTCTGCAGCAGCGCGATGCCGACGGCGCCGCCGAGATTACGCATCATGTTGAACAGGCCGGAGGCCGAGCCTGCATTCTCCGGCTCGATGCCGGCAGTTGCGACCGCCGACAGCGGTGCCATCACCAGTGCCTGCCCGATCGCGCGGACGATATTGGGCCACATGAGCTGGTCGGCGGCGTAGTCGCTGGTCATGGTGATGTTCATGAAGTTGGAGCCTGCGAACAGGACGAAGCCCACGCCGATGATGATCCGCGCATCGAACTTCTGCATCAGGCGCGGCACTAGCGGGATCAGCACGAGCTGCGGCAGGCCGGTCCAGGCCAGCACCATGCCGATCTGCTCGGCATTGTAGCCCTGAATGCGTGACAGATATTGCGGCAGGATGAACACGGAACCGTAGAGCGCGACGCCGAGCAGGAAGTTCGCGAGCATGCCGAAGCCGAAATTGCGGCGAACCAGGAGGCGCAGGTTCAGAAGCGGCTTCTGCACCGTGAGCTCGATGATCAGGAAGGTGACGAGTGCGACGGTCGCGATCACCGACAGTTTTACGATGAAGGGCGAGCCGAACCAGTCGTCCTTGTTGCCTTCCTCGAGCACGGTTTGAAGCGCGGACAGGCCGATCGCCATGGTGATGATGCCGGCCCAGTCGCCCTCGCGCAGCAGCGACAGCTTCATCGGCTTGGGCTCCAGCGCATACCAGAGCATGCCGACCATGATCGCGCCGGGGACGAGGTTGACGTAGAAGATGTACTCCCAACCGAAATTCTCGGTGAGATAGCCGCCGATGGTCGGGCCGATTGCCGGCGCGAACGTTGCCGACAGCGCGAACAGCGCAAGGCCGACCGGCTGCTTGGCGCGCGGCAGCAGGGTGATGATCAGCGTGAACGCCATCGGGATCAGCACGCCGCCGGTGAAACCTTGCACCGCGCGCAGCACGATCATCTGCGGCAGGTCCTGCGCCAGCGCGCAGGCGGCGGACAGGACCAGGAACAGGATCGCGTTGGTGAGCAGATAGACGCGGATCGAGAACACCTGCGCGAGCCAGCCGGAGAGCGGGATCACCACGATCTCGGCGATCAGATAGGAGGTCGAAATCCAGCCGCCGTCGTCGATGCCTGCGCCGATCGCGCCCTGGATGTCGGCCAGCGAGGCGTTGACGATCTGGATGTTCAAGACGGCCATGAAGGCGCCGAGCGTGGCGCCGACCACAGCGATCCAGGTTTTTGCGGACACCGCCGGTGTTGAGGGCGCAGCCGGCGCGGGGACGCTGGCGGCGGAAGCGGAGTTGAGGGTCGGCTGGAGCGTGCTCATGGAAGCCTCGTCTCGGTTACGGAGACAGGATGCATTAGGCGGATGGTTCCGATAATCGCGGAAGTCTTTGAAGCAGCATCCGGCAGGACTTGATAACCCCGCCCAAAAGCTGGACCTCAGCTTCCGTTCGGACGCGCGGCGTTGTCGGCGAGTCGCTTACCCGTGTCGCGCTCGGCCAGCACGGTCGCCTTGGTGTTGACGGTCGGCACCGCCGACATGCCGGGCCTGAGCAGGCCGGTCAGGCGGTGGTCGTCGAGCACGATCTTCACCGGCACTCGCTGCACGATCTTGGTGAAATTGCCGGTGGCATTGTCAGGCGGCAGCAGCGCGAATTCGAGCCCGCTCGCCGGCGACAGGCTGTCGACATGGCCGCGCAGGGTCTGGTTGCGGAAGCTGTCGATGCTCAGCTCGACCGGCTGGCCCGGGCGCATATGCGTCAGCTGCGTCTCCTTGAAATTGGCAACCACATAGACCGCGTCGAGCGGCACCACCGCCATCAATTGCGTGCCGCCTTGCACGTACTGGCCGACGCGCAGCGAACGAGCGCCGACCGTGCCGTCGACCGGCGCGGTGATCTCGGTATAGGAGAGGTTCAGCTCCGCCTGCTGCGCGACTGCGCGGGTATGCCCGAGCTGGGCAACGGCCTGGGCGCGCTGCGTTGTGAGTACATCGACCTTGCGCTGCGCAGCCATCAGGCCCGATTTCGCGTGCTGCAATTGCGCGTTGCTGGCGCGCAGCGCCGCATCGGTCTGCTGCGCACGCTGGATCGTGCCGGAGCCCGTCTTCATCAGGTCGTCGTAGCGGGCGCGCTCTTCCTGAGCGAATTTCAGGTTGGCCTCGGCGGCGGAAACGTCGGCGGTGCTCTGCTCGATGATCGGCTGCTGCAATTCGAGCTGGGCGTCGATGTTGCGCACGGAGGCTTCGGCCGCAGCGACGTCGGCGCGGGCCTGCTCGAGCGCGGTCTTGAAGTCGCGGTCGTCGATCTTGGCCAGCACTTGGCCGGCTTTGACCTTCTCGTTGTCGCCGACCAGGACCTGGGCGATGTAGCCCGAGACCTTCGGCGCGATGATCGTGGAATCGGCCTTCACATAGGCGTCATCGGTCGATTCCAGGTAGCGGCCGGTCGTCAGGTAGCTGTAGCCGAAGTCGCCGGCTACAGCGATGCCGAGCGCCAGCGCCAAGCCGAGGGCTGCCCGCTTGATTGCCACCCGCGATGGGCGAAGATTGGTTTTCTCTTTTGTTTCAGTGACATAAGAGGCGTTCGACATGGCATTCTCCGGGGCCGCCAGACGCCCCGTTCCAAGGGGGCGCTGCTTTCGGCGGTAAAGATGCGCTGTCCCGGCGCGTGTGATAATCCATGAAGAAATGGAAGGATTATCCAGCGAGAGCGGATAATCGGAGCCTCACGAGATGGACCGCTTCACCAGCCTCACGGCCTTTGTCCGGGTAGTCGAGAACGGCGGCTTTTCCGCTGCCGCCCGCCGGCTCAACATGTCGACGACGATGGTGAGCAACCACGTTCAGGCGCTGGAGGATCGGCTCGGGGTGCGGCTGCTCAACCGCACGACGCGCAAGGTGAGCCTCACCGAAATCGGCAAGGCCTATTACGACCGCTCCACACAGATCCTCGCCGACCTCGAGCAGGCCGACGACATCGCCAGCGAATTGCAGTCAGTGCCGCGCGGCACGCTGCGCATCCACTCCGCCACGCATATGGTGCCGTTCGTCGCTCCGGTGGTGGCAAAGCTGCTTTCCACCTATCCGGAGATCAAGGTGGATCTGCGCATGGGCGAGGCCGAGGTCGATCTCATCGAGGAAGGCTACGACGTTGCGCTGCGCATGATCTCGCCGCCGGATTCAAGTCTGATCGTCCGGAGTCTTGCCACCTGGCGCCACGTGCTGTGCTGCTCGCACGACTACATCGAGAAACATGGCCGCGTTCAGAAGCTCGAGGAGCTCTCGGCGCATAATTGCGGCCGTCATCTGAACTATCCCTACGGCGACGACTGGCGTTTCCTCGATCGCAAGGGAACGCCGGCATCGGTGCGCATCTCCGGCAGCTTCGTCACCAACAGCGGGGAGGCGTTGCGGAAAGTGGCGCTGGAAGGCGCCGCCGTGTGCCTGATGGCCGGATTTCTCATTCGCGACGATCTCGAAGCCGGACACCTGGTTCGCCTGCTGCCCGAATACCGGACGGTCGAGATGTCGATGAACGCGGTCTATCCGCACCGGCACCATCTGTCCGCGAAAGTCAGGACTTTCATCGACATGCTGGTGCATCACAGTGCGGAGCAGCAGAAGCTGATCAATCCCTATTCCTGATGGGCGGCGGCTCTCTCGACAGGAAGAGCGTGTCCCGGTGAAAGAGATCGGCGGAGCCGCAGCGGCGCGTGTTATCATGTTCGAGGACGAAGGCGCTCGTCAGGCCGCCTTGGCGGACGCGGGGCGGGCCAGCAAGGACGCGACCTTGGCCTTCACCTGCACGATGGCGGCGTCCTTCACCGGGCCGTAGCCGCGGATCTCCATCGGCGCACTGGCGATCGCGATCATGTCGGGCAGGCCCGTCGCATCGAGCCGGGTGAGCATCGTCTCGACGAGGCCGTCGTACCAGGAGATCAGCTCGCGCTCCGCGTGCCGTTCGGCAGTGTAGCCGAACGGATCGAACGGCGTGCCACGCAAGACCTTCAGCCGCGCCAGCATGGCCAGCGGAACCTGGATCCACTGACCGAAGGCGCGCTTGCGCGGCCGGCCGCGTGCGTCGCGCTTTGAGGCGAGGAAGGGCGGCGCAAGATGGTACTTGATGCTGAAATCGCCGGCGAACTCGCGCTTCAGCGTGTCGAGGAAGCCGGTCTGCATGTGCAGGCGCGCCACCTCGTATTCGTCCTTGTAGGCCATCAGCTTGAACAGGGAACGCGCGACCGCGTCGGTCAGCGCCTCGCTGCCCAATCTTGACTCGGCGCTGCGCACCTTCGCGACGATTTCCCGATAGCGCATGGCATAGGGTGCATTCTGGTAGGCGGTTAGGAATTCGGCACGTCGGTCGATCATCTGATCGAGCGTCTCGGCGGCGAGGGCGCCCTCGGACTTGGGGAGGAACCCCGGATCGGCGGCGGCGATTCGGCCCCAGGCGAAGGCCTGCTTGTTGCGCTCGACCGCGACACCGTTGAGCTCGATCGCGCGGAGCAGCGCCTGCAGCGACAGCGGCACCAGGCCGCGCTGCCAGGCGAAGCCCAGCATGATGATGTTGGCATAGACGGCATCGCCGAGCAGGCTTTCAGCCAGCGCATTGGCGTTGATCTCATCGAGATTGCCCTCACCAATGACGCGGCCGATCGCGCGCAGGCGGGCAGGGGAGGCGAGATTGGCGTCGCGGAAGCGCACGACATCACCGGTCGGCATCTCCGCGGTGTTGATGGCGGCGCGCGTGCCACGGTGATAGGTGCCGGACGCCTTGGGTGCGGAGCTCACCACGAGATCGCAGCCGATCAGCGCATCTGCTGCACCCTGATCGATGCGGACCTGATGCAGTGCCTCCGGGCTCGCCGCCAGGCGGATGTAGCTCAGCACAGGACCGAATTTCTGCGCAAAGCCGGTAAAATCCAGCACCGAGACACCGCGGCGTTCGAGATGCGCGGCCATGCCGATCAGCGCGCCGACGGTGATCACGCCGGTGCCGCCGACGCCGGTGACCAGCAGGTCGTACGGGCGATCGAGCGTTGCGGGCGCGGGGAGGGGCAGTGCTGCGGCGCGACCGATCGCGTCGATGCTGCTCGCGGTCTTCGCCCGGCGCGTAGCGCCTTCGACGGTGACGAAGCTTGGGCAGAAGCCGTTGAGGCAGGAAAAATCCTTGTTGCAGGCCGACAGGTTGATCTGCCGCTTGCGGCCGAACGGCGTCTCCTTCGGCTCGACGCTGAGACAGTTGGATTCGATCGAGCAGTCGCCGCAGCCCTCGCAGACGAGATCGTTGATATAGGCAAAGCGCTTCGGATCCGGCATCTGCCCGCGCTTGCGCTTTCGCCGTTTCTCGGTGGCGCAGGTCTGCTGGTAGATCAGCACGGAGACACCGGGGATCTCGCGCAGCTTGCGCTGCACGGCGTCCATTTCCTCGCGCGGATGGATTGTGACGCCGATGGGCAGGTCGGCAGGCGAGAAATGCGAGGGATCGTCCGACACCAGCGCGATGCGCGTCACGCCTTCAGCGCGGACGCTGTGGGCGATGGCGTGCACGCTGATGGGACCGTCGACCGGCTGGCCACCGGTCATGGCGACCGCGTCGTTGAACAGGATCTTGTAGGTGATGTTGGCGCCTGCCGCGATCGCCTGCCGGATCGCCATCGAGCCGGAATGATAATAAGTGCCCTCGCCGAGGTTCTGGAAGATGTGCTTGTGGCCGGTGAAGCGTGACGAGGCGGCCCAGTTCACGCCTTCGCCGCCCATCTGGATCAGCGAGGAGGTCTCGCGGTCCATCCAGCTCGCCATGAAATGACAGCCGATGCCGGCCAGCGCCTTCGATCCTTCCGGCACTTTTGTCGACGTGTTGTGCGGGCATCCCGAGCAGAAGTAGGGCGTGCGTGTTGCGCCGGCGACGTTGATCGTGCGCTCCGCCTCGGGCGACAAGGCGGCTGCCCGCGGGGCGAGATTGAGGCCCGGGAACATCGGATCGAGCCGGCGGGCCAGCACGTCCGCGAGCGCGCGCGGCGACAATTCGCCGATCCAGGAGATCAGCCGCGCCCCTCGCTCGTCATGCTTGCCGACCATGCGCTCGGGCTTGGCGCCGGGATAGTCGTAGAAATATTCCTTGAACTGGCTCTCGATGATGCCGCGCTTCTCCTCGACCACCAAGATCTCGCGCTTGCCCTTCACGAATTCCATCGCGTCGTGCAGCGCGAGCGGCCAGACCATGCCGACCTTGTAGACGTCGATGCCGATGCTGCGGCAGGCCGCTTCATCGAGGCCGATCAGCCGCAGCGCCTCCATCAGGTCGAGATGCGCCTTGCCTGTCGTGACGATGCCGTAGGTCGCGTGCGGAATGTCGTAGATGTGGCGGTCGATCGGATTGGCTTTTGCGAAGGCGTAGACCGCGTGCTTCTTGGCCTCCAGCCGCTCCTCGATCTGAGGCCCCGGCAGGTCCGGCCAGCGATAATGCAGCCCGCCCGGCGGCGGCGTGAAGTCGGGCCTGCGGAAGATTCGCGGCGGGCGCAACGCGACGGAGGCGCCGGATTCCACGATCTCCGAGATCGCCTTGAAGCCGACCCACATGCCGGAGAAGCGGCTCAGCGCGTAGCCATACTCGCCGAACTCCAGATACTCAGCGACGCTGGCCGGATGCAGCGTCGGCATGAACCAGCTCATGAAGGCGACATCGGACTGATGCGGCATCGAGGAGGAGACGCAGCCATGGTCGTCGCCGGCGACGACCAGCACGCCGCCATGTGGCGAGGAGCCATAGGCGTTGCCATGCTTCAGCGCGTCGCCGGAGCGGTCGACGCCGGGGCCCTTGCCGTACCAGAGCCCGAACACGCCATCGACCTCGCGGTCGGCTTGGGTCTCGACCTGCTGCGAGCCGAGCACCGCGGTCGCCGCAAGGTCTTCGTTCACTGCGGGGAGGAATTCGATGCGGTCGCGCTTGAGCTGCTCCCTGATGCGCCACAGCTCGAGATCGACGCCGCCGAGCGGCGAGCCACGATAGCCGGAGATGAAGCCGGCGGTGTTGAGCCCGGCCGCGCGATCGCGCTTCGCCTGGTCGAGCGCGATGCGGACGATGGCCTGTGTACCCGTCAGGAAGACGCGGCCGTTTTCGCGGTCGTAGCGGTCGGAGAGTTCGTAGGTGTCGAGTGACGGAATGGCGTCCATGGCGGACCTCGCGCGGTATCCCCTGCCGGATCAGCGAAGGTTAAGCCCGGGCGGGTGGTAGGTCTTACCTATTTGCCCGATGGCAAGGCAGTTATCGGTAAGATTTTGCGAGATTTGGCTCTGTATGGTAGAATATCTCAAACCGAAGGACTTCCATGATCGAAGACCAGGACGCACGGATTCTCGCCCATCTCCAGAAGGACGGCCGCGCCACCAACCAGCAGCTCGCGGACGAGGTCGGCATGTCGACCTCGGCCTGCTGGCGCCGGGTGCGCGCGCTCGAGGAGAGCGGCGTCATCCACGGCTATGCGGCGCTGGTCGCGCGGGAGCGGGCGGGGTTTGCGATGTCCGCCATCCTCCATGTCTCGCTGGAGCGGCACGACGCCAAATTCGTCGACGAGTTCGTCGCGCGGGTGACCAAGCGGCGCGAGGTGCTGGAGTGCTTTGCGACCACGGGGGACGCCGACTATCACCTGCGCGTGGTGGTGCAGGACATGGCAGCCTACAACAGGTTTCTCGACGAATTCATGTTCCGCATTCCCGGCATCCGCTACGTCCGCAGCAACGTGGTGCTGAAGGAGATCAAGACCGGCGTGGCGCTGCCGTTTTGAAGGCTTCGCGAAGCTGCCGTAGGGTGGGCAAAGGCGCTCTTGCGCCGTGCCCACCACCGCTCCACGATTTGCGTCAGAAGCGCTGGGCACGCTTCGCTTTACCTACCCTACGGCACTACGGCATTGCTATTGCCCCTCGCGCACAAACCGATTGCGCAAGGTTCCGATGCCGGTGATGTCGATCTCCACGACGTCGCCATGCTTGATGTCCGGCGAGGCGCCGTCGGTGCCCATCCAGATCACGTCGCCCGGCCACAGCGTGAAATACTTCGTCAGCTCGACTAGGAACGGCACCACGCCGAAGATCATGTCGTTGGTGTGGAAGCGGTTGGTCTCCTTGCCGTTGACCCGGACGATCGTCTGCATCGTTTCGAGATCGGCCTCGGTCTCGATCCACGGGCCCATCGGCTTGAACGTGTCGGCATTCTTCGACCGCCACAGGCCACGATCGGCCTTCTGCCAGCTGCGCTCGCTGACGTCGTTGCCGATGGTGTAGCCGAACACGCAATCCATCGCGGTCTGCTCGGTGAGATGCTTCACCTTCTTGCCGATGACGACGACGAGCTCACCCTCATAGTGAATCTTCTCGGTCGCAAACGACGGGATCACCACGTCCTCGTCATGCGCGATCAACGCGTTCTGGGCGCGATAGCCGATCTCGGGTCTATCAGGGACGGCCGGAATCTCGCCGCGCTTGTCCGCGGCTTCCTTGAGATGCTTCAGATAGTTCAACCCGACGCAATAGAAGGTGCGCGGCACCAGCGGCAGCTCGATCTTCACCTGCGACAGCGGATGCGTGCGCGCGGTGCGCTGCCAATCGCTGAGCGGATCGCCGTCGACCGCGATCACCTGGTCGCCTTCAACTATCCCCCAGGAGGTCTTGCCTGAGGCCTTGAATTTCAGCCAGCGCATGTTCTGTCCTCGTTCTCATTCCGCCGCATCGCGCGGCTGCGCTTTCCAGGCGCCCGCGGCCGGCCGCTTCAGCCCCAGATTTTCGCGCAGCGTCTTGCCGCGGTAATCCTTCTGGAACAACCCGCGCCGCTGCAGTTCCGGCACGACGTGGCGCACGAAATCGGCGTAGGAGCCGGGCACGTAGGTCGCGGCGATGACGAACCCGTCGCAGCCGCGCTCGACGAACATCTCTTCGAGTTTGTCCGCGATCTCCTTGGGGCCTCCGACCATCGCATCCTGCACCTGGCCGCGGCCGGAGAAGGTGACGAAGTCGCGCGCGCTCGGATTGCTCTTGCCGGACGTCTTCAGCACGCCGTCGCGAATGCCCAGAATACCCTGCATGCTCTTCAACTCTTCGGTCGTCAGCGGCTCGTCGAGGCCCTTGGACGCAAAGTCGTAGTTGAGCGCTTCCGCGAGCAGCGACAGCGCGTCGATCTGGAGCGGCAGCTTGTTGATCAGGGCCATCCTGTCCTCGGCTTCAGTCTTGGTCGCGGCGCAGACCGGCGTCGTCAAATTGCAGAGGAACATCTGGTCGGGATCGCGGCCGGCCTTGGCGGCTTCGTTGCGCACGCTCGCGTAGCCTTCCTTGGCTGCGGTGAGATTGCGCGCGGCGGTGAAGATCACTTCGCCCCAGCGGCCGGCAAAGCGCTGGCCGCGGCCGGACGCGCCGGCCTGGATGATGACGGGATGGCCCTGATCCGAGCGCGGTACGGTGAACGGTCCGCGCGACTTGAAGAACTCGCCCTTGTGATCGAGCCGTTTCACCTTGGCCGGATCGGCAAAGCGGCCACTCGTCTTGTCCATGATGAGGGCGCCGTCCTCCCAGGTGTCCCAATGACCGAGCACGACCTCCATGAATTCGTCGGCGCGGTCGTAGCGGGAGTCGTGCTCGGGATGGGAGTCCTTGCCCATGTTGAGCGCCTCGCCATCGTTCAACGAGGTGACGACGTTCCAGCCGGCGCGCCCGCCCGACATCAGGTCGAGGGTTGCGAAGCGGCGGGCGACGTCGAACGGCTCGTAATAGGTGGTCGAGCAGGTCGCGCCAAGTCCGAGCTTGTCGGTGACCATGCCCATCGTCGTCAGCACGATCAGCGGGTCCATCTTCACGCAGCGGATGCCATATTCGACGGTGTGGGCATGATCGTTGCCGTAGCGGTCCGGCATCGCCAGGCGGTCGTCGAAGAACGCCATGTGGAACTTGCCGGTCTCGAGAATTCTTGCGATCGCCTGATAGTAGTCCGCCGACATCGAATCGTCGCGCGAGTCGGGGTGCCGCCAGGAGCTCGGCAAATTGGTGCAGTTCTGTGCCTGGAGGAAGCCGACCAGTACCATCTGCCGCGTCATGCCGCTCTCCAAAAAATCCCGTCAGGCCAGATCGAGCTCTTTGTCAATCTTGTAGTCACGCGCCAGCGCGCGCAGCTTCTCCCAGGTCGCATCCTCGATCTCGATGCCGTCGCGCAGCCGCTGCTGCTCGCGCATATGCTCGATCTCGCCGGGATAGAACACGCCCTTGGTTCCCTCGGACGGCGGTGTCGATTTCAGATAGCGCGCGAACTCGGCGACCTCGCTCTTGAAGTCCTTGAGCGGCCGGAACGCCGCGACGTTGAACACCGCCATGAAGCAGCCGTCATTGTGCCGGCCGGTCGGCTCGACGCCGAAGCCGAGCCCCGTGAGCAGGCCGCAGAGCACCTCGACCATGGCCGCAAGGCCGCTGCCCTTGTAGCCCTCGGTGCCGCCGAGCGGCAGCAACGCGCCGCCCTTGCGGTACTGCGAGGGGTCGGTGGTGTGCCGTCCCTCCGCGTCGATGATCCATCCCGTCGGAATCTCCTCGCCGCGGGCCACAGCGAGCTGGATCTTCCCGGCGGCCACTGCAGAGGTCGCCATGTCCAGATAGAACGGCGCCTCGAGATCGGAGGGCACCGCGATCGAGATCGGGTTGGTGCCGAGCCGCGCCTCCCGGCCGCCGAACGGCGCCACATGTTTCGGCGAGCGGCCGGAGTCCGCCGTCGCAATCCCGATCATGCCTTCGCGCATCGCCATCATCGGATAGGCGGCGAGCCGGCCGACATGGCTCTGCCGGAACACGGTGCAGGCGGCGACATTGGAGGTCTTTGCCTTCTCGATCGTCAGCGCCATCGCCTTGGCGTTGACGTGGAAGCCGAAGCCCCAATTCCCGTCGATCACGGTCGTGGTCGGCGATTCCTGGACGATGGTCCATTTCGCGCCCGGGACAATGTGCCCGGCCTTGATGCGATCGATGTAGGTGGGAACCGCGATCACGCCGTGCGAATCGTGCCCGGCGAGATTGGCCTTGACGCAGCCGACGGCGACCGCGTCGGCTTCCTCGACGGATGCCCCGGCGGCGCGGAGCAGCGCGGCGCTGATGCGCGTGAGGCGCTCGGCCTTGACGATCGGCATGGCGTTTCCTCGGTCCTCGCCCTTGGCGGGCTCTGGTTGTTGGTGCCATCGTCTCAAAGCGCAGGTGCGATATCAATCTCCCGTAAACCAATACAGGGCTGCAAATTCGTAAAGGAATGCGCCTTCGTCGTGGAGCGGCACCCGCCGACGTCCCGCGCGACGGTATTTTCGATAGTTTGGGGACCGTTGTTCGCAGCTCGTTCACTTTGATCGACGGTTTGCCGCGCGCAATAACGACCACTTAGTTGATCGGCGGCGATAAAGTCCCGGGAAAAACGGCAGGAATGCCCGGGAGTTGAGACCTTGCAGACGACCCTCGCGCGCACATTTGCAGCGTTGAGTGCCATCAACGAAGCCATCCTCTACGCGAAATCGCCGGACGAGCTGTACCAGAAGGTCTGCGACGCCGGGTTTTCGAGCGGGGATTTTATGGCCGTCTCGGTGTTCCTGGTCGAGCCGGACAGCCCGCGGCTGCGCTATGCGGCCGGCTGCGGTGAGGACGTTGCGCGGCTGCGGTCGATCGAGATCACGATCGAGGAGGGGACCCCCGAAGGCTCCGGTGTCGGTGGCGAGGCGTTCCGCAGCCAGAAGCTGTGCATCAGCAATGATTTTCTGAACGATCCGCGCTCGTTGGCGTGGCGCGAAGGCGCCATCAAGGCAGGCGTCGGCGCGGCAGCGGCGCTGCCGCTGCTCTGCAACGGCAAGAGCGTCGGCGTGCTGTTCGTCACCCGCCATGAGGCCGGCTCGCTGAGCGACGAGATGGTGTCGCTGTTCGAGCGCATGTCGGCCAACATTTCCTATGCGCTGGACAATTTCGCGCGCGAGATCGCGCGGCAGGGCGGCGAGCGGGCGGCGCGGCGGCTCAACCGCATGTTCGGCGCTCTCAGCGCGACCAACGAGGCCATTCTGCGCGCCAAGACCGAGCAGGAGCTGTACCAGCTCGTGTGCGATGCTTCCGTACATGGCGGCAAGTCGCTGGCGACCTTCGTTCTGCTCAAGGAGCAGGATTCGCACTGGCTGAAGCCGGTCGCCGGGACCGGCCAGAATCTGCACCTCGTTGCCCAGACAAAGTATTCCGCCGATCCCGACAATCCCTTTGGCCGCGGCATTTCCGGCAATGTCTTCCGGACGCAGAAGCCTTGCGTCGAGGAGGACCTCGCCATCCGCACCAAGGGAACGCCGTGGGAGCAGGCCAACATCAACACCGGCGTCGCGGCCTGTGTGGCGGCTCCGCTGATCAAGCATGGCGAAAGTGTCGGCGTCATCCTGTTCTTCATCAGCCGGTCGTGGGCCAAGGACGAGGAGATCGTCGCGCTGTTGCTGCGCATCGCGGAGAACGTCTGCTTTGCGATCGAGAATTTCGACCGCGAGGCGGAAAAGGCCAGGATCGCCGACGAGGAGGACCGCCTCGCGCGCATGTACGCCGCGCTGAGCGCCACCAACGAGGCGATCCTGCGCGCAAGATGCCGCGCCGAGCTGTTCGATCTCGTCTGCGAGGCGACGGTGCAGGGTGCCAAGTTCGCCTCGACCTCGATCGCGCTGGTCGATCACCAGGCCGAACTGCTTCGCGTTGTCGCATCCTGCGGACCGAACGCGGATGAGGTGCGAACCTTCAAGTTTGCGATCAGCGATGAGGTGCCGGAGGGACGGGGGCTGACCGGGATCGCGTTCCGGACCCGGCGACCCTGCATCAGCAACGACATCTTGGCAGACGACCGCATCAAGCCGTGGCAGGACAGCGCGCGCCGCAACGGCATCGCATCGTCCGCCGCGCTACCGCTGTTAAACGGCGACCGGGTGGAAGGCGTATTCCTGTTCAATTCGCCGGAGCGCGGCACGTTCACACCCGAATTCGTCGATCTGCTGCGCAAGCTCCAGGCCAATGTCGCCTTCGCGCTGGAGAACTTCGATCGCGCCGACGAGAAGGCGCGGGCCGACAAGCAGCGCAACCGCCTGAGCGGAATGTTCGAGGCGCTGAGCGCCACAAACGAAGCCATCATGCGCGCCAAGACGCGCGAGGAGCTGTTCGAGGTGGCGTGCCAGGCCGCCGTGCTCGGCGACGTGTTCGCCTCGGCGACGATTGGCATCATGGATGAAAAACAAGAGCTCGTTCGCGTCGTCGCCGTGAAGGGGCGGCTCCAGGAGCGCATGGTCGGACGTACCTGCGCTGTTTCCGCCGATCATCCCGAAGCGCAGGGAATCATCGGGACCTCGCTGCGGACCCGCCGGCCCAGCGTCATGAACGACTATTTGAACGCCCCGGGATCGGCGCACTGGCGCACGAGGGCGATCGAGGATGGAACGCGGGCGGCTGCCAGCTTCCCGCTGCTGCGGGCCGGCCGGGAGCCGATCGGCATTCTGCTGTTCCTCGCACCGGAAGAGAATACGTTCACGCCCGATCTGGTCGAGCTGCTCGGACGCCTGGCCGAAAACGTCTCCTTCGCCCTCGACAATTTCGACCGCGCCGAGGAGAAGGCCCGCACCGAGGCGCAGAAGGAGCGACTGACGCGCATGTTCGCGGCGCTGAGCGCGACCAACGAGGCGATCATGCGGGCGAAGTCCCGCGCCGAGCTGTTCGACCTCGTCTGCCTCGCCGCATCGAACGGCGCCAAGTTCACCTCGACGACCATTGCACTGGCCAAGGCCGACAGCGACCAGCTCGAGATCGTCGCGAGCGCCGGGCCGTCTTCCGAGACCACGCGCAACGTCCGCCTCTCGGTCGACCCCGAGCGTCCCGAGGGCCGCGGCATAAGCGGCACGGCGTTCCGCACCCGCCAGCCCTGCATCAGCAACGATTATCTCAACGACCAGCGCGTGAGCGCCTTCCATGCGATCGTCCGCGGCGACGGCGCGCGCTCTGGCGCGGCGTTCCCGCTCATCGCCCACGACCAGCCGGTCGGAGTCATGCTCTACATGTCGACCGAGCCGGACACGTTTACGGGCGAGTTCGTCGAATTGTTGCAGCGCCTGGCCGACAACGTCTCCTTTGCGATGGAGAATTTCGACCGCGCCGACGAGAAGAACAAGGCCGACGAACGGATCGAATACCTCGCCTCGCATGACAGCCTGACCAACCTGCCGAACCGCGAGACCTTCAACGGCCTGCTGCGCAAGGCGATCGACACGGCGCAACGTCACGACCACCGCTTCGCGCTGCTGTTCATCGATCTCGACCGGTTCAAGGTCATCAACGATTCGCTCGGCCATGAGGCCGGCGACCTGCTCCTGCTCGAAGTCGCCGACCGCTTGCGCAACGCGCTGCGGGCCAGCGACGTGGTGGCGCGGCTCGGCGGCGACGAGTTCGTAGTGATCCTCGATCAATGTGGGGACGTAGACGACGTCCAGCGCATCGCGACCGAATTGTTGGCGGTGCTCGGCAAGCCCATGGAGCTCGCCGGCCACGAGTGCCACACCACCGCCTCGATCGGCATCGCGATGTATCCGGCGAACGGCGCCGATGCGCAGACGCTGACCAAGAACGCCGACATGGCGATGTATCTCGCCAAGGAGGACGGCAAGAACGGCTATCGCTTCTTCTCCAAGGAGGTGAAGACGCAGTCGATCGAACGCCTGTCGCTCGAAAGCGCATTGCGCCGCGCGCTGGAACGCAACCAGTTCTCGCTGAACTACCAGCCCAAGGTGGACATGGCGACCGGCCAGATCACCGGCGTCGAGGCGCTGTTGCGCTGGAACCATCCGGATCTCGGCAGCGTCTCGCCGGCGCAGTTCATCCCGCTCGCCGAGGAGACCGGGCTGATCGTGCCGATCGGCCGCTGGGTGCTGAAGGAGGCCTGCGTACAGGCGATGGCCTGGCGGCGTCGTGGCCTCTTGCCGCTGTCGATGGCAGTCAACCTGTCGCCGCGCCAGTTCGCCGACGAGCACCTGTTGCAGGACGTCGACGAGGCGCTCGCAGCCAGCGGCATGTCGCCGGTGCTGCTCCAACTCGAGGTCACCGAGAGCATGATGATGCGCAATGTCGGGCGCGCGCTGAAGGTGCTCGACGCCATCCAGAGCCGCGGCATTCGTCTGGCGATCGACGACTTCGGCACCGGCTACTCGTCGATGTCGCTGATGAAGCACTTCCCGATCGACACCATCAAGATCGACCGTTCCTTCGTGCGCGACCTGCCGCAGGATTCGGAGGATCAGGCGATCGCGCAGGCGATCATCAGCATGGGCAAGGCGCTCGGCATGACGGTGGTCGCCGAAGGCGTCGAAAATGCCGAGCAGGAGGCGTTCCTGCGCACTCATGGCTGCGACGAGATGCAGGGCTATCTCATCTCCAAGCCGCTTCCGGCACGTCAGATGGCCGAGCTGCTGCGGCCAATGGTGCTGCCCGTCGCGCCTCCGCTTCTGCCGGAGCTCGATGCCGCAGCCGGCATGAGCGCAGTGTCACGGCTGAAACGCGCTGTCGTCTGACGGCTGCGGATGCAGATCGCGCACGTCGTGATCGCCGCCTTCGGCCATGCTGGGAAAGTCATGCGCCAGCGGCAGCGACGTCTGTTCGGCGAACAGTGCGAGCAATTGGCGCGCGCCGTCGGCGAAGCTCGTCCCTTCGCCGAGGCCGAGTTCGCAGCACCACGCACGGCACATCGGCTCATGATCGTCGAACACCGCCATGGCCGGGCCCCACCACCAGGCGGGCGCCGGCGAGCGCTGGTCCGCGGGCACGGCGTGCCAGCGGGCAAACTCGTCCATCACGCGCTCGAACTCCAGGCGGGCGGCCTGATGCATTCGCCTTTTGCTCCTCGGCTTCCGCGCTGAAAGCTGGCCGATGCGCGGAAATCGGTCGTGGCCTTGACGTTCGGAAAAATCGGCTCGCGCAATTGGCGCAGCCACGCAGGGCCGGCATCATCGCCGGCGATGCAGACAAACTGGACGCCGGGACATGCGCCGACGTCGACAGGATTTGCCGATCTTACCCGTTCATGCCCACGGCGAGCAAGATATGGGCGCGCGGGGTGCCTAACGCGACCTTAGCGGATGCGCCTTCTGGTGCCAGGCCCAGGCGGTCCGGATCACGGACGGCAGGTCGGAGTGGCGCGGCACGAAGTTCAGCACTTTTCGCGCGGCGGAGGGGTCAGCGACCAGATAGGTGGGATCGCCGGCGCGGCGCGGCTTGACGGTGTGAGGCACCTCGCGCCCGGTCTCCTGCCTGATGGCGGTCAGGATTTCGCGCACCGAGAAACCGGAGCCGGTGCCGAGATTGAAGCTGGCGCCGCCATGTCCTTCCTCGAGGAGCTTCAGTGCCGCGACATGCGCCGCGGCAAGGTCGGTGACATGGATGTAGTCGCGGATCGCGGTGCCGTCCGGCGTGTCGTAGTCGTCGCCGAACACCGCGAAGTCGACGTGACCCTGCAGGGCCATCATCGCGCGGGGAATGAGATGCGTCTCGTTGTCACGCAGCTCGCCGATGCCGCCGGCAGGATCGGCGCCGCTGGCGTTGAAATAGCGCAGGCAGAACGCGCCGAAGCCGTAGGCAGAGCGATAATCGGCGAGCATGCGCTCGATCATCAACTTCGAAGCACCGTAGGGATTGATCGGGTTGCACGGGAAACTCTCCGGCAGCGCCTTGGAGTCGGCGTTGCCGTAGACCGCGCCGGTCGAGGAGAACACGATGCGCTGGCAGCCCGCGTTGCGCATCGCCTGCAACAGCGACAACGTGCCCTGCACGTTGTTGATGTAGTATTTCTGCGGGTCGGTCATGGATTCGCCGACCAGGCTCGCCGCCGCAAAATGCATCACCGCCGTGATCTTGTGCTCGGTAAACGCGCGCGCGAGCGTTGTTCCGTCGAGCAAATCGCCGGTGACCAGCGGGCCGCTGACGAAATTGCGATGTCCTGTCGAAAGATTGTCATAAACCACCGGCTCGTAGCCGGCGGCGGCCAACGCGCGGCATGCATGCGAGCCAATATAGCCCGCACCTCCTGTGACGAGGACAGTCGGTCGGTCGGTCATGTCGTTACTCTAGGTCTCTTTCAGCGATTGAAACGCCGGTTGCGGCTGAAGAGAAGATAGAGCGCGCGGGGGTTGGTGGTCAAATAGCGCCAGAGCAAACGGCGCGGCTCGAGCCAGGTTCGCCAGGCCCATTCAAGCCCGATCTTCTGCATCCATTGCGGTGCGCGTGACCGGCTGCCTGACAAAAAGTTGAACAGGCCGCCGGATGTCTTAATCACGCCAACATTGGTCAGCAGCGGCGTGAATTCCTCGACGAACGCCTGCTCGTTAGGTACGCCGAGCGCGACCCACAGATAGTCGGGCGCGAGGGCGTCGATCTCCTCGACTTTCGCGCGCAGCGCGTCGCCGCGCAGATAGCCGTGGCTGTGTCCGACGATCTTGAGATTGGGATACAGCTTCTGGACATTCTCGACAGCAGCGGCGTTCTCGGCTTCGCTTGCGCCAAACATGTAGAAGGTGCGGCCCACCGCCTCGGCCTTGCGTGCGACAATATGGAACAGGTCCGTGGTCGCGACGCGCTCCGGCAGCGGGAACCAGGATTGCAGCTTCGAGGCCGCAACCAGCGGCTGGCCGTCGGCGTTGATGAGGTCGGCGGCGCGGAACAGACGCTCGGTCTGCGGCTCGGTCGAGCAACGCGCCAGCACCTCGCCATTGGCCGACGTCAGGAACAGCGGGCGGCCGATGCGATGGCGTGGATCGGTTGCCTCGATCATGAAATCGGCGGTTGCCTCGAGATCGAGCGCGGCCATGCGAAGGCCGCCGACGGTGATCCGTGGCACATCGGCGGTCGCTTCCCGCCCGTCCAGATTGACGCGACGCTCAAGCATACTGCCTGCCTCGCTGGCGTGTTTGAGTTTCAGGGGCGAGCTCGCTCAGCACGACGCCCACGAGCTTGCGCTCGGCGCTGCCGAGCGCGGTCAGGATCTCTTCCATGCTGTCGTTGATGTCGAGGCTGGTCGGCAGCACCGCAACCACCGCGTCAATGCCGTCGAGCAGCTTGCGGCCGGCGGCGGAGCGCGGCGTCGCCGGACCATCGAGGATGACGAGATCATAGCCGCCGGTGGAGCGCGCCTGCGCGACCGCCTTGCGGATGGCCTCGGTCGTCTTGCCGGCGTCGCTCTCGGCAACCGGCAGCACCGAGATGCCGTTGACGGTCTTGATCTCGCGCGCGCCCTTGCTGCCGATCGAGAGCCAGCCGAGCTTGTTCGGTTCGCTCTTGCCGGACCGGTTGAGCTTGTTCGACAGATTGTGGGCCTGATGGTCGGCGTCGATCATCAGCACGCGGTTGCCATCGCGCGCGGCCGCCAGCGCGAAGTTCAGCGCGGTGACGCTGCGCTCGGTGGTTTCGCCGGTGCCGACCATCGCGACGACAGGCATCGCCTTGCCGCCGGTACGCCGTGCCACCGCGGTACGCATGTCGCGCAGCGCATTCAACAGCGTCGTCAGCGGAAATCCCGGCCGTAGCGTCGGCCAGCCGAGCCGGGTGAGATCGGTGCCGGCTCCGGCCGCGAGGATGGCGCCGAGCGTGCGGATGACGTCGGCCTCCTGGAGACGCGCGATCAGGGGCTTTTCGACCAGGATGAGGGGCTTTTCGTCCGGAACGAGTGGCGGCGCTTGTGCCACGGCTTCTATCGGATGGGACAGCATCGCCTCGGACACAATCGGCGTCTTCGTCGGGGGCACGCTGGCGGTCTCAGGCTGAGGCGTCCGTTCGCGACGCTTCGGCTCGGGCGTGCGTTCGCGGCGTGCCGGGCGGGGAGCGATTGCGCCGGAGAAGATATGTTCGGCGACGACAAACCAGAAGGCGGCGAGAAGTGCGCCGAAGGTGAAGCCGATCATGGCGAACAGGCTCATTGCGGGCGGGAACGAGCGCCGCTGCGGCATCGTGGCTTCGCCGATGACGCGGGCTGCCGACGTGTTCAGGCTCTCCTGCTCCTCGGTTTCGCGCGAGCGCTTGAGGAAGGATTGATAGACGTCGCGGCTTGCATCGGCCTCGCGTTCCAGCTCGCGCAGCCGCACGGCGGCCTGGCTGAGCTGGACGCTCTGCCGCTTCTGCGCTTCCAGCGCGCGGTTGAGCGAAGCCTCGTAGTCGCGGGCGCGCGTGAGATCGTTCTTGGCCGACTGGGCGAAGCGGTCGATCTCCTCGTTGATGGTGCGCTTGAGATCCTCGACCTGCTTCTCGGTCTGGCGCAGTGCCGGATGCCGTGGCCCGAGTTCGCCGGCCTGCTCTGCATATTTCTTGCGGGCGTCGGCATATTGCGCGCGCAGGTTTGCGATGGTCGGCGATTGCAGGGCTTCGGGGATCGCGCCGGCGTCGGCCGCGGTGCGCCGGGTCGCCTCGATCTGGTCGAAGCGCGCCTGCGCATCGAGTGTCGCCGCGCGCGCTGCGGCCACGCGCTGGTTGCTTGCGGAAAGCTGCTGGTCGCTGATCAGCGTGTCCTGGGTGCCGACGAAATTGTTCTGGGCCTTGTACGTGGCAAGCACGGTCTCGGCGTTGCGCAGCCGCTCGCGCAGCTCCTTCAGGCGGCCGGACAGATCGTTGGTGGCGCGCCGCGCCGCCGAGGCCTGCGAGTTGCGCGACTCCGTCAGATACGCGCTGGTCAGCGTGTTGGCGAGCATCGCCGCCTTGGCGGGATCGGTCGACCAGACCTCGATGTCGACGATGAAGCTCTTCTCGGTCTTGCGGATCGTGATGTGCTTGTTCAGCGCGTCCAGCGCCGCAAGCTGCACCTCCTTCTGCTCCGCGGCGGAGGGCGCGCGGGCCTGGAGACCGATCAGGCCAAGCAGCGACGACATCAGGGTCTTGCCGTCGCCGCCGCCGAATTCCGGATCCTTGTCGAGATTGGCCTGCTGGATGACCTTCAGCAGCACGCTGTTGGACGTGATCAGGCGGGCCTGGCTCTCCACCACCATGGACATGCCGGACACGTCCTGCGCGCGCGGCGTGAGTTCGCGGTCGACGAGCTGGAGCTCGCGCGGATCGACATAGAGCTGGGCGGTGGCGGTGTAGCGCGGCGCCAGGCTCTTGCCGACCGTCACCGCAAGCGTCGCGCCGAGCAGTGCGGCACCGACAATCGCAATCTTGCGTCGCCAGAGCAGGTTGACGAGCTCCAGCACGTTGAAGCCGGTCTGGGGGCGCGGCTGCCCGGCCTCCGGCCCGGCCCGATTTATCGGCTGGCTATAGTCAAGCATGATCCCCAGCTTCCATTCCAAGTGCCGCGGGCTGAGGGGTTACTCTTCGGGTCACGCCACGCACCAGGGATATAGGCGCCCAATCAACGCAACAGGAAAAATTAACCATACTCATTGAGGGACTATTCACTGAAATGGCAAACAAAGCGTTTAAGCGCTGGCCACTCTTCGACGCGTCGTCGTGACGCCGCCGATGCGCAAGCTCCTCAGAGATTAACGGTTCGTTACTGGACGTGCCGGCGAGCAGCGCCGCGTCAAGGCACAATGCCGTGTGCCCGGCCAATGTCCGCGCGCCCGCCATGGTCGTCAGCGCTTCCGCAGCATGACGTGATAGTCGCCGCGACGGACGTCGGTGCCGCGCGGAAGCACGGCATTGAGCACGGCCGCGCCGGCGTCGACGAGGGCGGCGAACAGCGGCTTGCGCTGGCGCATCTCGGGATAGCGAGGGCTCTCGACCTCGCGGCGGTAGACCATATCGAGGCCGTGAGTCGCCGCAAACGCCTCGAGCTTCGACAGCGTCACCAGCGGATGGAAGAAGGTCGGGAACGGCGGCTCGCCCGGTTCGCCCGCATTCCTGATACCGCGGACGTGGCGGTAGAACCAGACGTGGAACCAGTGCGGCGAATATTTGGTGACGACGCCCGACAGCGAGCGCGGATTGGGCGCGCCGATCAGGATCATTCCGCCGCGCTTGAGCGCGTCGCGGAAGTTCAGGAGCGCAGCCTCGACGTTCGGCAGATGCTCGATCACGTTGTAGCAGATCACGAGATCGAAGCTCTCCGGCGGAAAGCGATAGGTCTGCACGTCGCCGAGGATCGCCTCCTGCGCGTAGGTGTTGTTGCGGACCTGGTCCTCGTCGATGTCGACGACGGTCACGTGGCTGCGGCTGAGCACGTCCAGCGGCAGAAAGCTGCACGAGCCGCCGCCGGCCTCGTAAGTGGCGAGCCGGCCTTGCGGCAGCTCCCGGCGCAGGACCGCGTGGATGGCGAGCAGGCTGTCGCGGGCTTCACCGGCAACCATGTCGAGCAGCGCCCGGGTGTGCGCGAGGACTGCGGGCGCGTCAGTCCCGATGGCTGTCGCGAAATCGATCGTGGCTGGCTTGTTCATGTTTTTTGACCGCGCTTGTTCGACTCAAATTACAAGAAATATGTCACGTGCCCGAAGAGCAAATCTCATGCTGCGCCGTCTCACCGGTTGCGGTGCTTTCGGTCGGGTTAATGCGCAGGCCCGTTAACTACGGCTTCGTTCGCATTGTCCCATCTCTGTGCCGGTGGACCGCAAATTGCAGTAACACGCGCGCAAGGAGCCGCGGGAGAAACGCGCAAAAGCGGTTAAGCGCCTGGTGATGCGCCTGCATCGGCGAGAGATCGGCAGCGTGGCGACGTTTCGTGGTTGGGGCGCTCGCTCATTTTGGGACGCATCTGTCCCCGAAGTGCTGTGCCGGTGCGGGACGACGCGGATGCATGCGATTGACGCAGGGCTTTTTCAATAAATCTCGGACATCTAGGACGTCATGACTCTGATCCCGACAGACCTGTCCGCCAGCCGTATCCCGGACGTCATGCGCGATCCCAACCGGGAGGTCGCGGCGAGCTCGCGCGTCCTCGACCTGTCGGTCGGCATCGTCGTCTGCGTTCCCTGCTTCCGCCGCCCGCAGCATTTGCGGCTGACGCTGGAGTCGCTCGTCCGCCAGCGCACGCCGCGCGCCTTCGCCGTCGTCATGGTCGAGAACGACGCCTCGAAGCGCGAGAGCGCGCCGGTCGCCGCGGAGTTTCTCGCCGCCGGCAAGCTCCAGGGCATCTGCCTCGTCGAGAAGCGGCAGGGCAACTGCCAGGCGATCAACGCCGCGTTCGAGACGGCCCGGACATTGTTCCCCGCCGCCACCCGTTTCCTGATGATCGACGATGACGAGATCGCCTCGCCCGACTGGCTCGAGCTGATGGTTCGCACCTGTGAGGCGACCGGCGCAGACGTGGTCGGCGGGCCGGTGCTGCCGGTCTTCGACGACGACGGCAAGCCGTGGCTCTCGCGTCATCCCGTCTTTTGTCCCGCCTATGACTACAGCGGCGCGGTGCCGCTGATCTATGGCTGCGGCAATTGTCTCATCACGCGCGCCGCATTCGACCGCTTTGGCAGTCCCGCTTTCGATCTGCGCTTCAATTTCCTCGGCGGCGGCGACACCGACTTCTTCGTGCGGTGCCGCGATGCCGGCATGACGTTCCACTGGACGGCGGAGGCCGTCATCACCGAGACCGTGCCGCGCGGCCGGACCAGCCTCGGCTGGATCGTGCGGCGCGGCCTGCGCATCGGTGCGATCAACTATCGTGTGCAGTACAAGGCTGCGCAGAGCGCGGCCGTGCGGGTGCGTGTGTTCGCGCTGATGCTCGGACGGTTGCCGTTGTCACTGTTTCGCGCGGCGCGTCTGTTGACGACCTCGAAGGCCGTCGTCGCGATGCATCCCGTGATGGTCGCATTCGGCGCGGCGCTTGCCGCTTTCGGTGTCGAGCCGAAGCCCTATGAAGCCTCGAAGATCGTGTCCTGACCCGGCGGCGACGGACTAGATACCAAAATAGGCCAGGACGATCCTGGTCGCGGATCGCGGCATCGCTTTGAGCGACCGCCGGCCAACCATCCCGAGATAGGCGAGGGTCTCGCGATACCTGCCGAAGCGGATCGCTTGCATCGCCGAATAGGTGACGAGATGAATCTCGGCGGCCTGACGCAGCCGGAATGCGGCGCTTTCGGGGAGCCTCGCCAGGATCAATCCGTCGTCGAACACGCGCGCGACCGCCGGGAAGAAGTCCTGCGGCGTCCGCACTGCCGCGTTCATGGTGTTGGCGGTATGCAAACGATAGTCGAGCAGAAGTCTGGGCACGAACTCGAACTCGCCGATGGCGGCAAGACGGCACCAGCAGTGCCAGTCCTCGCAATATCGTAGCGAAACGTCGAAGCCGCCGACGGCGCGGAAAGCCTCGGTGCGCGTGAGCACGATGCCGCCATTGACGATGAAGTTGCCGCTCGTGAGCCGCTCCAGCACGTCGCCGGACGGCTTGCGTCGTCCTTTCAGCAGCTCGCGCCGGCCGATCTGGCGTCCCTCGCTATCGATCGTGTTGTAGTCGCCGTAGACGAGAACCGCGCGGGGGGCACCGCGCGCTGCCGCGAGCAGCGTCGCAACCGCGCCGGGACGCAGGCGGTCATCGGCATCGAGGAACACCAGCCAATCGCCCGTCGCATTTTGTGCGCCGAAATTGCGCGCGGCTGATACGCCGGAGGAAACGTTCGTCGTCAGCCGCAATCGTGGATCGCGGATGGAGCGGACGATTGCAATCGTGTCGTCAGTCGAACCATCGTCCACGACGATGATTTCAGCGACGCCGCCTTGCGTCAGCGCACTGTCGATGGCTTCGCGGATATAGGCTGCGCCGTTCTTGACGGGAATGACGACGGAGACCGGCCCGGCCGGAGAGGGCGCGCGGACGCTGGTCGACGGCAGCGCGGCGGTCGGCAAGTCGACAATGGCTTCGGCGGTGCTCACGCGGCGGCTCGTCTTTAAGAGTCTGTTAACCGGGCCGTATCTCGAAGCCGGCAATGCCAGCGATCGCAGCCTCAGGCGCGCGGCATGATAGCCGCATAACGGTCAAATCGTCGTTGAGACGGCCGGCACGCCATCGGTTTCGTCAATTAGCGTTAAGCTCGCGGCGTTAAGTCTGTCGCGGATTCTTGATAGGTGCGACACCCGGCCTCATGCGAGATAGCGGGCTCGGTAGCGGTGGATGAACCCAGTGCGCGCGAAGACATTCGAACACGATTCTGATGAGTTGGTCCTCAACCTTTTCTACGAGGACAAGGACGACCGCTGGTTTCCCGGCGACCGGCACCTGCGGCGTATGGCGCGCAAGATGCTGTTCGGCGAGCCGCGGATGAGTGGGCAGCTTCGCGTCTTCCTCAATCTCTGTGCGGGGCTGGACCGGCTCGGCATCCGCTACCGCGTCAACGACTATCGCTACATCGCGCAGCATCCCGACGAGCTCGCCTGCATCATCGGCCGCACGTTCCTGCTCGACAAATTCGCCTGGAAGAATCCGATCCTGCTCGGGGTTGCCGCTCACAATCATCCGCTCGACGATCCCGACCTGTTTACGCGCCTGCCGGTGAAGAAGGTCGTGGTGCCGGGCCCGTGGTACGCCGACATGTACCGACCGTATTGGCCCGACACGGAAGCCTGGCCGATCGGCATCGATACCGATCGGTGGGCGCCGTCACGCGCCGCCGACAAGTCCGTCGACGTGCTGATCTACGACAAGGTCCACTGGGATCGCGAGCGCTACGCGCCGGAACTCATCGAGCCCGTTCGCGCCCGGCTCGTCAGCGAGGGCCGCTCGTTCACGGAGCTGCGCTACGGCAGCTACAAGGAAGAGGACTTTCAGGCAGCGCTGGCGCGTTCGCGCGCGATGATCTTTCTCTGCCAGAACGAGAGTCAGGGCATCGCCTATCAGCAGGCCCTGTCCTGTGGCGTGCCGGTCTTCGCCTGGGATCCCGGTGGGCCGTGGCGGGATCCCGATTATTTTCCGCATCGGGTCACGTTCGCGCCGGTATCGTCGGTTCCCTACTGGGATGAGCGCTGCGGCATGAAGTTCGTCGACCGCGCCGGCTTCGAGGCGGGCTGGGCGGACTTCTGGGCCGGGTGCATGAAAGACTCGTTCGATCCGCGCGGCTATGTCTTGGACAATCTCACGCTGGAGCAGCGGGCGCGGCAATATTACGACATCGCGCGGAGCGTGGCGCGGCAGCATGCGGTGTCCGCGGGCTCCGGCACGCTGGTTGACGGATGGTTAACGGGAGTGGGTTAAACCCAGGACCTCCCCACGCGTGCCATATCGGCCTTGAGGCATGGATCGCAGCGCCGCAGACATGATTGAGGTCGAGGCCCGTTCGCTGGGCCACGGCTTGCGCACCCTGCTGGCGAAGCTCGACGTCGTGAACGCGGCGCGCTGCCTCGTCGCCGTCGTAGCCCTGCTGCTCACCCTGGTGACGCTCGATCCATTTCCGGATCTGCGCAACCCTGATGTCGCCAACGTCGTCGGCGGGCGGTTGGCATTGACCTACATCTCCTTCGGATTGCTGGCCGCGGTGGCGGTGCTGCTCTGTGCCGCGAGTGACGCGCCCTCGTTAAAGACCCTGGTGACGCCGCTGCACCTTTGCCTCGTCGGCTGGATGCTGATCAACGTGGTCTTCTCCGAAAGCCGCGGAGTGTCCATGCAGCGGTTCGCGCTGGCGGCCAGCGTGACCTCGCTTGCGGTGTTGCTGCCGCTCCTGCCGCGGACGCAGCGAAGCTTCAACATGTGCCTCGGCGGTGCCGCCCTCGTGCTGCTCGTCGTGTGCTATCTCGGCGTCTTTCTCGCACCCCAATACTCGATCCACACTGCGCTCGACATCACCGAGCCCCAGCTCGCCGGCGACTGGCGCGGGAGCTTTGGGCACAAGAATGTCGCATCGCCCGTGATGACCATCCTGGTCTATCTCGGCATCTATCTCTGCGCCGTTCGGTCGTTCGTGATGGGACCGGCGATCGCGATCCTTGCCGGCGTCTTCCTGATCTTCACCGGCGGCAAGACGTCGACGGTACTCTGCCTCTCCATCTATGCGATGGCCTCCCTGGTCTACGTCACGCGGAGCCTGTGGGTAAAGCAGACCATCTGCTTCGTGCCGCTGATCGTGATGAACCTGCTAACGGTTGGCAGCGCCATGAGTCCGGCTCTCGGGACCATCACGCGGCAGCTTCCGGTCGATCCGACCTTCACCGGCCGCTCCGACATCTGGGAGTTCGCGCTCGCAGCCGTCGCCGAAAAGCCGGTCTTCGGCCACGGCTATGCGGCGTTCTGGGACGACGTGACCGGCCGGCAGACAGCCCAGGGCGCCGAATGGGCCGTGACCGCGGCGCACAGCCACAACAGCTATCTCGACCTCGCCGTCACCATTGGCCTGCCGGGGCTGTTGCTCGTTGTCCTCATCTTCGTGCTGACGCCGCTCGGCAATTTCCAGAAGGCCCGGACCCACAATCGCAGCGGGGCGCTCGCCAAGCTGTTTCTGACCGTCTGGCTGTTCGGGCTTTACTATGGGACGACCGAGACTTTCCTGCTCGAACGGCAGAATCCGATCTGGTTCTTGTTTGTCGTCGCCGTGGCCGGGCTGCACTTCCTCGCCAGGTTCCAGTGCGTCGAGACCGTGGAGCCCGGTCGGGAACGACAGCCTGTCGCAGGCTCTCACGTTTCATATCGGGACATGGCCCACCGGCTTCGCGCTGCGACGGTATCACTTAACGATAAGCAGCGACGTCACTTGTGGTCTGCGGCAAAACATCATCTATCTGGAAACATTCAGTAACAATATGTCCCGCGGATGACGTTTCTCAGCGTCGAGCAATTAGATGGTCGGGTGTCCAGCACGGCGGGAATCGCAGTCGATTTCGTGCGTGACTGGTCGCAGGCCATATTGCGCCTGAGCGCAGGGCACCGCACCGCCTTCCAGCATGGCTACTGGCTTGGCGCCTGGTACGAGGCGTTTCATGACTTCGCGCCGCTGATCGCCGTGATCTCCGATGCTGCCACCGGCAGGGCCATCGCGGTGGTGCCGATGGTCTGCCGCACCGGAGGCGGCATCCGTATCGTCGAGTTCGCCGATCTCGGCGTGTCCGACAACAATGCGCCGATCCTGGCGCTTGACGCCCCGTTGGATCCGGCCGGTGCACGCGCCGTTGGCGAGGCGCTGGTCAAGGGCGTGCGCGCCCTGCCGGAGCGCTTCGATCTCCTGCGCCTCAAGAAGATGCCGGCCTATGTCGGCCGCAAGCCCAACCCGCTGGTGACGCTGGGCCGCGTCGGATCCTGCTCGCTCAACGGCAATCTCGTGCTGGCGGGTGACGACTATGCGGACTACCAGGCCTCGATCAAGCGCATGCAGATGCCGCGCTGCTGGCGCGTCTTCAGCCGCCATGCCGGTGCGCGTTTCGAGATCGCCGCCAATCTCGATCGCGCGCGCGAGCTGCTGGACGTGATGGACGTCCAGCAGCAGGACCGCATGAATCAGCTCGGCTCGAAGTTCGTCCTGAACGACGACGCCCACGCGCGTTTCTACCGTGATGTGGCGCGGCGGGGCGTTGCGGAGGGCTACACTGTCGTGTCGGCGCTCGTCTGCGACGAGGGCATCGTCGCGACCACGCTGGGCGTCAGATATGGCGCGACCTACGTCCTGCTGCGCATCAGCCATGCCGGAAAGAATTGGTCAAACTGCTCGCCCGGACTGCTCGTGACCGAGCGCACGATGGAAGCCTTGCATGCGCAGGGCGTGCGCCGCTTCGATCTCAGCATCGGCAATCACGACTACAAGCGCCGCTTCGGCGCGGTGCCGGTGCCGCTCACAGATGTCAGCGTCGCGCTATCGTGGCGCGGTTGGCCCTACGTCCTGCGCGACCACACCGCGCAGGGCCTGCGCCGTCATCCCAGGCTGGCGGCTTTTGCGGCATGGGCGATGGGCAGGTCCTATCCTTGAAGCGCATGAAGCTCGGGATGGCGCAAAACTTCCAGTTGTCGCGTGCGCTGTGCTATCGTCACCTTCGCTCCCCGGAGGCGACATGGAAGATCGTTCGGCAAAATATCGCGCATTCTATGCGCAGTTGATCTGCGCTGCGGCGAGGACCGCGGATCCCCGTATCGAGCAGGCCTTTCGGACCGTCAGGCGCGAGCCTTTCGTCGGGCCCGGGCCGTGGTCGATCTCCTTCGGCGGTCACACCTATGTCGTGACGCCCGATGACGATCCCGCCTTCATCTATCAGAACACGCTGCTGGCGCTCGACAGCGCGCGTGGCCTCAATATCGGGATGCCCGGTGCGCATGCCTATTGGCTCAGCGGCTGCGCCGTGAGGGAAGGCGAGACCGTGCTCCAGATCGGCGCGGGCAGCGGCTACTACACCGCAATCCTCGCGCACCTCGTGGGACCTTGCGGCCGCGTTCATGCCTATGAGATCGACCAACGTCTCGCAGCGCTCGCGCGCGAAAATCTGAAAGACATTGCTCAAGTTGAGCTGTGTGAGCGCTCGGGTATCGCGTCGGATCTGCCGAGCGCTGACGTGATCTATGTCTGCGCAGGCGCAGCGCAGCCGGCCACGGAATGGCTCGAGACGCTGCGGCCCGGCGGGCGGCTGGTGTTTCCATTGGCCCCCGAAGGCGTGCACGGTGGCATGTTGATGATCACGCGCCCGGGCGAGGGCACGATCTGGCCCGCGAAATTCCTCGGCCGTGCCCAGTTCATCGGCTGCGCGGGATTGCAGGATGCGGATGCCGGCCGGCGATTGGCCGAAGCGTTCGCGAAAGGATGGGAGAGCGTGAAGTCGTTGCGGAGAGAAGGAGCGCCCGTGCTGGTTTGCCGGTGAGGGCTGGTGGCTTTCGACGGCGCCGGCGCCTGTGCTTACGGATCCAATCCAGCCCCACGCTGACATCACGCAGGCCTAGCAGCTCGCGCCTTACGACTTGGTGCATCCGGCGCAATGCAGCCGGCCGCGGGAGGCGCGGAACAGGCTTCGGCAATACCAGCGCCGCGCCAGCGCCTGGGCAGGCCGACGGATCATTTGCGCGATCAAGAGAATTTCAAAAGCCATTCAGTGTCGCTCCCGGCCCAATAGATGGGGCGGCATCTCCGCAAGGAGAATGCCGCCCGCATCGCATCAGCCATGCAGTTGATCTTGAGACCGAGGCTCAGCCATGAAGCTTTTTGGCGGTCTCCGCGATCTGGCGCCCCTGATACCGGGCGCCGGCGAGCTCGTTGGCGCTGGGCCGCCGGCTGCCGTCGCCGCCG
Organism: Bradyrhizobium sp. Cp5.3; assembly: GCF_000426265.1. Taxonomy (NCBI): domain Bacteria; kingdom Pseudomonadati; phylum Pseudomonadota; class Alphaproteobacteria; order Hyphomicrobiales; family Nitrobacteraceae; genus Bradyrhizobium; species Bradyrhizobium sp. Cp5.3. The sequence goes on along the minus strand of NZ_AUFA01000008.1, from coordinate 242,088 downwards.
GTGATCGTGGTCGCGCCGTAGGGCGCGCCGCCCGTGACCTCGTCGAGCTTCATCTGGCCGGCAAAACCGTAGTTCATGCCGACCACCACCATGCCGAAATGCAGCAGGTTGGTGATGATCGAGAACAGCGTCGTCTCCTGGCCGCCATGCTGGGTCGCGCTCGCGGTGAAGGCGCCGCCGACCTTGCCGTGCAGCGCGCCCTTGGCCCAGAGCCCGCCGGCCTGGTCGAGGAAGTTCGCCATCTGCGAGGACATCCGGCCGAAGCGGGTGCCGGTGCCGACGATGATCGCGTCGTAATTCGCGAGGTCCTCGATCTTGGCGACCGGCGCCGCCTGGTCGAGCTTGTAGTAGGAGGCCTTGGCCACTTCGGCCGGCACGAGCTCGGGCACGCGCTTGATGTCGACGGTTACGCCGGCCTCACGCGCGCCTTCGGCAACCGCATTGGCCATCGCTTCGATGTGGCCATAGGCGGAATAATACAGGACGAGAACTTTGGTCATGATGGTCTCCGTTGTGTAGATCTGATGGGAGTAGTTGGGGACGTCATGCCGGGCATAGCCGTCCGAAGGACGGCGTCGCTTCCGCTCGCCTATGTCCCGGCCATCCACGTACTTGCTTTCTTGCGGAGGGCGTGGATGGCCGGGACAAGCCCGGCCATGACGGCGATCGTCGTTACGCCGCGTCGACGAGCACGAGCTCTGAATCTTCCAGCGCCGTGATCTTCAGCCTGTCCTCGTCGCGGATCGCGGCGCCGTCGCGGGCATTGACGCGCACGCCGTTGATCTCGACTGAGCCTGCGGCCGGCACGAGATAGAGGTGACGCGCCTTCTGCGGCTCGTATTCCACGCTCTCGCCGGCTCTCAGCGTGGTCGCGAGCACCCGCGCATCGGCGCGGATCGGCAACGCGTCCGTATCGGCCTCGAACCCGCTCGCGATGGTGACGAGCTTGTCCGAGCGGTTGGCCTTCGGAAAGGGTTTTGAACCCCAGGTCGGCTGACCGCCGCGCGTCGTCGGCTCGATCCAGATCTGGAAGATCCGGGTTTTGGTCGGCTCCAGATTGTATTCGGAGTGGCGGATGCCGCTGCCGGCGCTCATCACCTGCACGTCGCCCGCTTCGGTCCGGCCCTCGTTGCCGAGGCTGTCCTGATGGGTGATCGCGCCCTCGCGCACATAGGTGATGATTTCCATGTTGGCGTGGGGATGGGCGGGAAAGCCGGTGCTCGGCGCGATCTCGTCGTCATTCCACACCCGCAAGGCGCCGTGACCCATGTTGTTCGGGTCATAGTGGCTTGCGAAGGAGAAGTGATGCTTGGCCTTGAGCCAGCCGTGATCGGCGCCGCCGAGCTTTGCGAAAGGTCTGAGTTCGATCATTTGCGTATTTCCTGTTTGAACCATTGACGTCGCGATCAGGCGCCGAAGCCGCCGTCGACATTGAGCACGGTGCCGGTGACGAAGGAGGCTTCCGGGCTCGCGAGGAACACGACGCCGGCGGCGACTTCCTCGGGGCGGCCGAAGCGCTGCAGCGCGTGCTGCTTGCGCTGCGTCTCGGCGAATTCCCCGCCGTCCTTCGGATTCATGTCGGTGTCGATCGAGCCGGGCTGCACCACATTCACGGTGATGCCGCGCGGGCCGAGGTCGCGTGCCGCTCCCTTGGTGTAGCCGACGACGGCCGCCTTGGTGGCGACGTAGTCGGCAAGGCCCGGGAACGAGGCGCGGTCGGCGAGCATCGAGCCGACGGTGACGATGCGACCGCCTTCGCCCATCAATTGCGAGGCGGCGCGGATCGCCGCGATCACGCCGTGCACGTTGATGGCATCCTGGCGGGCGAGGGCTTCAATGTCGGCATTGGCGTCGTCGATCGCGCCGCCGGCGGCGACGCCGGCATTGTTGACGAGAATGTCGAGGTGGCCGAACTCCTTGGCCACGTCATTGACGAGCTTAGTGACGTCCTTGGCCGAGGCCTGGTCGGCCTTGAAGGCGCGGGCCTTGACGCCCCTGGCCTTCAGATCGGCAACGACGGCTTCCGCCTTTTCAGGGGAGGCGACATAGCTGATGGCGACGTCTGCACCTTGATCGGCGAGCGCGCGTGCGGATGCCGCGCCGATGCCGCGCGAACCGCCGGTGACGAGGGCAACCTTGCCCGAGAGCTTCTTGGTCATTGGATTTCTCCAGTCCACGTATTTGCGATGGCTATTGGATATGCCTCCGCCTGTGGTATAGAAATAGAAACTGTTGAAACGCATTGTTTCCAATAATTTACTGATCGGATCGCTCCCATGGCAAAACTCCCCGATTTCGAGGCGCTCGCGATCTTCGCAAAAGTCGTGGAATTACGGTCGTTTGCGGCTGCCGCGAACGAGCTTGCGATGTCCAAGGCAACCGTCTCCAAGGCGATCACGCGGCTGGAGGAGCGGCTCGGCGCACGGCTGTTCAACCGCACCTCGCGCCGGCTCGCGCTGACCGACGCCGGGCACAAGCTCGCCGAACGCGCGACGCGCCTGCTTGCTGATGGCGAGGCGGCCGAGAACGAGGCGCTGGCGCAGTCGGTGGCGCCGCGCGGGCTGGTCCGGCTCGCCGTGCCCATGACATTCGGGATCAAGGCGGTGGCGCCGCTGCTGCCGGAGTTCTTCCAGACCTATCCGGAAGTCTCGGTCGACCTGCACCTCAGCGATGCGACCGTCGACCTGATCGGCGAGGGGTTCGACATGGCGGTGCGGATCGCGCGGCTGCCGGATTCCTCGCTGATCGCGCGGCGCCTCTTCACCATGCCGCGCTTTACGGTGGCCGCGCCGTCTTATCTCAAGCGTCACGGCCGTCCGACGCATCCGATGCATCTCGCCGAGCACAAATGCTTCAGCTACGCCTATCTGTCGACGCCCAATGTCTGGCACTACACCAACGCGGCCGGCGAGCAGGCCAGCGTGCGTCCGGGCGGGCAGCTCCGCGTCAACAATGGCGAAGCCGTGATGCCGGCGCTGATCGCCGGCCTCGGCATCGCCGAGCTTCCCGAATTCATCGTCGGCGACGCCATCTCCTCCGGCGAGGTTGAAGTGATCCTGAAGGACTGGAAGCAGGCCGAAGGCGCCGTGCATCTGGTAACGCCGCCCGGCGGGCCGCGCCCCGCGCGCGTCGAGGCGCTCGGCGACTTTCTCGCGGCAAAACTGCCGGGCACCTGCAAGCGCCGGCCGAGGAAAGCGGTGAAGTCGTCGTAATTCCTGCTCGGTGGGCACGGCGCTTTGCGCCTTTGCCCACCCTACGGGATCGAGCTAGTCTGCCCCTGAACGAAAAACAAAATCATATTGGGGGGCTGCCGATGAACCGTCGTGACCTGCTGCGTGCCGCCGCAGCATTGCCGCTCGCGCAGACCGTGATCTCGCGTTCGGCGCTCGCGCAAGTTTATCCGGCGCGCAACATCACCATGATCGTGCCGTTTCCGGCCGGCGGCCAGGCCGATCTTGCGGCGCGCCCGGTGGCGATGGCGCTGGAGCGGATCCTCGGCAAGGCGGTGATCGTCGACAATCGCGCCGGAGGCGGCGGCGGATCGGTCGGCAACGCCGCAGCCGCGCGGGCCGAGCCCGACGGCTACACCCTGCTGATGACACTGTCCTCGCTCGCGGTGCTGCCGGAGGCCGACCGGCTGTTCGACCGTCCGGTCGCCTATGAAGTCTCGCAATTTATGCCGATCGCGCGCGTGCTCGCCGATCCGACGCTGCTCGCGGTGCCGGCCTCGGCTCCGTGGAAGACTGCACAGGACTTCGTCGAGGATGCGAAGAAGCGCCCCGGCCAGATCACCTATGGCTCGTCGGGACCCTACGGCACGCTGCACGTGGCGATGGAGATGTTCGCGAGCAGCGCCGGCATCAAGCTGCTGCACGTGCCGTTTCGCGGCGCCGGACCCGCGCTGACCGCGATCCTCGGCGGCACCGTCCAGGCGATCGCGGCTGCACCCGGCACGCTGAAGCCGCAGGTCGACGACGGCAAGCTGCGCGTGCTCGGCAATTGCGGCGCGCAACGCATCGCGAGCTTCCCCGATGTGCCGACCTTCCAGGAACTCGGCTACAAGGACGTCGAGATGTACATCTGGGCCGGCCTGTTCGCGCAAGCCGCGCTGCCGGCGCCGATCGCGATCCGTCTGCGCGAGGCGATGGCGCAGGTGATGACGAGCCCGGACGTGCTCAGATCGTTCGAGGCCGCGGGCAGTCTCGTCGCCTATCAGGATGCGCCGGCCTTCTCGCAGTTCGTGGCAATCGACAGCGCGCGTCTGATCGAAGCGGTGAAGAAGATCGGCAAGGTGGAATAGGTTCCGAACGCCCTTTCACATTTTGTTGTTGGTCCAGAACCCGGCCGCGCCTCATTGATTGAAGACTGTTTGAGGCAATCAGGAAGGATCGGGACATGCGAACAGAGCGGATAGCGCTGGGTGTTGCGCTCGCAATTGGTGTCGCGCAGGGCGCAGCATTCGCCCAAGAATATCGCGGCACCATGGAACAGCAGATGGCGTGCACGCCGGATGTGTGGCGTTTGTGCAGCGACCAGATTCCGGACAGGAACCGCATCGTGGCCTGCCTGCAGCAGAACACGCCGCAGCTCTCGAGTGCGTGCCGGGCGGTGTTCGAATCCAACAACCGGGCCCAGCCGCAGCCGCCGGTGCCGCGCAATCGCGTTGCGCCGCCGCCGCGCTACAACAACGCGCCGCCTCCGCCGCCCTATTACGACGAGGATTAATAGACTCGTTTAGGGCCGGTGCTCGCAGACATCGACCCATTCGGCCGCGACCAGCTCGGCCATGCGGTAGGGCGTGATGCGTACCGCGCTATGGGTCGAGCCGGCGGCCGGCACCACCACGTCGAACGCTTTCAGCGAGACATCGCAATAGATCGGCAGCGGCGCCTTCAATCCGAACGGGCAGACGCCGCCGACCTCATGGCCGGTGATGTCGGCAACCTCTTCCAGCCCCAGCATCTTCGGCTTACCGCCGAACTGCGCCTTGACCTTCTTGTTGTCCATGCGCGACGTGCCGGCGGCGACGATCAGGATCACGCGCTCGCCGATCCGCAAGGACAGCGTCTTGGCAATTCGCCCGGGCTCGACGCCATAGGCTTCTGCGGCCAGCGCCACGGTTGCGGAGCTGATCGGGGACTCGATGACTGATATGTCGGGGGCTTTCTCGGCGAAGAAGGCGCGGACGGATTGAAGGCTCATTCCTGACTGCTCATTCCGAACTTATGGGCGGGCGGCGATCCCGGGCAGCTCGGATAGCGCGCGGACACGGTGATCCGGCGCAAACCCAAGTTCGTCCATCTGGGTCCGGATCGCCTTGAACATGGTGAGCGGTGCCACGAGTTCGTTCTCGACGCAAGCGAGCGCCATGGCTTCGGGCGTCACCCGCTCGATCCAGGCGACGTTCAGCCCGAACGCCTTCGCGCCCGATACGTCCCACGGATTGGATGAGACGAACAGCACTTCGTTCGGCTCGGTGCCGAGCGCTTCGCCGATCAGCTCATAGGCCTGCGGGCTCGGCTTGAAGACCTTCTTCGCATCGACGCTGATGGTGGCGTCGAGCAGCTGGTCGAGCTTGGTGTTGCGCACCAGCGCATTCAGCATGTCCGGGCTGCCGTTGGAAAGGATCGCGAGCTTGCGCGGCTTCAGCGCCGCGAGCGCGCTTGTTGCGTCCGGATAGAGGTCGAGATGCAGGTACTTTTCGATGACACGCTCGAACGCCTCGGTGTCATAGTCGAGCCCGAGCACGCGCAGCGTATAGGCAAGCGAGTCGCGCGTGACTGTGGCGAAATCCTGGTAGCGCCGCATCAGCGAGCGCAACCAGGTGTATTCGAGCTGCTTGATCCGCCAGACCTGCGTGATGATCTCGCCGTAGCCCGGAAAGGCATCCTCGGTGATCTCCGCGACCGACTGGATGTCGTAGAGCGTTCCGTAGGCGTCGAAGACGACGGCTCTGATCGTCACGTTGACCTCTCGGCTAGATCCCCAACAGCTTGCGCGCGTTGGCCTTGAGCACCTTCGGCCGGATCTCGTCGCGGATGTCGATCTTGGCAAAGTCCGACAGCCAGCGGTCCGGCGTGATCACCGGCCAGTCCGAACCGAACAGCATCTTATCCTGAAGGATCGAGTTGATATAGCGCACCAGGATCGGCGGAAAATATTTCGGCGACCAGCCGGACAGGTCGATATAGACGTTCGGCTTGTGGGTCGCGACCGACAGAGCTTCCTCCTGCCAGGGGAAGGAGGGGTGGGCGAGGATGATCTTGAGGTCGGGGAAATCCGCCGCGACGTCGTCCATGTACATCGGGTTGGAATATTTCAGCCGCATCCCCATGCCGCCGGGCATGCCCGAGCCGACGCCGGTCTGGCCGGTGTGGAACAGCGCGATCGCGCCGCCATTGTTGATCTCTTCATAGAGCGGATAGGCCATGCGGTCGTTGGCGTAGAAACCCTGCATGGTCGGATGGAATTTGAAGCCGCGGACGCCGTATTCCTCGATCAGCTTGCGCGCCTCGCGCGCCCCGAGCTTGCCCTTGTGCGGGTCGATCGAGACGAAGGGGATGAGGACATCGAGATGGTCGGAGGCGACCTCCAGCATCTCGTAATTGTTGTAGCGGCGGAAGCCGGTCTCGCGCTCGGCGTCGACCGGGAAGATCACGGCGGCGATGTTCTTGGAGCGGTAGTAGGCCGCGGTTTCCGGCACGGTCGGCGGATGCTTGTTCGGCGACTTGAAATACTCCGCCATCTGCGCCTGGAAGTCGTCATAGCCGTCGTCGGGATGGCAGCCGCAGGGCTCCTCGGCATGGGTGTGGATGTCGATTGCGACGACGTCATCGATGTTGGGCAGCTTCAATTTCGGCATTGGCTTCTTTCCTCCCGATCTGGCAAATTGATTATATGATATAACGAATTTGACAAGGGGCAGTAGCGCTTGGCAGGCAGGACCCGCCGGCCCGGCCATTTTCCCCGCGTGGCGATGAGCCCGTTTCAGCCCTATCTGGGGTTAATCGGCTCGGAATTAAGCCTGTCGCATTGACATTCGGTCCCGCCATGGCTTAGAAACCGCCCCGTCCCGGGCGGTCGGTCCGCCGGCGGGAAAAATCTCATTTTGCCACATTCGCGCGTGCCGAAACGGTAGTGCCGAACACGGCCTTTCGAACGTTCAGGATTCTGCCATGAAGGTCCGTAACTCGCTGAAATCGCTGCGCGGTCGCCACCGCGCCAACCGCCTGGTCCGCCGCAAGGGCCGGGTCTACGTGATCAACAAGGTGCAGCGCCGCTTCAAGGCGCGCCAGGGCTGATTTTCGCCCCGGCGGCGTGTTCTGCGCGCGCCCCACAAGACCACGGTCTCACACGACTTTGACGCCGTCCTTGCTTTGCAAGGACGGCTTTGCGCGTTTAGACTTTCACCATGGCAGTGAGATTCTCGTTCGCACGCACCCTGTGTCTGGCCGTCGTTCTGGCCGGAACCGCTTTGGCCCCGGCCGTTGCGCAGGACGACCCGGCCGCCCCGCCCGCCAAGCAGCAGAAGAAGCTGCCCGAGGCGCCGGCGAAGCTTCCCAAGGTCGACCGCGGCAAGAATCTCGATTTCCTGTTCGGGGCGCTGAAGGCCGCCCCCGACGATGCCAGCGCCAAGCATGTCGAGGCGCGGATCTGGGCGATCTGGCTGCAGACCCCGAGCGACACCGCGGCGCTGCTGATGGCACGCGCCAAGGCGGCCGTGGATGCACAGAAGGTCGACGTGGCGATCAAGCTGCTGGATGCCGTCATCAAGCTCAGGCCCGATTATATCGAGGCCTGGAACCGGCGCGCCACGCTGTACTACATGCAGAACGACTATGGCCGTTCGCTCGCCGACATCCAGCAGGTGCTGATCCGCGAACCCCGCCATTTCGGCGCGCTCGCGGGCCTCGGCATGATCATGCAGGAGGTCGGCGACGAGAAGCGCGCGCTCGATGCCTACCGCAAGGCGCTCGCGATCAACCCGCACCTCGAGAAGGTCCCCGAGCAGGTCAAGGCGCTGACCGAGAAGGTCGAAGGCCGCGACATCTAGCCGACAAATCGAGCCGTTCTCGAGCGATCGCGGCGCGCGGAAATTAACTACGATCCAAGGGTATGTTTCGGCGGGGGTGTTGTTGCCGCCGCCGCGGACGTACGTCCATGGCAGGAGCAAAAGCCATGAAGCGTTTCATCCTCGCAGGTGCGTTGCTGCTGGCGTTGGGCAACGCCAGTCTGGCCGATGGTTTGTTCTGGGTGGTCGGCAACCACGCCACCGGCAAATGCGACATCGTGACCAGTAACCCGGTCATCATTGGCGACATCTGGTTCGGGGACGGTCCCTACAAGTCCAAGGCCGACGCCAAGCTCGCGCGCTCGACCATTCGCGCCTGTCCCGCGGTCACCCCCGACGAGGAAAAGGACGAGGACAGCGCGAACTAGACCGGTTGCGGCCTAGTGCAGGACGCTGGTGCCGCGCTCGGCGAGGCCGCGGTCGGCGGCTGCGGCATAGAGCTTCGCGAGCTCAGTTTCGAGATGCTCGTTGATCAGGAGCAGGGCCCGCACCGCGCCGCGCAGGTCGCCGTTGCAGCTCGCGACGATCTCGTCGATCGCGGTGTCGTTGGATCTGAAGCTCATCGAAAATCCTCCGGTTCAAACCATGACAATCCTACCGGTCTTTCCCGCGTTCCCATGGATTGCGAGGAGGATCGGCGCCCACCCGCCTCTAGATGGCCGAACCGACCGTGGCGATTATATGGAAGCCGCCATGACGGCCGCATGAAGCTGGCCCGAGGCTTGTGTATTGTCGTGGAAGATCGTTGATTTTACTGAGTTTTCCCAAATGACAATTGTGCACATATCCACAGGCCCGGTCGTTCCTGTGGTGGTGATCAGCCGCCCGGAGCGAAACTGCCGCCTCCAACACCCGTAGCTGCCATGTGCCCAGAATTGTCCGGATTGTCTTCATGGTCGTGATCTTAGTCGTGGCGGCGCTGATCATGCTGGCGCTCGCCACACAGGCCGGGGTCCTCGCCCTGCAGCGCGCCTTTCCACCACAGGGGCAGATGGTCGAGGTCGACGGTGCGACGCTTCACGTCGTCGATGTCGGCCCGCGCGATGCCGGCCTGCCGATCGTGATGCTGCACGGCGCAAGCTCCAATCTCGAAGCGATGCGCCGGCCGCTCGGCGATCTCCTGGCGAAGCACCACCGCATCATCCTGATCGACCGTCCCGGCCACGGCTGGAGCACCCGGGCGAGGCGGCGGGATTCGACGCCACAGATCCAGGCGCGGATGATCGATGAGGCGCTGGCCAAACTCGGCATCGCGCGCGCGATCTTCGTCGTGCATTCATGGAGCGGGGCGCTCGGCGCACGCCTTGCGCTCGATCATCCGCAGCGCGTTGCCGGCCTCGTCATGCTGGCGCCAGTGACCCATCCCTGGCGCGGCGGCGTCGGCCGCTACAACGAGCTCATCGCGATGCCCGTGATCGGTCCGCTGCTCGCCTACACCATCACGCTGCCGCTCGGCTACGTCCTGGCCGAATCCGGTGCACGCAACGTCTTCCTGCCGCAGGTGATGCCGGACGGTTTCGTAAGGGATTCCGCGACGCCGCTGCTGCTGCGCCCGCGCGAATTCATCGCCAATGCCTTTGATCTCGTGACGCTGAAGGCGTCGGTGGCCGCGCAAGCTCCGCGCTATGGCGAGATCTCGGCGCCGGTCGTCATCATCGCGGGCGAGCCCGACAAGACCGTGTCGACCAATATCCATGCGCGTCCGTTTGCCGCGATGGTGCCGAATGCGAAGCTGATCGTGCTGCCCGATCTCGGGCATATGGTGCAGAACGCGGTGCCGGATCTCGTCAAGACCGAGATCGAGGCGATGAGCGACGCAATCACCTCGGTGCAGGCGGCCGCCGATTAGCGGCCGCCTCGCGACTTGCGTTACTGCTTGATCTTGCCGTCCTTGTCGAACTGCGAGACAAAGGCCCAGAGATTGTTGATCTCCGTCTCGTTCTTGATGCCGGCGAACGCCATCTTGGTGCCCGGGATCTTGGCCTTCGGGTCCTTGATGTATTCCTTGAACGTCGCCTCGTTCCAGGTGATGCCCGAATTCTTGTTCGCGTCAGAGTAATTGTAGTCGGGCGCGGTGCCGGAATGACGTCCGTCCAGACCATTGAGCTCCGGTCCGACCTTGTTCTTGGCGCCTTCGCCGATCGCGTGGCAGGCCAGGCATTTGTTGAACGAGGTCTTGCCGGCGGCGGCATCCTGCGCCATCGCGGCGGACGCCGTCGCGGTCACGGTGAGGATCATCAGTGCGCCAAAAGTCAGTTTTTTCATCGGATGCTCTTCGTCTCTTCCCGGGGGTCAGATTGAGGATCGTGGTTTTGGCAGGTCCGGTGCAAGCGGACAAGCCGCGAAAGTTTGACAGGTTTCGCGATAGCAAACTTGCCCCAGAGAGAACTTGCGCTGCAACAAAGCAATGCGACCTTCGGATGGGCCTACCCAAACCACCGCGGACGTGCTTGATTCGTCGTGACAAATTGATCGTTCGGCGCAGAGCCGGAAGGGACGTCCAATGGCCATCATGATGCCGGCAGCCGACCAGGCTGTGCTGGCGCGGCGCGCGGAGATCGTCGCCGCGCTGCGCGCAATCGTCCCCGGCGAGGGCGTGATCGACAGCGCTCCCGAAATGCGGGCCTATGAATCCGACGGGCTGACCGCCTATCGGCAGCCGCCGATGGTGGTGGTGCTGCCGGATACCACCGAGCAGGTCTCGCAGGTCCTGAAATATTGTGCAGCTCACGGCATCAAGGTGGTGCCGCGCGGCTCCGGCACCTCGCTGTCCGGCGGCGCGCTGCCGCTCGAGGACGGCGTGCTGCTTGGCCTCGGCAAGTTCAAGCGCATCCGCGAGATCGATTTCGACAACCGTGTCGTCGTCACCGAGCCCGGCGTCACCAATCTCGCGATCAGCCAGGCGGTCGCGCATGCCGGCTTCTACTACGCGCCGGATCCGTCATCGCAGATCGCCTGCTCGATCGGCGGCAATGTCGCGGAGAATTCTGGCGGCGTGCACTGCCTGAAATACGGCATGACCACCAACAACGTGCTCGGCTGCGAGATCGTGCTGATGAGCGGCGAGATCCTGCGCATCGGCGGCAAGTCGACGGAGAATTCCGGCTACGATCTGATGGGCGTCATCACCGGCTCCGAAGGCCTGCTCGGCGTCATCACCGAGATCACGGTGCGCATCCTGCAAAAGCCGGAGACGGCACGTGCGTTGATGGTCGGCTTCGCAGAAGTCGAGGCAGCCGGCGAATGCGTGGCGCGGATCATCGGCGCCGGCGTCATTCCCGGCGGCATGGAGATGATGGACAAGCCCGCGATCCACGCCGCGGAGGCCTTCGTCCATGCCGGCTATCCCCTCGATGTCGAGGCGCTGCTCATCATCGAGCTCGACGGCCCGTCGATCGAGGTCGACGAACTGATCAGCCGCGTCGAGGCAATCGCCAATGGTTGCGGCTCGACCACCTGCCAGATCTCGACCTCGGAGGCCGAGCGCAACCTGTTCTGGGCGGGCCGCAAGGCCGCATTCCCGGCCGTGGGCCGAATCTCGCCCGACTATCTCTGCATGGACGGCACCATCCCGCGCGGCGCGCTGCCGAAGGCGCTGGCACGGATCCGGGAGCTGTCGGAAAAATACCAGCTCGGCTGCGCCAACGTATTCCACGCCGGCGACGGCAATCTGCATCCCCTGATCCTCTACGATGCCAACAAGCCCGGCGAGATCGAGCGCGCCGAGGCCTTCGGCGCCGACATCCTGCGCGCCTGCGTCGAGTTCGGCGGCGTGCTCACCGGCGAGCACGGCGTCGGCATCGAGAAGCGCGATCTGATGGGCGACATGTTCACCGAGATCGACCTCAACCAGCAGCAGCGCCTGAAATGCGCCTTCGATGCGCAGGGCCTGCTCAATCCCGGCAAGGTGTTTCCGACCCTGCATCGCTGCGCCGAGCTCGGCCGCATGCATGTCCATGCCGGCAAGCTGGCGTTTCCGGATCTCCCGCGGTTCTAGGGGATCGTGCGGAGGGAAGAGCAAGCTCCTCCCTCCAAGGCCACTTAAAGCAGCCCGTATTGAGTCCGCTCGCGCTTGGCCAGCAGCGGCAGCGCCTTGCCGGCGATGTAGGTCTTGAAGTGCGCGCTCTCTTGGTGGGCCTTGAAGGCCGCCTCGTCGCGGAACAGTTCGTAGAACAGGAACTGGGCCGGATTATCCTTGGCGCGGCTGATCAGGAACAGTTTCACGCCGGGCTCGCTTTGCGCTTCCGGGAGGAAGCCGCGCAGGATCTCGGCGACCCGGTCGGCCTCGTCGGCCTTCGCTTCCCATTGCGCCACGACCAGAAGGCCGCCGCCGGTCACATCATGGATGGTGTGCTGGTTCGTTGTCTGTTGGTTCATGGTGGAACTCCTCGCTTGCAGGACCCCGCGGGGCGCGGCGAACGCAGCTATCCGCAAGGGACAGTTCGATAGATAGCGAAGTCTGCGCGTCAATGATTCGATGTTGATCGAAGTGCGGATGTTCGGCGGCGGGGTCGATGCGGGTGCTGTCCAGATCCACAGGGTGAGGGGCCGCCAACGGGTTCGCGCGAAGCGCGGCTCGGCAAGCCCCTCAGGATGAGGGGAAGGACCCAAGCCACTGCGCTCCGAGGCGCCGTCGTCATGCGTCGAATTGATTTCCGCCGCGAATTTCGGTACCCGCTAGAAGTGTGGATACGCTCAAGGTCAGAGACGCCAAAGACGTCGAAGAGGTGGTGCGCGCGGCGATTGCCAATGAGCAGCCGCTCGAGATCATCGGTCATGGCACCAAGCGCGGCATCGGCCACGCGATGGCCACCAACGCCGTGCTCGACGTCTCCGCGCTCAGCGCGGTGACCTCGTACGAGCCCAACGAGCTCATTGTCACCCTGCAGGCCGGCGCGCCGCTTGCGGACGTGCTGTCGCTGATCGATTCCAAGAACCAGCAATTCGCCTTCGAGCCGATGAACACGGCGCCACTTCTGGGCACGCCGCCGTTCGGCACGATCGGCGGCATGATCGCGGCGGGCCTCGCCGGCCCGCGGCGCATCCGTGCGGGCGGGGCGCGCGACCATCTGCTCGGGGCGCACGCCGTCTCCGGCTTCGGCGACAGCTTCAAGACCGGCGGCAGGGTGGTGAAGAATGTCACCGGCTACGATCTCTGCAAGCTGCTTAGCGGCTCCTGGGGCACGCTGTCGGTGATGACGGAGGTCACGCTCAAGGTCATGCCGAAGCCTGAGGCCGAGCGGACGCTGCTGCTCCGCGGGCTCGACGATGCCGCCGCCAACAAGGCCATGACCGCGGCGCTCGGCTCGCCCTACGACGTCTCCGGCGCTGCGCATCTGCCGAAATCGGCGTTCCGCGCCAGGACGGACGGCCTTGGCGACATCGCAGGCCAGGGCGAGGCGCTGACGGTGCTGCGGCTCGAGGGCATCAAGGCCTCCGCGGTTCACCGTGCGGGCTCGCTGCGCGAGTTGCTGGCGCCGTTTGGGACCGCGACGCTCATCGAGGATGCGGCGTCCGCGACGCTATGGGCCACGATCCGCGACGCCCTGCCGTTCGCGGCGGGCGGCGCGCTCGGTGCCTGGCCGGTCTGGCGAATCGTCTGCCCGCCGGCCTCGGGTGGAGCGCTCGGCGCGCAATTGGGCCGCGAGACCGGGGGCGACGTGATCTACGATTGGGGTGGCGGGCTGATCTGGGCCGCGCTGCCGCCGAAGGGCGATGCGCATGCGTCGACCGTGCGACAGCGCGTCGATGCCTTCGGCGGGCATGCCACGCTGATCCGGGCGGCTGAGGACGTCAGGCGCAATGTCGACGTGTTCCATCCGCAGGCCGTTGGGATCGCGGCGCTGAGCGAGCGGGTCCGCGCCAGCTTCGATCCGAAGATCATCCTCAACCGTGGACGGCTGACGCGGGGCGTTGCGGCATGAAGACCGAATTCTCACTCGCGCAGCTCGCCGACCCCGACATCGCGGAGGCCGACAAGATCCTGCGCGCCTGCGTCCATTGCGGGTTCTGCACCGCGACCTGTCCGACCTATGTGCTGCTCGGCGACGAGCTCGATAGCCCGCGCGGCCGCATCTACCTGATCAAGGAGATGCTGGAGAAGGACCAGGCGCCGACGGCGGATGTGGTCAAGCACATCGACCGCTGCCTGTCGTGCCTTGCCTGCATGACGACCTGCCCCTCAGGGGTGAACTACATGCACCTCGTCGACCAGGCCCGGGTCAGGATCGAGCAGCGCTACCAGAGGCCGCTCGCCGAGCGGCTGTTGCGCGCGCTGCTCGCCTTCGTCCTGCCGGACCCGCAGCGCTTCCGAGCCAGCATGTGGCTGGCCCGGCTGGCGCGCCCCCTCACCGTGCTCCTGCCGACCCCGCGGCCGTCGCCGACGCCCGGCCTGATCCAGCGGATCAAGGCGATGCTGGCGCTGGCCCCACACCGCCTGCCATCACCGGGGCCTGCCCCGGGCAGCGTGTTCGCGCCCCTCGGCAAGAAGCGGGGCCGGGTCGCGCTGCTCCAGGGCTGCGCGCAGCAGGTGCTGGCGCCGCGCATCAACCAGGCCGCCATCAATCTCCTGACCCGGCACGGCATCGAGGTCGTCCTGGTCAAGGACGAACAATGCTGCGGCGCATTGACCCATCACCTCGGCCGCGACGACGACGCGCTCGCCCGTGCCCGCGCCAATGTCAGGGCATGGCGTGCGGAAGCGGCGAGGGAGGGGCTCGACGCCATCCTGGTGACCACGTCCGGTTGCGGCACCGTGGTCAAGGACTACGGCTATCTCCTGCGCGAGGATCGCGACTTCGCAGCCGATGCGGCACAGGTCTCTGCGCTGGCCAAGGACATCACCGAGTACGTCGCCGGTCTTGGCCTCGCGCCAACGATGCGAGGCGACAACATCGTCGTCGCCTATCACTCCGCTTGTTCATTGCAGCACGGGCAGAAAATCACGGGGCTTCCGAAAGAATTGCTTTCCAAGAATGGATTCGTGGTGAAAGATGTCCCAGAGAGCCATTTGTGTTGCGGTTCGGCGGGGACCTACAACATTCTCCAGCCCGACCTTGCGGGCAGGTTGCGCGATCGCAAGGTCGCCAACATCGCGAGCGTCAAGCCGGACATGATTGCCGCGGGCAATATCGGCTGCATGGTGCAGATTGCCAGCGGCACGTCAGTTCCGGTCGTACACACGATTGAGCTTCTCGATTGGGCGACGGGCGGTTCGCGGCCGGCATTGAACTAGTCGAGCGGCGCTGCGTCCCGAGGTGACGACTGAAGACGCCCGATGAACCATTGTTAGGCGGCAACAGGAGGACCACGATGGCGAAGGCGAAGAAGAAGAAAAGCAAGAAGGCCAAAAAGGCGAAGAAGGTTGTAGCGGCGAAGAAGACCGCGAAGAAGAAAGCAGCAAAGAAGTCCGCGAAGAAAGCGGCCAAGACGTCAGCCAAGAAATCGGCCAAGAAATCGGCAAAGAAGGCCGCACCGAAGACGGCAGCCAAGAAGGCCGCGAAGAAGGCCGCCCCCAAGAAGCGCGCGAAGGCGAAGGCTGCTCCGGCTCCGAAGGCGCCGGCACCGATGGAGGCTCCGGCTCCCGAGCCCGCACCGGAAACAAGCTGGGCGATGCCCTCCGCGGATTCGACGCCGGCCGAAGGTCACGGCTAGGCTCTCCCGTATCCTCCGGAACGACCTGAAGACGGGAGGCCGCAGCCGGGATGCTGCGGCCTTTTCGCATCGCCGGGACCGGCGCCGAATCATGCTGCGGTTTGATTCGTGGCCCGAAGTCCCCACAGCATGGCCGTCTCCGTAGCACCACGGGTGCCGGACACACGGGGAATGCAAAAGCTGTGTTCGGAATGCAACACACGGCGACAACCTTTCGTGGAAAGGCTTGAACGCCTAAAAAGTCAGCAGATGCCGTCGATTTTTGCTTCCGGCTTAACTGCCCCCGCTCCAGATTGCGACCGTTGTTTTTCAGTCAGGTATCGCTCGCCCTTGGGGGGCTCCAGATCCGACTGTGGGTTCAGACTGGTATGGGGATCGAAATGAAGAAAGTGACTTTGTTGGCAACGGCGCTGGCAATGGTGACGGGTTCGGCACTGGCGGCAGATCTGCCGGTGAAGGCTGTGAAGGCGCCGCCGCCGCCCGCCTTTGACCCGTGGGACGTCGCCTTCGGCGGCGGCATCATGAGCGACTACATCTTCCGCGGCATCACGCAGTCGAACCACAAGCCGTCGGTCACGGCCTATTTCGAGCCGCGCTACAACGTCACCAAGGACCTCCAGCTCTACGTGGGCGTGTCCGGTGAGAGCATCTCCTTCCCGAACCGCGCCGCGGCCGAGATCGATGTCTATGGCGGTATCCGCCCGACCTTCGGTGCCTTCGCCTTCGATATCGGCGTCTGGGGCTACCTGTATCCGGGCGGAAGCTGCTTCTTCGGCGGCAACGGCGTCGACTTCGCGGGCAACTTCCAGGGCGCCGATTGCGCCTCGCAGGCCCTGATCAACGGCAACGTGATCAAGAAGGACCTGAGCTTCTTCGAAGTCTACGGCAAGATGACCTACACGGTGAACGACAACTGGGCGTTCGGCGTGAACGAGTACTATACGCCGAGCTACCTGAACTCCGGTGCCTGGGGCAACTATACGTCGATCACCGGCAAGTACATCGCGCCCAGCACGATCTTCGGCTCGAGCGGCGTCGGCATGTATGTGTCCGGCGAATTCGGCCGTCAGTGGCTGGGTACGTCCGACAGCTTCTACGGCACGCAGACCTTCCCGAACGGCATCAAATATGCCGACTACAACACCTGGAACATCGGTATCGGCTTCACCTACAAGGTCTTCACGCTGGACCTGCGTTACTCCGACACTGATCTGTCCAAGGGTAACTGCAACGCCTTCACCAGCGACTTTGCTGCCCGCGGCAACATCGCTGTGAACCAGGGTACCTCCCTCACTCCGATCAATCCGTCCGGCGTCGGCTCCAACTGGTGCGGCGCGGCCGGTATCGCCAAGCTGTCGTTCGACCTGACGGCGATGACCAACCTGAAGTAAGTTTCTCCCGAGACTGACTGAAAAGGGCGGCAGGATAACCTGCCGCCCTTTTTGCTTTTTGGGCCGCGAAGGTCTTTCGCGGAGGCGCCGGATTGATAGCCGTCGTCATGCCCGGGCATCCACGTCCTTCGTGCCACTGGGCAAGACGTGGATGGCCGGGACGAGCCCGGCCATGACCGCTACGGAGGACAGCGCGAGCGGTCTCAGCGCGCCGCGCTCGGCTCTGCCTCGGCCGGCTCGGTGCTGTTGCCGAGAATGTGGAGCTCGCCACTCTCAGACATCGCCACCTTGCGTGTATGGAAGACGTCGAGCGTCGAGCGGTGCCCGATCGAGACGATGGTGGCATGCGGCAGCTTGTCCGTCAGCAGCCGGTACAGTCGGTTCTCGGAGGGCTCGTCGAGCGAGGCGGTGGCCTCGTCGAGGAACAGATAGTCCGGCGTATGCAGCAGCGCGCGGGCGAGCCCCAGGCGCTGCTGCTCGCCCAGCGACAGCGTCCGGTTCCAGTGCCCTTCCTCGTCGAGCCGATCGGCCAGCCGCGGCATGCCGACGGCCGTCAGCGCCTCCCTGATCTTGTCGGCCGCGATCGTGCCGTGCTCTGCGGGGTAGATCACGGCGTCGCCGAGCGGCCCTACCGGGAAATACGGCCGCTGCGGCAGCATCATCAGCCTGGCCTTTTCGGGAATGGCGATCGTGCCGGTACCGAACGGCCAGATGCCGGCGATGGCGCGGAACAGCGTCGATTTGCCGGAGCCCGACGGTCCGGTCACCAGCACCCGCTCCGACGGCTGGATCGTGAAGCTGTCGGCCGCGACCAGGGGCGCGCCGTTCGGCAGCTTCACCAGCAGTTGCTTGAGCGCGATTGCCTTGCCTGCGCCGGCTGGCGCGACGCCGATGGTCGGCTCCTGCGTGCCGATATGGACCGCCGAGCTGACCGACATCTCGAAGCCGTCGAGACGGGCGACCACCGCGCGCCATTCGGCGAGCGAGCGATAGGCCGTGACGAAGAAGGACAGCGCATCCTGCACGCTGCCGAATGCCGAGCCGGTCTGCATCATGTCGCCAAGCTGGATCCTCTTGGCGAAGAAGGCGGGCGCCACCATCACATAGGGAAAGACCACCGCCGCCTGCTGATAGCTCGCCGTGAACGCGGTGAGACGCTTGGTCCGGCTCATGATCTCGTACCAGTTGGCGATCACGAATCCGAAGCGGTGCAACAGGCGCCCTCGCTCGGCGCCTTCACCCTTCAGGAGCGCGATCTGTTCGGAATTTTCGCGCACCCGGACCAGGTTGAAGCGGAAATCGGCTTCAAAGCGCTGCTGCTCGAAATTCAGGTTGACCAGCGGCACACCGATCCAGTGCGTCAAGGCCGTGCCCAGGATCGCGTAAGCCAGCGCACACCAGACCAGGAAACCGGGGATGGTGAGATCGGTGCCGTAAATGTGCAGGGGCGCCTTGTCGGACAGGCCCCACAGGATGACGATGAACGAGGCCAGCGTCACGATCGCGGACAGCAGACCGAGGCCAATGGTCAGCGTTTGCTCGACGAACGTCTTGACGTCCTCGGTGATGCGCTGGTCCGGGTTGTCGGCGGCGTCGCCCCTGAGCTGCATACGGTAGTGCGTGGCGCCCTCAAGCCATTCGCCGAGATAGTGCCGCGTCAGCCATTGCCGCCAGCGGATCTGCAGCCATTGGTTCAAATAGAGCTTGTAGACGGCCAGTGCGACGTAGGTGAACGCGAGGCCAAGGAAGATCCAGATCTCCCGGACGAACTCGTCCAGATCATAGGCCTGGAGTGCACTGTAGAACCGGTTCTGCCACTGATTGACGAGGACGTTGATCGCGACCAGCGCCAGCTCGATCGCGACGACGGCGACGAGCAGGCCGCGGCCGGCCCATTTGTCCTCCGATCGGAAATAGGGGATGGCGATTCGCCAAACGGTCGCGAGCGTGGCGCGGATGTTCTTCACAGAGCGGGTCTCCTGCGGGGGTGTGCGCAACTGCCTGTAGCAACGGCGGAAATAAGCGCGCTTAGACTAAAGTCGCAAGTTGTGCAATTTGCGTTGTCCGGGTCGGCGACCCTAGCATGGGCATTGACGGCGCGGGGTGGGGGCCTTTCGGACTTCGCGAGCTTGTGAGCGGATGGGAACCGCCGCGTATCGCAGGGGAATTCGCTACAGGCTCGGGGGTTATCGCTACCAGCGTCAAGCAGGCCGGTTGTCCACGCTGGCTGTCCTGCCGCACGAATGCGTGGGGGAGGAAGACATGTGGAATCAAATCTATAACCCGCTGAACAACGCGGCGCTGTCGACCATCGCGGCGGCCATTCCGGTCGTCTCGCTCTTGATCATGATCGCGAGCGGGCGCGTGAAAGCGCACATCGCGGCCGTGATCGCCGTGATCATCACCAATCTGATCACGATCTTCATCTTCACCATGCCGGCGGGCATGTCGATCCGCGCCTCGGTGCTCGGCATCGTCACGGGCTTTTTCCCGATCGGCTGGATCGTTCTCAACGTCATCTTCCTCTACCAGGTCACGGTGAGCACCGGGCGTTTTGAACTACTCAAGCGCGCCATCGGCGGCGTCACCGAGGACAGGCGCCTGCAGCTCTTGCTGGTCGCGTTCTCGTTCGGCGCGTTCTTCGAAGGCGCCTCGGGCTTCGGCACGCCGGTCGCGATCACCGGTGCGGTGCTGATCGGCCTCGGCTTCTCGCCGCTCGCCGCATCAGGCCTGTCGCTGATCGCCAACACCGCGCCGGTGGCTTATGGCGCACTCGGCACGCCGATCCAGGGCCTTGCGTCCGTCACCGGGCTCGATCCCTACATCCTCGGCGCGATGGTCGGCCGGCAATTGCCGTTCTTCTCCCTGATCGTGCCGTTCTGGGTGGTCTGGGCGTTCGCGGGCTGGCGCGGCATGAAGGACGTCTGGCCGGCGATCCTCGTCACCGGCGTGTCGTTCGCGGTCCCGCAATTCGTGATCTCCAACTTCATCAATCCCTGGATCGTCGACATCGGGGCGTCGTTGATCTCGATGGGCGCGCTCATCCTGTTCCTGAAGGTGTGGCAGCCGAAGCAGCTCTGGTTGTCGCCCGAGCTGCGCGGCCACGACGAGTCGGCCGCGCAAATGGAAAAGGCCACGCCGCTCGACAAGACGCCGCTCACCCAGTCCGAGTTGTGGAGCGCGCTCTTGCCGTGGATCATCGTCTGTATCGTGATGCTGATCTGGGGCAACGGTGCGTTCAAGACCTGGGCGAACTCGATCTTCACCTGGAACTACGCCGTTCCCGACCTGCACCAGATGATCAACAAGATGCCGCCGGTCGCCGCCAAGCCGACGGCGGAAGGCGCGGTGTTCTCGTTCACCTATCTGTCGTTCACCGGCACCGGCATGCTGATCGCGGCGATCATCTCCGGCGTCCTGATGGGGGTTGGGCCGGGGCGCCTGCTGGTGGAGTATGGTCGTACGATCCGGCTGTGCGCGATCTCGCTGATCACGATCTCGGCGATGCTCGCGATCGGCACGCTCACCCGCCTCTCCGGTGTCGACGCGACGCTCGGTCTCGCCTTCGCGGCGACCGGCGTGCTCTATCCCTTCTTCGGCACGCTGCTCGGCTGGTTGGGCGTGGCGCTGACGGGATCGGATACCGCCTCGAACATCCTGTTCGGCAACCTGCAGAGGATCACCTCCGAGCAGATCGGCCTGTCGCCGGTGCTGATGGCGGCGGCGAACTCCTCCGGCGGCGTGATGGGCAAGATGATCGATGCGCAGTCGATCGTGGTCGCCTCGACCGCGACGCGGTGGTACGGGCATGAGGGCACGATCCTGCGCTTCGTGTTCTGGCATTCGATCGTGCTGGCCTGCTTGGTCGGCGTGCTCGTGACGTTGCAGGCCTATGTCTGGCCGTTCACGGCGCTGGTGCTGAAGTAGCCTCGCGCGTCCTGCTGTAACGAATCCCCGCGGGTTAAGTCCCGCGGGGATTTTTGCGCCTGCGGTGCACGAACCTTCTCAATATTGCCGCCGTCTTATAGAAGGTGCGCCGGGTCAGGACGGTTCGAGAGGTGTCATGGGTTCACTCAATATGGGTTCGCTCAAGCAGGTGATGTGTGCGGCGGTCGCGGTGCTGCTGATGTCGGGAGTTGCTTCTGCCGAGGAGGGCTTCCCGTTCGGCACCGAGATGACGCTCGAGGCGTTGCCGCAGCCCGGCTCGAAGCGGATTCCGAACATCGAGATCGGCGACAATGGCGAGGTCGTGCTGGAGCTCTGGTGCAAGGGCGGCAAGGGTCAGTTCTCGGTTGCCGGCAACACCGTGATCTTCGTCCCCGGCCAGATCCAGGACCGCTCCTGCCCGCCCGCCAAGGCGCAGGCCGATGACGAACTCGTGGCGGCGCTCGCCGGCACCGAGACCTGGAAGCGCCAGGGCGACGTGCTCACGCTGATCGGCCCGAAGCCGCTGCGTTTCCGCATGAACGGGAATTGAGCTTCGTTGCAGCCGGCGCCCCGTCGTTGGACGGTTACGGCGTCGCAATCAATCCATTGGCGGTGGCGACGATCCAGCGATTGCCCCAGCGCACGATGGAGTCTATTCGCCCAAGCCCGGGAATAGTGTCGCCGCGCGCGGCCATCCGCATTCCCTCAGGGCCTTCGAGAACAGCAGTTCCGTCCCGAACGTCGACAACCGTCCACCCGGGGATGGTTGTCGGCCTCGTTTCAGGTGCCGGCGCCAGGGGCTGCCTCATTGCCATCGCTGGCGCGGATGGGCTCGTATGTGCTTGCGAGGCCGTCGACGGGCGCGCGCTCGAGGTGGTGGAAGTCTTGGGAATGCTTCCTACGAAAGCGGGTGCGGTTTGCTCGGAGGAAGAGGCCGTTTTTCGAGCGCCTTCAATCTTGCCCCCGGATCTTGGTTCAGAAGCTCGCAATGAGGGCACTGCTTTCTGGGCAATCGGGCTGACGCCAAACATGCTCGCGAACGCAGGCCAATTCAGGCCCCCGGCCCATCCCAGTCCAAAGCTTGCCACAAGTGCGATCGTGAACAGCAGAAAGGTGCGCGCTCGAACACCATAGGGGTCTCGTAGCACCAGCACTTCTTCGCGATCGTGGCTTAAGAGATCCCACAGGCTGGCTGGCTGCCTCGGCAATTGGCCGCCAACCACATTCCCGGGCCGGATGTTTCCAAGGGTACTCAGCTCGTGGTCTTGCATGATGCGACCCACGTTCGGCTAACCGATGATGGCCGCTTAGACTGAATCGAATCTTAACAATCCGGCGAACGGCTGTGGCGGCTCAGCCTATTTCCACAGCGACTTGTCGGCATCCCAGCGCTGGCCCTTCAGCTCCTTGACGAGCGCCTCGACCGAGCCGTTGTCGTCGGGCTGGTCGCCCTCCTCGTCGGTCGCCGCCTCGTCCGACAGATTGAGCTTCGCGCCGGTGCTCTCGTCGGCGGTCGTGGTCGAGGGGCTGCCGATCCAGAGCATGAGCTTGTCGGTTGAGCCCGGCTTGTCCGCGGAGACGAGGCCGGCGACCTCGATCGTGTCGGTGAGCTCGAGCGCGGGGAAATCCTGGTTCGGCCGTTTGAAGACGAGCTTGAGCTTGCCGGTGGTCGGGCTGAAGCTCTGCGAGACCGGCTTCGCTGCGAGCGTCCTGCTCAGGACGTTCGAGACGGCGGTAGCGAGCTTGTCGCGGTTGATCTTGTCGCCGTCGCGCCAGTCGGCGGCAGGGAAGCGGATGGTGCGATCCATTTCGGTCATTCCTGCGGTCCAGCCTGCGGCGGTGACGCCCGGCATCGCCTTGAGCTTGGCGAGCAGCGCGGGTGCGCGCTCCGGATCGACCGACATGTTGATGGTCTGCTCGCCGGCGCGGAGCGCGTCGCAGCCGACCGAGAGGCTCGCCAGCGTCACCTCGACGTCCTGGCCCTTCAGGCTCTTCAGGACGTCGGTCGCCGCATCGAGCTTGACCTTGACCGCGATCGCTTCCGGCGAGACCTCGGTGAAATCCTTCGGCTGCGGCGTGATGCCGTCGTCGGAGGTCTGGTTGTCCAGAAATTCCTTCTCGCTGAGGTCGGAATTGTCGGGGGAAGTGACCTCGGTCACGACCTGGCCGATCGAGATCTGGCCGCGGAATTCAAAGGTGTCGCCGGTCGGCTTGCGCAGCAGCTTGACGGTGACCAGCGCCTTCTCGCCGACGCTCTGCGTCGTGCCGGTCAGCGTCTGGCCCGCGACCTGGAGGTTGGCGACGAAGCGGTCCTTGCGGTCGGAATTCTTCGCGACGGGATAGCAGACGTCGAGCACGGCCGCGGTGACCGTCTTGCCCTGCCGCGTCTCCTTGAGGATCACGTCGGCATTACCGTCCATCAGCCCGTCGATCGAGGTGAAATAGCGCGTCTCCACGCCGCCAGGTGCCGTGGCCTTCGGCGACAGCTTCATCTGGGCGGATGCGACTTCAGGCGAAACGGCAAGCAAAGCCGCCAGGAGAACAGTCGGGCAGACCAGAGGCGCGCGCATCGATGAAATCCTCGAGCAATCGAATCGGCGCGCCACCGTAGTGGGTTTTGGCCGTCGGTTGAATTGGAAAGCGAGAGGTATCATCGGCAAAAAAGAAGGCCGCCCGGAGGCGGCCTTCGCACGATCGTAATGGAAGGAACAGGCCTTAGAAGCCGCCCATGCCGCCGCCGGGCGGCATCGCCGGGGGCGCGTCCTTCTTCGGCATTTCGGCGACCATGGCTTCGGTGGTCACCAAGAGGCCTGCCACCGACGAGGCGTCCTGGAGCGCGGTGCGAACCACCTTGGCCGGATCGATGATGCCCTTCTCGACCATGTCGACATAGTCCTCGTTCTGGGCGTCGAAGCCGAAGGTCTCGGACTTGTTCTCCAGGATCTTGCCGACGACGACCGAGCCTTCGAGGCCGGCGTTCTCGGAGATCTGGCGGACCGGAGCTTCCAGCGCCTTCAACACGATGTTGATGCCGGCCTGAACGTCGGCATTGTCGTTGGAGAGGCGGCCGACCGCCTTCTTGGCACGGAGCAGCGCGACGCCGCCGCCGGGGACGATGCCTTCCTGCACCGCGGCGCGGGTGGCGTTGAGCGCGTCCTCGACGCGGTCCTTCTTCTCCTTGACCTCGATCTCGGTCGCGCCGCCGACGCGGATCACCGCGACGCCGCCGGCGAGCTTGGCGAGACGCTCCTGCAGCTTCTCACGGTCGTAGTCCGAGGTGGTCTCCTCGATCTGCGCCTTGATCTGGCCGACGCGGGCCTCGATGTCGGGCTTCTTGCCGGCGCCCTTGACGATCGTGGTGTTCTCCTTGTCGATCACGACCTTGCCGGCGCGGCCGAGCATCTTCACCGTGACGTTCTCGAGCTTCATGCCGAGATCTTCCGAGATGAGCTGGCCGCCGGTGAGGATCGCGATGTCCTCGAGCATGGCCTTGCGGCGATCGCCGAAGCCCGGCGCCTTGACGGCAGCGACCTTGAGGCCACCGCGCAGGCGGTTGACGACCAGCGTCGCCAGCGCCTCACCCTCGACGTCCTCGGCGATGATGACGAGCGGCTTGCCCGACTGCACAACGGCTTCCAGCACCGGCAGCATGGCCTGCAGGCCGGACAGCTTCTTCTCGTGCAGGAGGATGTAGGCGTCCTCGAGTTCGGCGGTCATCTTCTCGGCGTTGGTGACGAAGTAGGGCGACAGATAGCCGCGGTCGAACTTCATGCCCTCGACGATGTCGACTTCGGTGTCGAGCGACTTGTTTTCCTCGACCGTGATGACGCCCTCGTTGCCGACCTTCTGCATCGCCTGGGCGATCATCTTGCCGATGGCGGAATCGCCGTTGGCCGAGATGGTGCCGACCTGGGCGACCTCGGAGGAGGAGGCGACCGGCTTGGCGCGCTTCTCGATGTCCTTGATCACGGCCGCCACCGCGGTGTCGATGCCGCGCTTGAGGTCCATCGGGTTCATGCCGGCGGCAACCGCCTTGGCGCCTTCGCGCACGATGGCCTGGGCCAGCACGGTCGCGGTGGTGGTACCGTCGCCGGCGAGGTCGTTGGTCTTGGAAGCGACCTCGCGCACCATCTGGGCGCCCATGTTCTCGAACTTGTCCTCGAGCTCGATCTCCTTGGCGACGGTGACGCCGTCCTTGGTGATGCGGGGCGCGCCGAACGACTTCTCGATGACGACGTTGCGGCCCTTCGGGCCGAGCGTCACCTTGACGGCGTTGGCGAGAACGTCGACGCCGCGCAGCATGCGTTCGCGCGCGTCTCCGGAAAATTTGACGTCTTTGGCAGCCATTTTCTAACTCCTGAAAAACTTGGATCGATGGGGCGCCGCATTTTCCCTCGTCATTGCCGGGCCTGGCCGGCAATTCATCATCATACGAAGAACGATGGATGCCCGGGTTGGGCCCGGGCATGACGATGGAGCATTCAGCGGCGGTTCAGGCTGATGGCCTTAGGCCAGCACGCCCATGATGTCCGACTCCTTCATGATCAGGAGCTCTTCGTTGTCGATCTTGACTTCGGTGCCCGACCACTTGCCGAACAGCACGCGGTCGCCGACCTTGAGGTCGATCGGGATCAGCTTGCCGGTCTCGTCGCGGCCGCCCGGGCCGACGGCGACGACTTCACCCTGGGACGGCTTTTCCTTGGCAGTGTCCGGAATGATGATGCCGCCCTTGGTCTTTTCCTCGGCGTCGATACGTTTGACCACGACACGGTCATGCAGCGGACGAAATTTGGACTTAGCCATGACGTTTCCCTTTGGAGGCTCGCTTGTCGAAAACAGCGGAAGTGGGTGAGGGCGGAGCTTCCATCCAACCTCTCCGAGGGTCGAATGGCGCGCTTAGCAATCGGTCTTTCCGAGTGCTAATAGTGCGCCCGGAAATATGGCTTGGCCGCGATCCTGTCAAGCAAAGGTGGTTAAGCGATTGGTGAGGCGGATATAGGATGGTGTTTTCGGAAACTCGTTCGTGGTGTTGGCGTATAAAAGGACGTCATTGCCCCGGCAGCGGTTTTGCGCTTGGCTGCGGGAGGGGTGTGGCCAAGGTCTTGTTCGGGGGAATGCCATGATCAGTTCAGCTCAGGCGCGGACGGCTGCCAATCTGGCCGCCGCCTCATTGTTGGCGCTGCTGCTTGGCGCCTGCGGCGGCGGTATGAGCCTGCCGTCCTTCTCCTCGTCCCAGCCGGCACCCGAGGCCGAGCCCGGCACCGGGCCGGAAATGCCGGCGAGCATCCGCTCCGACGAGATCGTCGGCCGCTGGGGCCTCGCCTCGTTCCAGAACCCGGCCGATCGTGCCCGCACCGAAGCTGCCGCGCGTGCGCAGTGCAAGAATCCTTATGTGATCGGCGCCGGTTCCTCCGGCGGCGTGATCATGCATCTGGCCGACCAGGCGACCCCGCAGGAACTGCGGCTCAAGGGCTCGCCGAGCGGCAAGAATTATATCGGACCGTCCGGTCCGACCCCCGGCGAGCAGGATCGCGAGATCGTCTCCTTCGACGGCCGCGTCCTGATCACCCGCTTCATCGACAAGGACGCCGCCACCCGTTACGGCAACATGGTCTACGTCCGCTGCGCGCCGAAGGCGTAGTCGAGGTGGCGGCCTGACCACTCGTCATTGCGAGGTTCGCTCGCAACGACAAAAAAACGCCGGCGAGAGCCGGCGTTTTGTATTTTCGCTATCTCCGTCCGCTCAGTCGAACAGCGCGTCGATGTCGTCCTGCGAGGCATGGCCGACGTCGCCGGTGAGTTTCGGACCGTTGAGCAGCTTGGCGTCCTCGTCGCGGGTGTCGATGATCGGCGGCGCATGCGCCTTGATCGCGTCGACGCCGCCCCAGATGTCCATCATCGCATTGATGTGCTGCTCGATGAACTTCATCGTGGTCATGACCTTGTTGATGCGCTGGCCGGTCAGGTCCTGGAAGTTGCAGGCCTCGAAGATCGAGATGACGCGTTCCTGGATATCGTCGGCGAGCCGCTTCTGCTGGTCGATCGAGTCCACCTTGGACAGCGCGGATGCGGCCTGGTCGATCGATTCGGCGGCTTCGAGGATCTGCTGGGTCGCCTGCTCGGTGCCGCCGACGACCGCGCCGAGCTCGCCATTGACCTTGGCCATCTCCTCGCCGTTGAAGCTCTTGCCATGCAGCACCGCGATCTCGCGCTTGGTGCGGCTGATGGCGTCGTGAATGAGGTCGAGCTCGACCTTGAGCTTCTCGCACTGCTCGATCTGGGCGCGATAGGTTTCCAGCATCACGCGCGCATCGGCAACTTCCTGCGCCATGACGGTTTCGCTCGGCGGCAGCGCGGCGTGGGCTGCGTGACTGCTGCGGGCCATCTGTGCACGGATCGCGCGCAGCTCGGCCATGATCTCGCTATGCATCGGAAGAGCCTCGTCGATTACTTCAGGAATTGGCATCTCGCCGACGACAGCTTCCTCGACGCGAAAACGTTTGCGGTGAACAGCCATTAGGATACTCCCCCCACCTCACTCACGCGTCTTTGTAGGCAGAAGCGATTTAACACGAAGTTCACAGCGGGAACTGTGATGCGGCCGCGGGCGACGGCGCGCAAAGGAGCGATTAACCATGCGAATTCGCCGTTCACCGAAAATAAACGCTGATCGCCAAATTGCACCCGTGCTGACAGCGTGGTGAATCGAAACGCCTGATACGTTTACCAAACCGATTTGCTTTTGATCTCTATTGACCACGTCGGGAAGCGCGGATCAGCCAGGCGCTCTCCACGACGAATGCGATCTAGACGAAACAGTACAGAGTACGTCGATGTTCAAGAGAATGTCTGTCGCGCTGCTCGGCAGCGCTTGCACCTTCATGGCCGGCGCTGACAGCGCGAGCGCCTTCGACAATACCGTGCCGAACGATCCGCCCGCGGTGCTCTACGCGCCGCAGGTCCCGCCGGCACCGGTGCGCGTCGCCTCCAACTCGAACATGAATTCGAACATGGGCGGCGGCTTCATCGAGTTCTTGTTCGGCGATGCCCCCGGGCGCGGCCGGACCTATTATCCGCAGCAACAGCAGCCGATGTATCAGCAGCAGCCGGCCTATTACGACCAGCGCCGTATGCCGCCGATGGGCGGTGACCCGCAGATGCAGGGCGCGGTTCAACAGGAGGGGATCGACCCGCGGCAGCGTCCGTTCGATCCGAAATTCGAGAAACAACTCGTTGACTATAGCGGCAGGGAAACTGCCGGCACCATCGTGGTCGATTCTTCGAACAAGTTCCTCTATCTCGTCGAAGGCAACGGCAGGGCGCTGCGCTACGGCATCGGCGTCGGACGCGAGGGCTTTACCTGGACCGGCGTGAAGTCGATCACGGCCAAGCGCGAATGGCCGGACTGGACACCGCCGGCCGAGATGATCGCCCGCCGTCCCGACCTGCCGCGGCACATGGAGGGCGGTCCTGAAAACCCGCTCGGCGCGCGCGCGATGTATCTGGGCTCGACGCTCTACCGCATCCACGGCTCCAACGAGCCCTGGACCATCGGCACCAACGTCTCCTCGGGCTGCATCCGCATGCGCAACGAGGACGTCATCGACCTCTATGGCCGCGTCAATGTCGGCACCAAGGTCGTGGTGATGTGAGGCCAAGCGCTCGCTCCTTACCCTCTCCCCTTGTAAGGGGAGAAGGGAAGAGTTCTGGGCATTAAACGAGAACGGCCGCCTTATCGGCGGCCGTTTTGTTTGACGTAGGAAGAGTAGCATTACGCGTAATCGCTGCCGCCATCGTCGTCGCCGCCGAAATCGCTGTCGTCGGCCATGTCCGTGTTGTCGTCGTCGTGATCGTCGTCGTAGTTCTGATCGTTGTCATTGCGATCGTTGTTCGACGCCTGGTCGACGAAGCCCTGTCGGGAATCGTCGCTGCGGTTCGAGCCGATATCGTTGAGGCCGGCATCGCGCGCGAGCGAGCCGCCGGACTGGTCGCTGCCGCCCCACGGGCTGCCGCCGCCGCGGTCCCCGGCGATGCTGGTATCGCCAAAGGCCTGCTGATGCGGTCCGCCCATCATGTTGCGGATGCTTGAGAGCAGCAGCGAGCCGCCGACGACGCCTGCGGCCGCGGCCGCGGCCGTGCCGAGGAAGGAGCCGCCGCCACCGCCGACCGGCGGGGCGCCATAGCCCTGGCCCTGACCATAAGCCTGTCCGTAGGGCGGCTGGCCGTAACCCGGCTGCGTTTGCTGCATCGCCTGGCCGGTGTTCCACACCGGCCGCGAGTCACGCGGCGGCACGTTCGGAACCGAGCCGCGCGAGGGGCTCGCGCCGAACAGCGACTCGCGCATGGAGTCCAGGAAGCCGCCGGACTGCGCCTGCTCCGGCGCGTGGGCCGCCTCCAGCTCCTGGATGCGGGCATGGGCGCGCTTCAGCGCCTCGTCCTGCAACAGCACGGTCTGCACCAGCGCATAGATCGCGCCGGGCGCCTTGCGCAGGCCATCGGAGATCGCGGCGATCGCATCGGGATCGCGCGGTGCATTCTCGAGTTTCGAAAGCCGATCGAAAAGCTCGTCGACGAGCTGGCGTTCCTGCGGCGTCATGGTCAGTCTCCCTCGCGCGAAACATGCGCGTCGAAGATGTAGGGTTCCAATGTGGCCCCAACAGTGGCCTGCGGATTAAATTTCCGTATGCGACAAGCTGCCCGGCAGCCTGCCTTCGGCCGTTTCACGCCAATGTCACGTTGCTTGACCCAAGCAGGCGCGGGAACGCGTCGCTGGCGAGATAGGCATGCTCGCGCTCGCGCACATCCGTCATCGGGTCAAGGCTGGTGAGGACATCGTCGACGAAGCCGGGGTGGCACATGATGAGGCCGCCATCCGGCAGGCCCTGGATGAATTGCTGCATCAGCGCGGCGAAATCGGCGGCCCGCGTGAAGTCATAGGCGCCGGCGAAGCCGGGATTGAAGCCGAGGCCGGCACGGCGGGCGCGCTGGCGGAATTGCGCGCTGAGGACATCGAGCACCAGCGCCTTGGGCGAAGCCAGCCGTTGCGCCAGCGGCAGGTCGCGGCCGCCCTGGCGCACCCACGCCTTTGGCGCGACCTCGCTGACCGCATCGACAAAGCCGTCGCGCACCTGCGGAAAGAGCTGCACATGCTGATGGCCGTCGACAAAATCCGGCGCGCGGCCGAAGGCTTCCGCGAAGGCCGCGAGCTGCGCCTTCACCTCATTGCGAAAGAATTCGCGGTCGAGCCGCCGGGCAAGGCCTGCGCGCAGCAGTTTCGGAAAGCCTAGGAACATGTCGCCGTCGAGCGGACGGAAATGCATGGTGAGCGGCCGGAACGGCGCCGACAGCGTCACGTGCAATCCGATCGCGCAACGCGGGCTGTTCTTGGCTGCGGCGTTCAGCGCGTCGATCTCGCCGTGGTCGATCGCGGGACCGACCATCATCACCGAAGTGGCGTTGAGGCGGCCGCGTTCGATCAAATCGCGGATGGCGCGGTTGACGCCGGGGCTGATGCCATAGTCGTCGGCGCAGAGCCAGATCCGCCGCGGCGTCGCGGCCTCGCTCATTCGGCCGCCGTCCTCTTCGAGGCGTCGTCGGCCGTGTCGGCCTCGAAGCGCTTCTCGCTGTGCTCGGCAACGAAGTAGATCGGGCGCGCCTTCAGCTCGGACAGGATCTTGCCGATATATTCGCCGACAATGCCGATCATGATGAGCTGCACGCCGCCGATCGTCATCAGGCCGACCACGAGCGAGGGATAGCCGGGCACCTGCTTGCCGGTGGTCCAGACCTCCCAGAGGATCGAGAGGCCGAACAGGAAGGCGCCGCCTGCCAGGATCACGCCGAGCAGGCTGGCAAAGCGCAGCGGCGCCACCGAGAACGAGGTCAGGCCCTCGATCGACAGGCCGAGCAGGCGTGCGGCGTTGAACGTGGTCACGCCATGGGTGCGCGGCGCCGGCTCGTAGTCGACGCGGATTTGGCGGAAACCGATCCAGCTTGCGAGCCCCTTGAAGAAGCGGTTGCGCTCCGGCAACTGCCTGAGTGCTGCCACCGCACGCGGTGACAGCAGGCGGAAGTCGCCGGCGTCCTCGGGGATCTTCTGGCGCGCGCCCCAGTTGATGAGCGCGTAGAAGCCGTGCACGGCGAGCCGCCGCAGGAAGGTCTCGTTGTCGCGATGTGCCTTGGCGGTATAGACGACGTCGTAGCCATCTTCGATCCAGTGCCGCACGAGCTGCTCGACCAGGGCCGGCGGATGCTGGCCGTCGCCGTCCATGAACATCACGGCGCCGCGGCGGGCATGATCGAGGCCGGCCATCAGCGCCGCCTCCTTGCCGAAATTGCGCGACAGCGAGACCACCTGGAGGTCGAGCGCGTCGGCGGGCAGTGCGCGGGCGATCGACAGCGTCGCATCCGCGCTGCCGTCGTCGACATAGACGACCTCGCAAGACAGGCGGTAGCGCTGCCGCAGGGTCCTGGCGAGCTCGCAGATCCGCTCGTGCAGGATCGAAAGTCCCGCGGCCTCATTGTAGACGGGGACGACAATCGACAGCCCTTTCGCCGCGGCGTTGGCCACGGTGGTCGTCAGGGTGGAAACGTCAGAGCCGAGCGTCATCGATCAAGGTTCCAGAGACCTTCAATTGTTCCAAACAGCATATGGTAGCTGCCGCTTGCTGTCGCTACGCTGAATGAACCCCGGGGCTCACCGCCGCAGGAATGTCTCGAGCTTGGCGAACAGCGGGTTCTCCCGGTCGAACACGTAATCGAGCGAACCGACCGACACCGTCTCGGCGCCATGGTCGCGCAGGAAGCTCGCGAGCGCATAGAGCTGGCCCGGCGGGCAGTGCAACGTGAGCATGCCCGACGAGGTCGGCCCGCCGAACGGGGTTTCGACGCCGAACCGGCTGTGAGCTTCGCCGAGCAGGGCGGCGTCGCACTGGCGGAATCGGGTGCGGACCTCGCGGTATTTGGTGGCCCGCGCCCGCGCCGCGATGTGATCCAGGATGACGCGCGCGGTCTCCCGGGCCTGCGGCGACCAGTCGGCGTCCCTGGAGGCGACCAGATTGGCCTGGCTACGCAGCATCACGCCGTCGTCGAGCACCCTCAATCCGTTGGCGGCGAGCGTCGCGCCGGTCGTGGTGATGTCGACGATCAGCTCGGCGGCGCCGGCCGCCGGCGCACCTTCGGTCGCACCGGCGCTTTCGACGATGCGGTAGTCGACGATGCCGTGGCTCGAGAAGAAGGCGCGGGTGAGGTTGATGAACTTGGTCGCGACCCGCATCCGCATGTGATGCTGCTCGCGGAAGCCGGTGGTGACGTCGTCGAGGTCGGCCATGGTGCGGACGTCGATCCAGGCCTGCGGCACGGCGACGACGACGTCGGCGTAGCCGAAGCCGAGCCCCTCGATCAGGGACACGCGCGTGTCGGCGTCCGCGATGTTCTCGCGCACCAGATCTTCGCCGGTGACGCCGAGATGCGCGAAGCCGCGGGCCAGTTGCGAGGCGATCTCGCTCGCCGAGAGATAGGCGACCTCGACATTGTCGAGGCCTGCGATCGTGCCGCGATAGTCGCGGGCGCCGCCGGCCTTCGACAGCTTGAGGCCCGCACGGGCGAAAAAGGCCTCGGTGTTTTCCTGAAGGCGGCCCTTGGAGGGAACGGCCAGGACGAATGGCGCGCTCATGACTTGAGCTCCTTGCGGCCGATCCGGGTCAGCGCATCCACCCAGACCGAGAAGCCGACGGCGGGGATCGGCGCGACCGATCCGAGCTGGGTCATCAGCCCGTCATAGCGGCCGCCGGCGACCAGCGGCTCGGCGCCGTTGCCCCTGTGATGCAGTTCGAATTCGAAGCCGGTGTAGTAATCGAGCCCGCGCCCGAACGCGGTCGAGAAGCGCGTCTGCTTCACGTCGATGCCGCGCGCCGCCATGAAGCCAATCCGGCTTTCGAACTGGTCGATCGCGGCCGTGATGTCGAGCTTTGCTTCAGTGGTGAGTGCGCGCAGCTCGGCAATGGCGTCGTCGGGATTGCCCGAGATTGCCAGGAAGCGCTTCAGCACGGCGAGCGCCTCGCGCGGCAGCGCGCCGCCCTTCAGCGTCGATTGCTCGAGGAAGCGGTCGGCGATCTCGGCCGTGGTGCGGCCGCCGACATTCGTGGTGCCGGCGATCGACATCAGGTCGGTGACGAAGGCAAGCGCCGCCTTGCGGTCGGAGCCGGCGAGCGCGGCGAGCACGCCCTCATATTCGCTGCGGGTCGCGGTGG
Source organism: Bradyrhizobium sp. Cp5.3 (assembly GCF_000426265.1). Lineage (NCBI taxonomy): Bacteria > Pseudomonadati > Pseudomonadota > Alphaproteobacteria > Hyphomicrobiales > Nitrobacteraceae > Bradyrhizobium > Bradyrhizobium sp. Cp5.3. Next base: position 208,795 of record NZ_AUFA01000008.1, on the reverse strand, counting down.
TGGCGTGCGCGAGGCGCTCCAGGTCCTGCTCGAGGCTGATCTTGCGGTTGAAGTCCTTGACCAGGCGGCGGCGCCAGACCGGGTAGAGGTCGAGCGCATCGAGCAGCGCGTTGAACAGCGCCACGTCGCCGGTGCGGATTTCGACGTCGCTCACGCCGAAGGCCGCGGTCGCCTCCAGCGCCAGCGCCAGCATCTCGGCGTCGGCCGCGGCGCGGTCCTGGCGGCCAAAGGACTCGATGCCGGCCTGAAGGAATTCGCTGGGCTGTCCGTTGCGGTAGCGAAATACCGGACCGAGATAGCTGAAGCCGGCCGGCTGGCCGGCGCGGCCGGAGGACAGATAGTCGCGCGCCACCGGGATGGTCAGGTCCGGACGCAGGCAGAGCTCCTCCCCGGTCAGGTCCGTCGTGAGGTACAGGCTCTTGCGGATGTCCTCTCCGGAGAGGTCCAGGAACGGTTCGGCCGGTTGCAATATGGCGGGCTCGGCCCTGAGGTAGCCGGCCTGCGCGAACGACAGGAGCAGCGTATCCGCCCAGGCGGAGCCAGCAGCGTTCGGGATGGCAGTCGCGGTCATCTCAGGTCCCATCGTCCCGGTGGACCCGGGCGGAAAAGGGGGAAGGGGCGTTGGCGCAGCCCCTTAGCATGGCCGGGTGGCGGTTTCGACCTCCAAAGGATCAATCGCTTAACGGTTCGGCCAATGCACATGGCTGGCGGGGATTCGACCGGCCCGCTTGCGGCCGCGAAACAGGTGCGCTCCCTCTCCCGCCTGCGGGGGAGGGCTGGGGTGGGGATGCTTCCGCGTCGGGATTGCCTGAGGCTTACAGAGCGTGCCCGCGGAAACTAATTAGACCGATCCGCCGCCCCAATCGCCCAGCACCGCCTGGACCAGCGCCAGAGCCGCGACCGCGGCCGTGTCGGCGCGCAGGATCCGGGGGCCGAGCGCCAGCCGCAGGATTTTGGGCTGCCGCAACAGCAGCGCCCGCTCTTCCTCGGCGAAGCCGCCTTCGGGACCGATCAGCACGTCGATGCCGTGCCCTGCCTCGCGCGCGTCCTGAAGGCCGCGAATCGGGTTCTCGACGTCGGCTGCCTCGTCGCAGAACACCAGCAGGCGGCTTGATTCGCGCTGGCTTAGAAAGCGCTCGAGCGCCACCGGTTCGGTCACGGAGGCAAGGCTCAGGATGCCGCATTGCTCGGCCGCCTCGATCACATTGGCGCGCATGCGCTCGCTGTTGACGCGCGAGGCCTGGGTGAACCGGGTCAGCACCGGCTGCAGGGTGGCGGCGCCCATCTCCACGGCCTTCTGGACCGTGTAATCCAGCCGGGCGTGCTTCAGCGGCGCGAAGACATAGGCGAGGTCGGGCAGGGTGTCCTGCGCGCGGGTCTGCTGCAGGATCACCAGGCTGTCGGGGCGTTTCCGGCCCTCGATCGCGGCCTGCCACTCGCCGTCACGCCCGTTGAACGCCAGGACCGAGGCGCCGGCGCCGAGCCTGAGCACATTTCCGAGATAATTGCTCTGGTCGCGGTCGAGCGCGACCCTGGCGTCCTGCGCTAGGGGGGCGTCGACAAACAGGCGGGGGGCGCGAAAATCGTGGGAGGGCATTGCTCAAGGTCCGATTTGCCGCCGTTCTTAACCGAAAGCAGCGCTTTCGGGGGTAATTATTGCCCCCACGGTGCGTCCCGGCGCCGCGCTCTTGCCCAATTCGACGGGTTGTTAAGCGGCGGCGGGAATCGTAAAAACGCGAACACGCTGGTTGCGCTTCAATTAGGAAGACGCCGAACCCCGTAGCTCCCGCCGGAGAGACAGCCTTCATGATCCGTCGTTTGATGGTTCCGATCATTGCCGCCATGGTCACCATGGGCGCCGCAGGAGCTTATGCGCAAGGCGCCTTCCCGGCGCCACTGCCCGGCCAGGCCGCGACTTCCGATTCCGCCTTTCCGCCGGTCAACGGTTCGGCGCCAGTCGCCTCCGTGGGCACGGCGCCGCAATCATCCTTCCCCGCGAACGGCGCGGCTCCCGTCGGCGGTGGCGGTGCGTTCAGCGCGGCGCCGCCGACGCAGAGCGGTCCCGGCGAGGAATGCATGAAGGCCTTCATCCCCTTGCGTGAGGAGGCCGAGAAGCGCGGCAAGCTGATCAAGGCCGCGAGCGACCGTCACGCCCCGCCCGACGAGGCCTGCAAGCTGATCGGCAACTTCAGCCAGGCTGAGGTCAAGATGATCAAGTACATCGAGAGCCACGCCGCCAAATGCGGAATCCCGCCGCAGATCGGCGATCAGATGAAGGCCGGGCACAAGAATACCGAAAACATGCAGAAGAAGGTCTGCATGGTGGCGCAGCAGATGCAGCAGGGTGGTCCGCGCGGACCGGCCGGCCCCTCGCTGAGCGAGGTGCTCGGCTCCTCGGCTTCGGTGCCGGAGGCCAATGCCGGCAAGAAGGGCGGCAGCACCTTCGACACGCTCAACGGCAACGTTCTGACCCGATGAGTGATGCTTCCGCCCGCGTTGCCGATTCCACCGGCAACTGGGTGGATACGGTCGCGCCGCAATGGGCGCGGCCTTACCTGCGGCTGTCCCGCTTCGATCGTCCGATTGGCTCCTGGCTTCTGTTGATGCCGTGCTGGTGGTCCGCAGCGCTCGCCGCCGGCATGGCGCACGACATCGGCCGCCTGCCGCTCATCATCGTCCTGTTCTTCATCGGCGCCTTCGTGATGCGCGGCGCCGGCTGCACCTGGAACGACATCACCGACCGCGACCTCGATGCCAGGGTCGAGCGTACGCGTTCGCGGCCGCTGCCCTCTGGGCAGGTGAGCGTGACGCAGGCGCTGATCTTCCTGGTCGCGCAGGCCCTGATCGGGCTCGTCGTGCTGCTGCAGTTCAACCGCTTCGCGATTTTGACCGGGATCGCCTCGCTCGTGATCGTCGCGATCTATCCCTTCATGAAGCGCATCACCTGGTGGCCGCAGATCGTGCTCGGCCTCGCCTTCTCCTGGGGCGCCCTGATGGGATTTGCCGTCACCTTCGCCCGCATCGATGTGACCGCGCTCGTGCTCTATGCCGGCGCGATCGCCTGGGTGATCGGCTATGACACCATCTACGCGCACCAGGACACCGAGGACGATGCGCTGATCGGCATCAAGTCGACCGCGCGCCTGTTCGGCGCGCACACGCATCAGGCGCTCATCATGTTCTACGGGCTCGCGGTGATGCTGATCGGCATCGCGCTGGCATCTGGCGATGCGCGCTGGCCGGCCTGGCTCGGGCTGTTGGCCTTCGCCCTGCATCTGGTCTGGCAGATCATGCGGCTCAGGATCAACGATCCTGCGCTCTGTTTGCGGCTATTCAAATCGAACCGCGATGCGGGGCTGCTATTGTTTGCGGGGTTGCTCGCGGACGCGGTGATGCGGGCAGTGTAGAACTCGTAGGGTAGGTTAGCGAAGCGTAACCCACCACTGTCTGTTTCTGCGGACACAAAAGAGGTGGGTTACGCCTTCGGTTAACCCACCCTACCAAAACCTTGCTCAGTTCCTTGCGATGATCTCGCGCTCGTCGCGATGAATGGAAAGCTCGCGCGCAATGCCGGCGCGGCGGCGCATCAGGAATTTCGGACGGCGGGCGCGGATGGCGTTGCATCGGCGGCGCCGCGGCGCGGGCTCGCGCGTGCCTTCGTCGAGCTGCGGCAGCGCGAAGATCTCGCTCCAGGTCGCCCAGGCTTCGAGGATCTCGTCGCCATCGGCGCTGACGAGCAGCGGAATGGAAAGCGAGGGATCGCGGTGGACCAGGACGAGCGTCTGCGCCTCGTCATCGCCGCGCAATGCGATGCCGGTGAAATCACTGACGCGGACGTTGACCGCCATCTGCATGCCGCGGATCGCACGGCGCAGCACGACGCGTTCGCGATGAAGCTCGATCTGTCTGGTGTGGCCGTCGGCGCGCGGATCGTGCGCGTCGAAGCGGACCGGAAGGGAAAGAGGGTCGAGCCGCAATGCGCGGCTCGACCCGGCGGGAGCGACCCCGCATGTTGCTGTTTGACGCCTCACGGCTTTAGTCTCCCCGCCGGGATTATGTTCCCGGTCGATGCGAGGACCTTAGCGCGGGAAGCTTCGGAAACCGCTTAAAAAGGCTGGTTAACCCCCCGTCACTGCCGCTCATGATTGACAAGACCTTGGCGCGCATGATTGACGAGACGTTGCCGCGCTGCCGCGAATCTGAGCTTTCGGCGGGCCGAAAATGCTTGAAGTCCGCTCCAATCGGGCACATCTGGTGGGTTCGGCCCCTCGGCCCTCGAACCCGCCCCCAACAGGATTTCGTTCGTGAACTCTTCACCATCCGCAAGCTCGACGCTTTCGCCCAAGGATTCCTCCAAGTCTGGCCGCGACCTGTTCGATCAGTCTCAGCTGTCGGATCTCGCGCAGCGGCTGGTGGATGCGGCGAAGCGCGCCGGCGCGGACGCCGCCGATGCGGTCGCGGTGCGCGGCATCTCGCAGGGCGTCGAGGTGCGTGACGGCCGCGTCGAGGAATCCGAGCGTTCCGAGGGCGACGATGTCGGGCTGCGCGTGCTGGTCGGCCAGCGCCAGGCGGTGGTGTCGACCAACGACGTCAGCGGCGATGCCGTCGCCAAGCTCGCTGAGCGTGCGGTGGCGATGGCGCGCGTTGCGCCAGTCGACAAATATGTCGGGCTCGCCGATCCCGCGCTGCTTGCGCGCGACTTCCCCGATCTCGACCTGCTCGATCCCAACGTGCCGGCGACCACCGAGCTCGAGCGGCGTGCGCTCGAAGCGGAAGCGGCCGCGATCGCCGTGAAGGGCGTGACCAAGTCCGGCGGCGCGTCGGCTTCCGCCGGTATCGGCGGCATGGTGCTCGTCACCAGCACCGGCTTCCATGGCTCTTATCTGCGCTCGAGCCAGGGCATCTCCGCGACCGCGATCTCCGGCGAAGGCACCGGCATGGAGCGCGACTATGATTTCACCTCGGCGCCGCATGCCTCGGATCTCCTGTCGCCCGAATATGTCGGCCGTTCGGCCGGCGAGCGTACGGTGAAGCGCTCCAATCCGCGCAAGGTCGAGACCTGCAAGGTGCCGGTCGTGTTCGATCCGCGCGTGGCGGGCTCGCTGGTCGGCCATGTCGTCGGTGCCATCAACGGCGCGTCGATCGCGCGCAAGACGAGCTTTTTGAAGGACAAGCTCGGTCAGCAGCTCTTCGCCAGGAACATCCGCATCATCGACGATCCCCTGCGCAAGCGCGGCCTGCGCTCGCAGACCTTCGATGCGGAAGGCGTCGCCGTGAAGAGACAGGCGCTGGTCGACGAGGGCGTGCTGACGACCTGGCTTTTGGATTGCGCGACCGCGCGCGAGCTGGGCCTTGCGACCACCGGCCATGCCCATCGCGGCGTGTCGTCCTCGCCCTCGCCGGGGCCGTACAATCTGCATCTCGAGGCCGGCACGCCGACGCCGGCCGAGCTGATCTCCGACATCAAGCAGGGTTTCTACGTCACCGATCTGATCGGCTCCGGCGTCAATGGCGTCACCGGCGATTACAGCCGCGGCGCCTCCGGCTTCTGGATCGAGAACGGCGAGATCACCTATCCCGTGAGCGAGGTGACCATCGCAGGGCACCTGTTCGAGATCTTCAAGTCGATGCAGCCCGCCAGCGACCTCGAGTTCCGCTACGGCATCAATGCGCCGACGGTGCGCATCGAGGGTTTGACGCTTGGCGGACGCTGACGCGAACTCCCTGGACGAGACCATTCTGGCCCGCGACGCGGCGCTGCTGAAAGACACGGTGCGGGAAGCGGGCGCGCTCGCGCTGTCGATGTTCGGCACCGAGCTGAAGAAGTGGATCAAGGGCGCGTCCTCGCCGGTCTCCGAAGCCGACATCGCCGTCAACGATCTCCTCGAAGCGCGCTTGCGCGGCGCGACGCCCGATTATGGCTGGTTGTCGGAGGAAAGCGCCGATGACCAGGCGCGGCTGTCGCGGCGCCTGGTCTGGGTCGTCGATCCCATCGACGGCACGCGCAACTATCTGGGCGGCCATGACGACTGGTGCGTCAGCGTAGCGCTGGTCGAGGGGGCCTCGCCCGTGCTCGCTGCGGTGTTCGCGCCGACCAGCGACGAGTTCTTTTTCGCCGCGCGCGGGCAGGGCACGACCCTCAACGACAGGCGCGTGCGGGCGAGGCTAGGGGCCGAGCTCGACTTCTCCCGCGTGGCCGGCCCGAAACCGCTGGTCGAGCGGCTCAAGCCGTCACCGGGCGAGATCAAGCTGCATCCGCGAATCGGTTCGCTGGCGCTTCGGCTGTGCCGGGTCGCCCACGGCGCGCTGGATGCGGCTTTTGCGGGGGGCAATAGCCATGATTGGGATCTTGCGGCTGCGGATTTGATCGTGCAGGAAGCGGATGGTAGGATGAGCGACCTCTCCGGAGAACCCCTCCTCTATAACCGCCGGGAAGTGGCGCACGGGGTGCTGGTGGCAGCGGGCCTGGATCGTCATGCGAGCATCGTCGCGCATTTTCGAAACCGCCCCTTGCCCTGAAGCGCGTCCGCTGTGCTTGTCGAATACTGCTTGCCGGGCAGTCCGTTAGGAAGAGAATCCATGTCAGATAGTGCCCCGCAACAACTGCTGCATCTCGTCATCGGCGGCGAGCTCGTCGATCTCGAGCACAACACGTTCAAGAATCTCGACGACGTCGAGATCGTCGGCCTCTATCCGAACTATGCGACCGCTCACGCCGCCTGGCGGGCCAAGGCGCAGAGCACGGTCGACAATGCGCAGATGCGCTATTTCATCGTCCATCTCCACCGGCTGCTCGACCCGAATCAAGAATCGAAGCCGGCACGTTGAAGAGACTGCTTCGCAATACGCTGCGGAGCAGCTGGTTTCAGCGTGCCGTCGGGATCCTGGCGGCCGAATATCTGCGGCTGGTCTGGCGGACCAACAAGTTCACGTTCGATCCGCCTGACGTCTACGCTCGCGTCGAGCCGCAGATCCCTGCGATCTTCGCCTTCTGGCACGGCCAGCATTTCCTCACCCCGTTCATCAAGAACAAGGACTGGTACAAGGCCAGGGTGCTGATCTCCCGGCACCGCGACGGCGAGTTCAACGCCATCGCCGCCGAGCGGCTCGGCATCGGCACGATCCGCGGTTCCGGCGATCATGGCGGGGCTTTCCACCGCAAAGGTGGGGTCGGCGCCTTCAAGGAGATGGTGCGCACGCTTCAGGACGGTTGTAATGTCGCGCTGACCGCCGATGTCCCGAAGCGCTCGCGCGTGGCCGGACTCGGCATCATCATGCTCGCACGGGAATCGGGGCGGCCGATCATGCCTTTCGCGATGGCGACCAGTCGCTTCATCCGGCTGAAGAACTGGGACCGCACCACCATCAATTTGCCATTCGGACGGGGCGCCCTGGTCGGCATCAAGGAAATCCACGTCCCTCCGGACGCCGACGCGGCCACCATGGAAGCGCTGCGGCAGGATCTGGAGGACACCTTGAACGAAGCGACCCGTCGCGCCTATGCGCAACTCGGCCGCCCGGGACCCCAAGATGCCTAAGTCGCTGCCTAGTTCGCTGCCGATGACGCTGCGGATGTACAGGCGCCTGGCTTCCGGCCTGGTGCCGCTCGCGCCTGCGCTGATCAAGCGGCGGCTGAAGCAGGGCAAGGAAGACCCCGCGCGCGTCGGCGAACGGCGCGGCCTGTCCCGGGACGTGCGGCCGCACGGGCCGCTGGTCTGGATCCATGGCGCGAGCGTCGGCGAGGTGCTGGCTGCGGCGGCGCTGATCGAACGGCTGCGCGATCTCAACCTGCGCATCCTGCTCACCTCAGGCACCGTGACCTCGGCCGCCGTCGTGGCCAAGCGTTTCCCGCCCGACGTCATCCATCAATACGTGCCGTACGATTCCCCGCGCTATGTCGCGCGCTTCCTCGATCACTGGAAGCCATCGCTGGCGCTGTTCATCGAATCCGATTTGTGGCCGAACCTGATCCTGGCCGGCGCGGCGCGCCGCTTGCCGATGGTGCTGATCAACGGGCGGATGTCGCACCGCTCATTCCCGCGCTGGCGGCGGATGCACGGCACCATCTCGGCGCTCTTGTCGCGCTTCGACATCTGCCTGGCGCAATCGAAGATCGACGCCGAGCGTTTTGCCACGCTTGGCGGCCGCGACGTCGTCATCACCGGCAATCTCAAGCTCGACGTGCCGGCGCCGCCCGCAGATCCCGCCAAGCTCGAGCGCCTGATGGCGATGACGCGGGGCCGTCCGATCATCGTCGCGGCCTCGACCCATCCGGGCGAGGACGAGATGCTGGTGGCGGCGCATCGCAGCCTCGTCGGCTTCTTTCCGCAGCTCCTGACCGTAATCGTGCCGCGCCATCCGGATCGCGGCTCCTCGATCGCCGGCCTGATCACGGCCTCGGGCCTGACGCCGGCCCTGCGCTCGCGCGAGGAGCTGCCGACGGCCACGACCGACATCTACGTCGCCGACACCATGGGAGAGCTCGGCCTGTTCTACCGCCTCTCGCCGATCGTGTTCATGGGCGGCTCGCTGATCCCCCATGGCGGGCAGAACCCGATCGAGGCGATCAAGCTTGGCGCTGCGATCGTCCATGGTCCGCACGTCTTCAACTTCACCGACGTCTACGCGGCGCTCGACGGAAGCGGCGGGACGCGGCAGGCGGAGACGCAGGAAGCTCTGGTGAAGCAGCTCGGCCAGCTGCTGGCCGATCCAGCGGTGCGCGACAGAATGCAGCGCGCTGGCACCGGCGTGGTCGAGGAACTCGGCGGTGCGCTCGATCGCACCATGGCGGCGCTCGAGCCGTATCTGCTGCAACTGCGGATCGAGATGGGAGCCGCCAATGCGTGAGCCGGCCTTCTGGTACCGGCCACGTTCCCCGAAGTCGCATCTTCTCCAGCCATTGGGCGCGCTCTACGGCGCGATCACCGCGCGGCGCATGGCGCGCAAGGGCTTCGACGCCGGCATCCCCGTGATCTGCGTCGGCAATTACCATGTCGGCGGCGCCGGCAAGACGCCGACCGTGCTCGCGCTGACCAAGCTGTTGCGCGAGCTCGGCGAGACAGCGGTCGTGCTCAGCCGCGGTTATGGCGGACGCCTGAAGGGTCCGGTGATGGTCGATCGCGCACGTCATAGCGCGGCCGATGTCGGCGACGAGCCCCTGATGATGGTGCGTGACGTGCCGGTCGCGGTCGCGCGCGACCGCCTCGACGGTGTGGCGCTGGCCAGGTCGCAAGGCGCGACCGTCATCCTGATGGATGACGGCTTTCAGAATCCGCACATCACCAAGGATGCTTCGCTGATCGTGATCGACAGCGAGCGCGGCCTCGGCAACGGCAAGGTGTTCCCCGCCGGCCCTCTCCGCGCGCCGCTGAAGGGGCAGCTCGCGCGCACCGACGCGCTGGTGCTGATCGGCGATGGCCATGCCGCCGACGATGTCGCGGCGGAGATCGTCGCGCGGGACAGGCCGGTGCTGCGCGCGCGGCTGAAGCCGGATGCCGCGTCCGTCGCTCAGCTCTTCGGCAGGCAGGTCCTCGCCTTCGCCGGCATCGGCGATCCCGGGCGCTTCTTCCGCACCCTGCAGGCCAGCGGCATCGACGTCGCGCGCACGCGTCCCTTCGCCGATCACCACATGTTCTCGCAGGCCGAGATCGCCGCGCTTGTCGCCGACGCCAGGCGCGAGCAGCTCACGCTTGTGACCACCGAAAAAGATCTTGCCCGCTTGCGCGGCAGCGCGGGCGTGCCTGATGACATAGTGCCGTTCGCGGTCCAGCTCGAGTTCGACGACCGCGCAGCGCTCCGCGGCCTGATGAGCGACCATCTCTACAAGGCGCGCGAGCGACGGTTCGCACGCCGCTGAGATTCACCAAGCGATTAATGTGATGTGATCCTGGTCCCGGGCCAAAGCGTTCCGTCGGCCTGACAGCTCGAGAATGTCGGCGAGACCGTCTCGTCCGTCTGCGTCCGCTGGGGCTGCCGCGAGCGCTTGTTGTTGATTGCGTGCAGCAGCCTCGCGACGGCGATCATCATCAGAATTCCAGCAAGACTGAGCAGGATCTGCATCGCGAGCCCCGCCGAGATGTCGAGCAGCGTAAGGTGGCCGGCGAGCGCCAGAAGGACGCCGAGACAATAGATCGGCAGCGAATTCTCGCCACAGCACCCCGCGCAGCGCAGCACCGGCGACGATAGCCCTCGCCAATCCTGGGGAATGAGCCGCAGCGCCACAACTGCGAGAGCCAGGAAATGCAGCAGCCGCAACGGACTGAGATTGGATTTGTCCAATGGAAATACCAGGTCCGTCAATGCCTGCGGGACCAGTGGCTTGATGCCCCAATTCAGTGCAAGGACCAGGCTGAAAACCAGATAGAGAATGGCAAGAACAAGCGCCGGGCGCGACATCACCCACGGCCGGAATTTCTCTCCCTCGATGACGCACCAAGCGCCCAGCACGATCAGAAGCTGCCAGGCCAGCGGATTGAAGAACCAGACGCTATTGCGCCAGGCTGGAACGCTCCAGCCGAAGACGTGCACGAGCGCATAAAGCGCCAGCGAAAGGCCCAGCGTCACGTTTGGTGCTCGCAGCAGCAGCCACAACAGCGGCGCGAACAACACGTGAAAGATCACGAAAACCGGCAGGACGTCGGTGTTGACAGGGCGATATTGGAGGATTGCGGCGTGCGCAAGGCTCGCCCCCGGCTGCTCGAACAGAATTCGCGTATTGCTATGGTCGGCAAGATCATCGCTGCCCGTGAGGTAGACGAGGACGGCGCAAGCGAGCGTGAGCAGCAGAAACGCGGCGTAAATGTCCCATCCCCGCCGCAGCGAACGGCCGATCATGCCGCTCCAGCCGTCGCGCTGACGTGTCCTGCCGTAGGCCAGCGCACAGGTCACGCCCGAGATGAACATGAATATCTCGGCGGCATCGCAGAAGCCGTAATTGCGCGGTGTCAGCCAGCTTCCGATGTTGTTGGGCACATGGTCAAGGAATATCCACCACAGCGCGATCCCCCGACAGACATCGATGCGCAGGTCGCGGCCGGCCCCGCGGAACTCCGGCGGAGTTTCGCCGATCAATCGCTTCGAGGTGTGAGTTCTATCAAGCATCTGTTGACCTGCACGGCGTGCGCGCATGCCCTCATCGGAGGTAGGTCGATGAGACGTACGGATGCTCGGGGACTTGCGCGGGCCGAGCGGGTCTCCGACCAGGCGATGCGGTTGCGCGCCCCAGCTACCTGATGGTCCGGGGTTCTTTCGTCGCCCAGCCGCTGTGCTGATCGCCGGAGTCGGAAGTATCACCGTCCTCCCACGGCTCTCGCAGGGTGTCGTCACCGGCAACCGGTATGGAGAGCTGCTTTCGCATTTCGGCGAGGCGGGCGCGGCAGTACTCACGGTAAAGCATGTCGACTATGGTGGACATGATCGAACCCTCGCTTGATCAACAGCGTTGACATCCCGCGTGATAGATTTCGAGCATTCCAGCCGGCGGTAAAAGCGAACGGTGCCGGAAAGTAATTTTTGCCCGACAAACTCTGATGACGATGTGGCGGCCAAGGAACGCCACGAAATCGGTATCAGGGGACATCCAGTGCTGCAGAACGTTTGCGTCGCGGACCGTTGAGTTCGATCAATCGCGAACGACGTCGTAAAGATGGATTTGCGCTTGCACCCTGCCAGGGACGTTCAAATCGGATCCGATGGCAGCAATTTGAGATAGAGCCATCACGCTTGTCTCCTCTTAAAGGAGATTTTCTGCACCGCGACTCTCGCAATCCGTGTAGGCGTAATTTTCTGGCCGCTACGTGAGCCAGTTCACAATAGTATTGCTCACAGGTGAATGAGACTAGCAGGCAAGTGATGTAACTTCTTGGAGTTCTGCGCACCTTTACGAAGACGGCGTGGTGCGCGAATTGCAAAATACGGATACCGACAGCGGCCTGTCGCAGCATTTCAACCCGATGTTTTTGTCAAGGCTGGAGGTCCCCATGTCTACGGACGCAGCCGATTTCGTATCGCATCGATTCTCGTCGCGCGAGCTTCCGGAGCGCATGCGACTTCCGCTCTGGCGCGAGAGCTTTGTGCGAGGGATAGTTCACGTCGATATCGAGCCGATATCGAACGTTCCGTTTCAGGCCGACGCAACGCTGCAAGCGATCCCGGGTCTGCGCACGCTCGCACTGAAAGGCTCGTCCATGCGCTTCAAGCGCCTGCAGGCGAGCATTGCTGATGGTGATGACTCGATCGGTCTCATCGTCGGCTCACCCGGCAGAAGTCAGCTCTCGCAGCGCGGCCGGGACATTGGGCTTTGCGCCGGCGACGCAATCGGAATTCTGCATTCGGAGCCCGTCACCGTCACCTATGTTGACGGATTACTGTTCGGTCTGGCCGTGCCGCGCGACGCGCTTGCACAGCGCGTGACGGACATTGAAGGCCTCGCCATGCGGCTGATTTCCTGCCGAACCGAAGCGCTTCGTCTCCTGATGGCTTATCTGAAGTCGGCATTCAAGGAGGGGGCTCTGGCCGCCCCCAAGCTGCGTGATGCGGTCATGGTTCACATCCATGATCTCGTGGCGCTCGCAGTCAGCGAGTGCGCGCCCCTGGGCGAGAGCGATGCGAGCGCGGTCGTGGCCGCGCGCCACAGCGCCGTACTCGACTACATCGCGGCACACTTTCAGGACCCAGGACTTAGCGTCGAGACGGTCGCCCGTTGCCAAGGCATCTCACCTCGCTATCTGCAGCGCCTGATGGCGTCATCAGGGTCATCATTCACCGGGCACGTGAACGAGTTGCGTCTCCAACTTGCTCTCAAGCTGCTAACCGAGGCGCGCGTCAGCGCGCAGCTGATTTCCGACATCGCCCTGGAGGTCGGCTTCTCGGATGTTTCGCATTTCAATCGCTTGTTCCGAGCTCGCTTCGGCGATTCGCCACGTGGGGTTCGCTGCGCCGGCAGGGATCCCGGCCAGGCCGCGTGCCCCTGATCGGCGCGTGCACGAGATGGCATATGTTTTCGGAGCTCGCACATGACCACGGGCATCGTCGCTGGCGACGATAGGGCTGGTTGTTCTCGCAAGTGAAGGAGGCTGCGGTCTCGTTGCCCGCCACAATCTGCGCGGCGGGCGCGCCAACTCATCGCGCGCAGCGCGCAGCGGAGGCGCGCGCGGTCATGTCGCGCAGCCTGCCTCCCCCTTTGTAATCCATTTCACACAGCAGCGAAGCGCGGTCCGATATGATTTCCCGAGGGCTGGCCCCCAGAACGGGAGGCCGAAATGCCAACGTCATCTCACCTCGTGCGATGGTCGACCGAGATGCTGCCGGAGCGCGCGCGGTCCTCCACGTTCCGTGAGGAGTTTGCGCGGCTGAACCTCGCCTTGGACGTGATAGATCACAGCGGCGGCCGCCCGCGTATCGACGTCACCCATCTGCAGCTCGGCGCGGTTGGCGTTTGTCGCCTTGTCGCCACGCCGGTGGAGTTTATCCGTCACAAACACCACCTCAAGGATAGCCGTGACCAATTCGGACTGAACATCGTCGAGGCTGGACCGGTCCAGTTTGCAAATGCCGGCGAGGACCATGTCCATGATGCCGGCTCCGCTTGTTTGGTCGACCGGGGAAGGCCGCTGCGAGTATTTGGGCCGCGTGGCGGCAACGTCAGATTCGTGACCGTGCAGGCTGCGGCCCTTAGGTCTCTGGTTGCGCACCCGGAGGATCTATCCGGTCGGCCGGTGCGTTCCGGACCGGCGCTTAGACTCCTCGACCGCTACCTGCGGTCGCTCGCCTCCTTCAAGGAGCCTCCGTCATCAAAACTGGCCTCCACCGTCGGCGCACATCTCCTCGATCTCGTGGCCGCGACGCTCGGGCCGACCGCCGAAGCTGCAAACATCGTTGCGGAGCGTGGTGTGAAGGCAGCCAAGTTGCAGGCGATCCTGGCGGAGGTCGCGCAACGCTTCAGCGATCCCAGTTTCGATCTGAACAATGTCGCCGGGGCGCTCGGTATGTCGCGGCGATACGTGCAAAATTTGCTCGAGGGGACCGGAAAGTCATTCACCGAGCACCTTGCAGGACGTCGACTCGAGCGTGCCTTCGCGATGTTGACCGACCCGCAGCATCTGCATTTGACCATCCTCGATATCGCGTTTGCGGTCGGCTTTGGTGATGTTTCTCATTTCAATCGCATGTTCCGCCGGCACTTCGGCGAGACGCCATCAGGCGTGCGCGCCGCATCGACCATGCGGGAGCTGAAGTGATCCTGCGACCCCACCGGATTTGGTGGGGCACTGCGGCACCGGCTCTGCGCCACATCGACAGTCAAGGGATGGGCCCTGGCTTTCGCCAGGGCGACGCAGGAGGGGCTTCGCCAGCGTGACGACGATCATTCACCCGACATTCATCGCCAGACTCCTATCGAGTTAAGTTCGATCAGGAGAGTTCCATGAAACTGCCGTCCGCGACCGTTGTTGCCAGCCTTATGTGTCTGATTGTTGCGTCCGCCTTTGCCCAGACGCCTTCACCGCCTGCAGCCGCACCCGCCGCGCCGACCGCGACGGTGCCGGTTCCCGCGACCAAGCGCGTGACCTGTCTCAGCTCGACGCAGAACCTGAAGGGGCAGGACAAGCGGGACCAGATGCAGCTCTGCATGGCCCAGGCGCGGCTCGATTGCCTGAAGCAGGCGATCGATCAGAAGATCGTCGGCGAGCCCCGGAAGACTTTCGTCAAAAGCTGCGTGGGTATGGATGGCGCGGAGCAACAATAGGCGGGCGGCGGCGGCCTTACGGCTGCGGCTTCAGCGCGCCGGGAAAATGCCGCTGCAACACTGCGGCTGGAGTGGCGTAGGCCTCCTGCAGGTCCACGCTCCAGTATTTCAGCTCGTCGAGCGGAATCCTCGTGTCCGTCACGGCGCAGCGCACATAGGTCCCCGGCGAGATCACGCGGAAGTCGCCGTCGAGATATTGTACCTGCGCCTCGCCATGGCCCGAGGGGCCGAACTTGTTCAGCACGGTCGAAAGTCTCCGTGGAAGGCCCATTCAGGGCGTGATGTGATGAATCCGATTACCATAAATAGGGTGGCTTGTCCGCCCGTTAAACCCACCGGCTTGTGATGTTTTGCCGCCGTTCACGCATGATAGTGCTCGTGCGAAGGATCGCTGGTCCCGGTCACTCACGGCAGTCTCCGATGCGCCTTCCGTCAATCGCCCTGTTCCTGGCGCTTCTGCTGTCGCCCGCCCATGCGGCGACCGCGCCTGCGACCGCGTCCACGCCTGCGCCGCAGCAGGTTGATATTCCGCTAGCGGGTGGGGTCCTGCATGCGCAGCTCTACAAGCCAGACGGGGCAGGACCGTTTCCGACGGTGATTGCACTGCATGGCTGCGGCGGGCTCGGCGGCCATTCCGACCCGGTCGCGCCGCGCTATCGCGACTGGGCCCTGCAATTCCTCAAGACAGGTAACGCGGTGCTGCTGCCCGACAGCTACGGCTCGCGCGAAGTCGGGCCGCAATGCCGGGTCAAGGAAGGGCACGTCAAGGCGCGGCGCGAGCGCGTCGCCGATATCGTGGCCTCGCGCGCCTGGCTGATGAAGCAGACCTGGGTGGCGCGCGATCGGGTCAGCCTGATCGGCTGGGCCAACGGCGCCAGCGCGCTGCTCTGGGCGGTGCGCCCGCAGAATGCGGCACGCGACGCGAACCCGGATTTTCGCGCCGCCGTCGCGTTCTATCCGGATTGCCGGATTTCCGCTGGGCTCGGCTGGAGCGCCCGGGTGCCGACGCTGGTCCTGATCGGAGGCAACGACGACGTGTCGTCGCCGCCGGCCTGCCGCCAGATGGTCGAGGGCGCGCACGGCCGCAGCGCGCTCGCGCGCATCGTGGTCTATCCCGGCGCCTATCACGATTTCGACCGCGCCAATTTGCCGGTGCACGCGCTCGCCGGCAGCACCGACGTCGCAACGCCCGAGCACGGCCATCTCGGCACCGACACGGAAGCGCGCGCGGAGGCGCAGAAGGAAGTCGCGGAGTGGCTGGCGCGGTAGTCCGAAGCGGGGCCGCCCGAGGAACAATGTGAGGCGGACAGCCCCGCATCGACCACCGCCCTGCACGGAACAAGATGGCCGACCGGGAATCTACGGATGGAACGGCGACCGGTTTCAGCGCAAACAGTGCCGCCATAGTTCGACCATGATGTCGATTAAACGCCAATCACATGCGCCACCGCGTCCTGCTCTTCTCCTCTGCACTGGTCATCTTCACCGTCGCGATCTTCCTCTTCGAGGCCCGCGCCGGCGCACCGCAGCTTGCGCCGGAACATTGCGGCTTCTGGACCACGATCGACGCGGGATTGTCCTGCCGGTAAGGCAAATGACGGCGTCGCCGTGAGATGATGCCGTGGGGCGACCAAATCTCCCCAATGTCGTCCTGGCTTTCGCCAGGACGACAGCGAGTGTGTTGCATGCGCTTGCCACTCACTCAGTGTCATCGCCCGACTTGATCGGGCGATCCAGTACTCGAGACGTCCGTAGTTCATTGAGAAGCCGCGGCGTACTGGATTCCCCGCTTTCGCGGGGAATGACAGAGAGAGTTACCTCACCTTTAGAACAGGCTGCCCTGATCCACCGGCTTGGCCACGCGCTTCGGTGCCGGCTTTGCCTCGCGCGAGGCCGGCTTCGGCTGCGACGTCGGGGGCGCGGTCGGTGCGGGGCGATCGGCATCCGCTGTCGCGCCCACGCGGCCATCTCCAAACTCGATCTCGAGCCGCGCGCTCGGCCCGATCGCGTCGGCGGAATGCAGGGGGTGGCCGGCCTCGTCGCGCACGAGAGCAAAGCCGCGCGCGAGCACACTGCGATAGGACAGCGCGGAGAGCAGTTTGCCGCTGTTCTCGACGCGAGCATCGAGCCGTTGCAGCAGCGTCGCCAGCGCGCGGCCGGCGCGCTCGGCAAGACGATGCGTGCGCTCGCGCTGGCGGGCGATTGCGTTGCGCTGGGCCTGCGCGTTGGAGAGGCGCGAGGCGCGCAGCCGCACGTCAAGTCCGGCGAAGCGGTCGCGCCGCTGCCGCAGCAGGGAACGCGCGGACAGGCCGAGCCGCTCGCCGCACACGGTGAGCCGATGGTCGGCCTGCGCGATCTGGCCGTGCAGCACCCGCAGCGTCAGTTTCGCGCTGGCGGCGGTGAACCTGCGGAAATGCGCATGCGTGTTGGCCTTGAGGCCGCGGGGCAGGGCGGCACCCGCGGAGTCGAGGCGTTGGCGCGGAATCGCGAGGAGATCGCCCGCGGCCGGCAATGCGCGCGCGGCTGCGCGCAGCTCGCTGCGGCGGCTCTCCTGGCTACGCTGCCAATAGGCGCGGGTGCGGCGGGCGAGGTCGGCGACCTCGACGAAGAGATCGCTGCGCACGGGCACGGCCATTTCGGCCGCGGCTGTTGGCGTCGGCGCGCGCTTGTCGGCGGCGAAATCGATCAGGGTGATATCGGTCTCATGCCCGACCGCCGAGATCAGCGGGATCATGCTCTCGGCCGCGGCGCGGACCACGATCTCCTCGTTGAACGACCAGAGATCCTCCAGCGAGCCGCCGCCGCGCGCCACGATCAGCACGTCGGGCCGCGGAATCTTGCCGCCCTCGGGCAGCGCGTTGAAGCCGCGGATCGCGGCCGCGACCTGCTCGGCCGAGCCTTCGCCCTGCACCTTGACCGGCCAGACCAGCACGCGGCGGGGAAAGCGGTCCTCGAGCCGGTGCAGGATGTCGCGGATGACCGCGCCGGTCGGCGAGGTCACGACGCCGATCACCTCCGGCAGCCACGGCAGGAGCTGCTTTCGCGCCTCGTCGAACAGGCCCTCGGCGGCGAGCTTCTTCTTGCGCTCCTCCATCAGCGCCATCAGCGCGCCGATGCCGGCCGGCTCCAGCGCCTCGATCACGATCTGGTACTTCGAGGAGCCCGGATAGGTGGTGAGCTTGCCGGTGGCGATGACCTCGAGCCCTTCCTGGGGCTTGAAGCGCATCCGGCTGTGGACGCCCTTCCAGATCACCGCCTCGATCTTGGCGCTCTCGTCCTTGAGCGCGAAATAGCAGTGCCCGGAGGAATGGGCGCCACGGAAGCCGGAGATCTCGCCGCGGACCCGGACATGGCCATAGGCATCCTCGACCGTCCGCTTCAGGGACAGCGAGAGCTCGGAGACGGTGAATTCGGGCGCGTTGAGCAGTTGTTCCGCAGGCGGCATTCAGGCTCGATTCGGGCTATTTATGCAGGGTTACCGGCCTAGGGCTGCGCGGGCAACCATATATCCACACGGCGAGGCCGCAGCCGTGTTGCGGTGGAACGCGACCATGGTAAACCGCACTGCCGCATCGCGGCAATAACATCTGGGCCCATCATGCACATCCTCCTGCTCGGTTCTGGCGGCCGCGAACACGCCCTGGCGTGGAAAATCGCCGCCTCTCCCCTGGTGACCAAATTCTGGTGCGCGCCCGGCAATGCCGGCATCGCGCGGGAGGCGGAATGCGTGGCGCTGGATGTCGCCGACCATGCCGCCGTGATCGACTTCTGCAAGACGAACGCCGTCGAGCTCGTGGTGGTTGGCCCGGAGACGCCGCTTGCGGCCGGCATTATCGATGACCTCACCGCCGCCGGCATCAAGGCGTTCGGACCGAGCAAGGCGGCCGCCCAGCTCGAAAGCTCCAAGGGCTTCACCAAGGCGCTGTGCACCGAATTTGGTATTCCGACCGGCGCCTACAAGCGCTTCACGAAAGCCGCCGACGCGCTTGCCTACGTCCAGAGCCAGGGCGCCCCGATCGTGGTGAAGGCGGACGGCCTTGCCGCCGGCAAGGGAGTCGTCGTCGCCAAGACCGTGCGCGAGGCGGAGGACGCCATCGCCATGATGTTCGAGGGCGCCTTTGGCGAGGCCGGCGCCGAGGTCGTGATCGAGGAATTCCTGCCGGGCCGCGAGATCAGCTTCTTCGCACTCTGCGACGGCGAGACCGCGATTCCGCTCGCCTCGGCCCAGGACCACAAGCGCGTGTTCGATCACGACGTCGGCCCGAACACCGGCGGCATGGGCGCCTATTCGCCGACGCCGCTGGTCACGCCCGCGATCCATGACGCGATCATGGCGAAGATCATTTTGCCGACGGTTGCCGGCATGAAGAAGCGCGGCACGCCGTTCCGCGGCGTGCTCTATGCCGGGATCATGCTGACCTCGCAGGGGCCAAAACTGTTCGAGTTCAACGTCCGCTTCGGTGATCCCGAGTGCCAGGTGCTGATGCTGCGCATGATGTCGGACATCGTGCCGGCGTTCATCGCCGCCTGCGACGGGGAGTTGAAGCATTTTGATCTACGCTGGTACCCGGAATCCGCGCTCACCGTGGTGATGGCCGCGAAGGGATATCCCGGCGACTATCAGAAGGGCACGCGCATCGAAGGGCTCGACGAGGCCGCCAAGGTCGACACCGTCGAGATCTTCCATGCCGGCACCGTCGCGAAGGACGGTGCGATCCTCGCCAATGGCGGCCGCGTGCTCAATGTCTGCGCGCTCGGCAAGACCGTGACGGAAGCGCAGAGCCGCGCTTATCAGGCCGTCGACCGCATCAACTGGCCGGACGGCTTCTGCCGCCGCGACATCGGCTGGCAGGCGGTGGAAGCGGAGAAGGCGAAGAGCTGACAGTCGTTTTTCCCGTCGGCGCGCAATCGGAGCCTCCTTGCCGGCAACTGCCATGCTACTTTGCATGAGGTTGTTTTTGAGATTTTCGCTGGGGGCACCATGGGCTCTCCATCGGGTGCCACGGGAACAACCAGATAAGGATGCAAAAGATGTCCGATCTCGCCGACCTCTATCCCGGCTTCGCCTCCGAATGGATCAATACGTCCTTTGGCCGGGTCTTCGCGCGTGTCGGCGGCAAGGGGCCGCCGCTCTTGCTCCTGCATGGCTTCTCCGAGACGCATGTGATGTGGCACCGCGTGGCGCCCGAGCTTGCAGATGCCTTCACGCTGATCATCGCCGACCTGCCGGGCTATGGCTGGTCCGACATGCCCGAGAGCGACGCACTGCATATCCCCTACAGCAAGCGCGCGATGGCCAAGGCCATGGTGCAGGCGATGGAGCAGCTCGGCCACGTGCACTTTGCGCTCGCCGGCCACGACCGCGGCGGCCGGGTCTCCTACCGGCTCGCGCTCGATCATCCCGGCCGGCTGTCGCGGCTTGCCGTGCTCGATATCCTGCCGACCTATAATTACTGGGAGCGGATGAACCGGCAGTACGCGCTGAAGATCTATCACTGGACTTTCCTCGCGCAGCCCTATCCGTTGCCGGAGACGCTGATCTCGGGCAATGGCGAGTTCTTCCTGCGCTTCAAGATGGCGAGCCAGACCAAGTCGAAGACGCTTGACGCCATCGACAAGCGCGCGCTCGAGCACTACATCGCGCCGTTCCGCGACCCCGCGCGCGTGCACGCGATGTGCGAGGACTACCGCGCCGGCGCCTATTTCGACTACGACCTCGACAAGGCCGATTTCGAGGCCGGCAAGAAGATCACGGTCCCGATGCTCGCGCTCTGGGGCAATGCCGGCGTCGCGCAAGCCGCGGCCACGCCGCTCGATACGTGGAAACAGTGGGCTACGAACGTGGACGGCATGCCGGTGGATTCCGGGCACTTCCTCACGGAGGAGAACCCCGAGGCCACCGCGAAGGCACTGCGCGCGTTTTTCCTGGCGGGTTAACGCCGCTCCCGAAAGAACTCCCGCAACAGCCGCGCCGCCTCGCTCTCGCCGACCCCGGAATAGACGTCCGGGACGTGATGGCAGGTGGGCGAGGCGAAGAAGCGCACGCCGGACTCGACCGCGCCGCCCTTGGGGTCGGCGGCCCCGTAATAGAGCCGCCTGACCCTTGCAAAGGAGATCGCGCCCGCACACATGGTGCAGGGCTCCAGCGTCACGTAGAGATCGCAGTCCACCAACCGCTCGCTGCCGATCTTTTGGGCGGCCTCGCGCAGCGCGATGATCTCGGCATGGGCCGTGGGGTCGTGGTCGGTCAGCGTCCGATTGGCCGCGGTGGCGATGACCTCATAATTGCGGACGACCACGCATCCGATCGGAACTTCGCCCGATTTTCCGGCATTTTCGGCCGTCTTGAGCGCCAAATCCATGAAAGAAGGGGCTTTCATGCCTCGTATCATCGCCAGAAACCTGCTACTAGCTCCGCCTTCAGCAAGAGTGGATACCGGTTTTGCCTGAGCATGCGGCTCGGAATGAGCGCGCACAATGCCCTTTTGACCATCCCTAAGTGAGACGCTTCATGCCCCGCGACAGCGACAAACACAACGATTCCCCGCGCGGCCGGCGTGATCGAGGCGGGCCCAAGGGGTCATTCAAGGGCCGCAGCGGCAAGCCGAGGGGACCTGAGAAGAAGTTCGCCAAGCGCGGCTTTGCCGGCAAGGGCGACCGCGAGGAGCGCCCCTCCCGCGGCGACCGCGACAGCCGTCCGTTCCGCCGCCGTGAGGAGGGCGACGCCCCGCGCCGCGACTTCAGCGACCGTCCGCGCTTCAAGCGCGACGACCGCGGTGGTGAGGATCGCGGCGAGCGCAGCTTCAAGCCGCGGGGCGACCGTCCGTTCAAGCCGCGCGGAGATCGCCCGAAATTCGACCGTGACGAGCGCGCGCCGCGTGGTGAGCGCTCGGAGCGGCGCTTCGAGGACCGCAAGTTTTCGCGCGGCGGCTCGGATCGGCCCCGCAAGGATTTTGGCCGCGATCGTGATTTCGAGGGGAAAGAGCGAAAGCGCGACTTCGGTGATCGCAAGCGCGATTTCGAGGGCGGGGATCGCAAGCGCAGCTTCGGCGACCGTCCGCGCGATCGGGACGACCGCCCTCGCAAGAATTTTGGCAAACCTTTCGGCAAGGACTTTGGCGGCCGCGACCGCGGCGAGGAGAAGCCCTGGCGTCAGCGCGACGACCGCCGGGAAGGCGGGCGCGGCGAGGATCGTCCGCGCTTCCCCCGGCGGCGCGACGAGGGCGGTGAGGATCGCCCGCGTTTCTCGCGCTCGCGCGAGGAGCGTTTTGGCGAGGACCGTCCGAGGTTCGGTCGTTCGCGCGAGGATCGCGGCGAGGGCCGTTCCGACTGGCACGAGCATCCGCGCAGCGAGGGCCGCTTCCGCGACCGTCCGCGCCGCGACAACGAGGACGACAGCCAGATCTTCACCAGGCGTCCGGCCTTTGGCGGCCGCGGCGCCTATCGCGAGCGCGATCGTAATTTCGAGGGCCGTCCTCATCGCGACGAGGCGCCGAAGCCGAAGAAGGCCGGCGAGCGCATCGCCAAGGTGCTGGCGCGCGCGGGTCTCGCTTCGCGCCGCGATGCCGAGGAGATGGTCACGCAAGGGCGTGTCACCGTCAACGGCCGGGTGATCAACTCGCCGGCCCTGGACGTCACCCAGAACGACGTCGTCGCCGTCGACGGCAAGCCGTTGCCGCCGCGCGAGCGCACGCGGCTGTTCCTCTATCACAAGCCGCGCGGGCTGATGACGACGCATGACGATCCCGAGGGACGTCCGACCGTGTTCGACAATCTGCCCGAAGGCCTGCCGCGTCTGATCTCGGTCGGCCGGCTCGACTTCAACACTGAAGGCCTGCTGCTGCTCACCAATGATGGCGGGCTCGCGCGCACGCTCGAGCTGCCGGATACCGGCTGGCTGCGCCGCTACCGCGTCCGCGCTCATGGCGACGTCACCCAGGCGCAGCTCGACG
This sequence comes from Bradyrhizobium sp. Cp5.3, assembly GCF_000426265.1. Taxonomy (NCBI): domain Bacteria; kingdom Pseudomonadati; phylum Pseudomonadota; class Alphaproteobacteria; order Hyphomicrobiales; family Nitrobacteraceae; genus Bradyrhizobium; species Bradyrhizobium sp. Cp5.3. Next base: position 186,100 of record NZ_AUFA01000008.1, on the reverse strand, counting down.
AGCTCAAGAACGGCATCGAGGTCGAGGGCGTCAAATACGGTCCGATCGAAGCGACGCTCGAGCGCGACCAGGGCGCCAATGTCTGGCTGGTGTTCGCGATCCGCGAAGGCAAGAACCGCGAGGTGCGCAACGTCTGCGCCCATCTCGGGCTCGAGGTGAACCGGCTGATCCGCGTGTCCTACGGCCCGTTCCAGCTCGGCGAGATTCCCGAAGGCCAGGTCGACGAGATCAAGTCGCGCGTGCTGCGCGAGCAGCTCGGCGACAAGGTGATCGAGAAGTCGGGCGCGCAGTTCGACGTGCCCTCGAAATCTGCTTCGCGCGACGACGATGCCCCGCGCGAGAAGAAGCCGGTGAGCAAGAGGGCGGTGATCAGCGACCGCAAGGGCCGTCGCGTGCTGGTGCAGCGCACCGGCAGCGAGGAGGCGCGCGAGCGCAACGAGCTCGAGGCCAGCGGCTATGGCCCGCCGCGCCGTCCCAAGCGCGGCTATCACGGCAAGCGCGATCTGAAGCCGCGGGAGGACTAGTTGCGCGTCGTCGGCGGTCGATTGAAGGGGCGCAATCTCGCCTCACCGTCCTCGCGCGACATCCGCCCGACTGCGGATCGCCTGCGCGAGTCCGTGTTCAACATTCTCGTGCACGCCTATGACGATCCGATCCAGGATGCGCGCGTGCTCGATCTCTTCGCCGGCACCGGCGCGCTCGGCATCGAGGCGGTCTCGCGCGGCGCGAAATTCACGCTGTTCGTCGACAACGGCGCCGAGGCCCGCGCGTTGCTCCGCAACAATGTCGAGGCGCTCGGCCTTGGCGGTGTGACCAAGGTCTATCGCCGCGATGCGACCGATCTCGGCCCCGCGCATCCGGTCGAGCCGTTCTCGCTGGTGTTTCTCGATCCGCCCTATGGCAAAGGTCTTGCCGAGCAGGCGCTCGCCTCGTTGCGCGACGGCGGTTGGCTCACGCCGGGTGCGCTGCTGGTGGTCGAGGAGGCGAAGGCCGCGCAGTTTGCTGCGCCTGAAGGCTACGAGGAGTTGGAGCGGCGCGCCTATGATGACACGGAGTTCGTGTTTCTGAGAGCTTCGTAGAGATCGTAGGGTGGGTTAGCCCTACGGCTGCGCGAAGCGCAGTCCGTCAGGCGTAACCCACCTCTTTGGCTTCCGCGGAGACAGAAGTGGTGGGTTACGCTTCCGCCTTCGCTCTTCGAGCTTCGGCGGACGCTATAACCCACCCTACAAGCGCGCTGCTACCTTCGCCCGAACAGCTTCTCTACGTCCGCAAGCTTCAGCTCGACGTAAGTCGGCCGGCCGTGATTGCACTGGCCGGAGTTCGGCGTCTCCTCCATCTCGCGCAGCAGTGCGTTCATCTCCTCCGGCTTGAGCCGGCGGCCGGCACGTACCGAACCATGGCAGGCCATGGTGGCAGCGACGTGCATCAGCCGGCGCTCCAGCGGCAGCGCCTCGTCCCATTCGGCCATGTGCTCGGCGAGGTCGCGCAACAAGCCGCCCGCATTGGTCTTGCCGAGCAGCGACGGCGTCTCGCGCACAGCGACCGCGCCGGGGCCGAAGGATTCGATCGCGAGCCCGAAGGACGCAAGCTCGTCGCCGCGTGCGAGCAATCGCTCGACCGTGCCCTCATCCATCTCGACGATCTCGGGGATCAGGAGGATCTGCCGCTGCACGCCGTTGGCTGCCAATGACGCCTTCAGCCGCTCATAGACGATGCGCTCGTGTGCGGCATGCTGGTCGACGATAACGAGGCCGTCGCGCGTCTGCGAGACGATGTAGTTTTCATGGATCTGCGTGCGGGCTGCCCCGAGTGGGCGATCGACGAGGTCGCCGATCGGCTGCGTCTCGATCCGCACATCTGCGCTCGGTGCGCCGACATCAAAGGCGGCCTGCGCGCGCTCCGCGAAAACGGGCGCGGCGGCGCCGTCGAACGACGGCAGCGGCGGCGTGGGCGCCGACGGCGACTGCCGCCAGTCCCAGCTCGCCGGGCGTGGCGTGAAAGCAGGGCGGAACGAGGACAACGCGCTGCCGCCGCTGTTGGCGGCCGTGCGCCGACCCTCGCGCGCCAAGCCCTCCTTCAATCCATGCACGATCAGGGCGCGCACGAGGCCGGCGTTGCGGAACCGCACCTCGGTCTTGGCCGGATGCACGTTGGCGTCGACCTCGCGCGGGTCGAGCGTGACGAACAGCGCCACCACGGGATGGCGGTCGCGCGGCAGATAGTCGGAATAGGCCGCGCGCACCGCGCCGAGGATCAGCTTGTCGCGCACCGGGCGGCCGTTGACGAACAGATACTGCCCGAGCGCGTTGGCTTTCGTCAGCGCAGGGGCGGCGGCATAGCCGGCGACCACGACGCCCTCGCGTTCGGCGTGAATTTCGATGGCGTGGCTGCGGAACTCCGCTCCCAGGATATCGCCGAGCCGCGTCAGGCGGCCGGCGGCGCCGGGCAGCGCCGCGGCCCAGGTGACTGGTGCGCGCTCCTCGCCTGCCAGCGTGAAGGCGATATCCGGCCGCGCCATCGCCAGGCGCCGCACCACCTCGCGGATGGCTTCGGCCTCGGTGCGGTCGGTCTTCAGAAACTTCAACCGCGCCGGTGTCGCATAGAAGAGGTCGTTGACCTCGACGCGGGTGCCATGCGCCAGCGCCGCCGGCATGATCTCGGACTTGTCGCCGCCCTCGACCGACAGCGCCCAGGCATGCGGCTCGCTCGCATGCCGCGTCGTGATCGAGAGCCGCGCGACCGAGCCGATCGAGGGCAGTGCCTCGCCACGGAACCCGAGCGTGCGGATCTGCAGCAGGTCCTCGTCGTCGAGCTTGGAGGTGGCATGGCGCTCGACCGCAAGCGACAGGTCCTTCGCGGTCATGCCGCCGCCGTCGTCGGTGATGCCGATCCGCCGCCGCCCGCCGCCATCGGTGAACACGTCGATCCGGCTCGCACCGGCATCGATCGCGTTCTCGACGAGCTCCTTGACCACGCTCGCCGGGCGCTCGACCACCTCGCCGGCGGCGATGCGGTTGACGACTTGCTCTGGAAGCTGGCGGACGGGCATGGGCTTAGGTCTGGGGATTCGCTGGTCGCGTTATCTTAAGCCGTGTTGCGTCAAAAGCATGTGTGGAGCAACCCCATCGTGACAGGCTGGGGAAGGGGGAGGTCTATCACATTGAAGACATTGGACGTTCGTGCGCCGGTGATGCCGGTGATGGGTGCCGATCTCCTGCCGCTGTCCTGATTGTGAGGCGTGGGGCGGGGGTGTAGCATCGTGAAAAAATGGCAACAAAACGGGAGGACGCCATGTGCCATCTCTTCGCGCATCAGCCCCAACGCGACTACGAGTCCCAGACCCGCTCGCTCAGGATCGATGGGCATTGCACCTCGATCCGCCTGGAAATGGCCTTCTGGGACACGCTGGAGGAGATGGCGGCCAAGGAGAACGTAAGCCTCGGCAAGTTCCTGACGACGCTCTACAACGAGGTCCTCGACCATCACGGCGAGGTCAACAATTTCGCCTCGCTCCTGCGCTGCTCCTGCCTGATCTACCGCTCCAGGAGCATGGCGCCGGTGCAGGACTTCAAGAGCGCGGTTACGCCCATCCTCGATGCGGCTGAATAGCGGCATCCGGCTCTAAGACTCGACATGAAAACTGAAGCGGCTCTGTCCAGTAAGGACAGAGCCGCTTCGTTGTGTCAGGTGCTATTGGTTGAATCGATGCAAGCCGAGGATGCGGTTCACCTCTCCCGCTTGCGGGGGAGGTCGGCGCGTAGCGCCGGGTGGGGGCTCTCTCCTCTCGGGGGGGCGTCGATTGCGGAAGTACCCCCACCCCAGCCCTCCCCCGCAAGCGGGAGAGGGAGCGTACCTACCTCGCGGCTTGCACTCAGACCAATCTCATTCCCTTTTAGATCTCCTTCTTCTGCATCGCGCCGGCGATGTAGTCGGCCTGCCGGATGGCGAGCGCGACGATGGTCAGCGTCGGATTGCAGGCCGCGCCGCTGGTGAACTGGCTGCCGTCTGAGACGAACAGGTTCTTGACGTCGTGGGTCTGTCCGAACTTGTTGACGACGCCATCCTTCGCCTTCTCGCTCATCCGGTTGGTGCCGAGATTGTGAGTGCTCGGATAGGGCGGCGTCGGATAGGTCACGGTGGCGCCGACGGCGTCGTAGACCGCGGCACCCTGCTTGTAGGCGTGGGCGCGCATCGCGACATCGTTGGGATGATCGTCGAAATGCACGCTCGCGACCGACATTCCGTGCTTGTCCTTCACGGTCGGATCGAGCGTGATGCGGTTGGTTTCCTGCGGCATGTCCTCGCCGACCAGCCACATGCCGGCCATCCGCGGATAGCCGTCGAGCGCTGAGGTGAACGGACGTCCCCAGGCGCCGGGATTGAGGAACGCGGCCATGAACGGCAGGCCGATCGACAGCGTCTCCATCTCGTAGCCGCCGACGAAGCCACGCTTCGGATTGTTGGCCGCCTCGTCGCGGATGATGCCAGCCATGGTCGTGCCGCGATACATGTGCACCGACTTTTCGAACACCGCGTAGACGCTGCCCGTCATGTGGCGCATGTAGTTGCGGCCGACCTGGCCGCTCGAATTGGCGAGGCCGTCGGGGAACATGGTCGAGGCGCTGTTGAGCAGCAGCCGCGGGCTCTCGATCGAATTGCCGGCGACCGCAACGATGCGCGCCTTCTGGCGCTGCGTCGCGCCGCTCTCGTCGGCATAGACGACGCCGGTCACCTTGCCGCTGGCGTCGTGCTCGATCTTGATCACCATGCTGTTGGGCCGGACCTCGAGATTGCCGGTCGCCTCGCCCTTCGGGATCTCGGTGTAGAGCGTCGACCATTTCGCGCCGGATTTGCAGCCCTGGAAGCAGAAGCCGATCTGCTGGCATGAGCCGCGTCCGTCGCGCGGCTGGCTGTTGATCGCCATGTTGCCGGTGTGCACGGTCTTGTAGCCGAGCTTCTTCGCGCCGGCTTCGAGCACCTTGAAATTATTGTTGCCGGGCAGTCCGGGAATGCCGTTGGTGCGGGTCACGCCCATCTTGTTCTCGGCTTTGGCGTACCATGGCTCCATCTCCGCGAGCGTGACCGGCCAGTCCAGCAGGTTGGCGCCGGGAATGTTGCCGTAGGTGCTTTTCACCTTGAACTCGTGCTCGTCGAAGCGCAGCGAGGCGCCGGCCCAATGCACCGTGGAGCCGCCGACCGCCTTGACGATCCAGGCGGGAAGATTCGGGAAGTCCTTGGCGACGCGCCATGTTCCCGACGTGGTGCGCGTGTCCGACCAGGCGAGCTGGGAAAAGCTGTCCCACTCGTCGTTGATGAAGTCCTGGTTCTCGATGCGAGGACCGGCCTCGAGGATGACGACCTTGACGCCCTTCTGTGCGAGCTCGTTGCCCAGCGTGCCGCCACCGGCACCGGAGCCGACGATCACCACAACGCCGCTGTCGTTCAGATCGAATTTTGCCATATGCGTTCTCCTGAACCGTTGGGGTGCGACTTAAGCCTTCGGCAGCCAGTCGATGTCGGCAAAGCCGCGGTTGATGTAGCCGCCATGCTCGGCGGAGGAGCCCTCGTAACCGAACTTCGGCCAGACTTCCTTCTGGTTGTAGAGGGACACGATGAGATCGCCGCGCACCTTCTGGAAGAAGTCGCTCTGCTCGATCTCCTTCAGCAGCACCACGCGGTCGGCTTCCCAGGGCACTTCGGCATAGGGCACCTTGTGACGGTCGCGTGCATTCTGATCGAGCCTGGCGATGCCGTCGCTGATGAGGGACTTGACGGCGGGATCCTTGGCGGCCTTGCCGTCCCACGGCTTGATCGCAACGATGTAGTAGCTGTCGCCGAGAACATCGTGCGGATAGATGTCGCGCGCGACCTTCAGCAGCGTCTTCATCGTCGCGGGTTCCAATGCGCTCGCATCGTCGGCCCAGGCGCTCTCGATGCTGACGCCGACACTCGCCGCTGCGGCCACGACCGGCACGGCCGTCACCGCGCCCTTGAGAAAGACGCGGCGGCTATGCTTGCTTCGACGGTCGACTTCTCTCATGGTTTTCCTCCGTAGTTCTTGTGATTTTGATTAGTTGAAACGTCCGCCCCGCTGGATCACCTCGATCTTGTAGCCATCGGGATCACTGACGAAGAAGAAGCGCGCCAACGTCTTGCCATCGTGCTTGAAGTCGCGCAGCGGTCCCGGCGCGAGCTTTTCGCGCTCGAAGCGGGCATGCTCGGCATCGAGATCCTCGACCACCACGGCGAGATGGCCGTAGCCGTCACCCAGGCCGTACGGCTCCTTGCGATCGAAATTGACCGTCAGCTCCACCTCGAAAGGTGAGGACGGGTGACGCAGATAGATCAAGGCAAAGTCCGCAAATTTCAGGTGATCTGCGACTTCGAGGCCGAAGGCGCGCCTGTAGAAGTCGAGCGATCGCGCCTCGTCGAATACACGGATCATGGAATGGACCGGTTTCGCCATTCAGTTCTGCTCCTTCAGATAAGCGATGATGGCGGTGCGCGTCTCCGGCTTGGCCTGACGGTAGGCCATGACCACGCCGGGAATGACCGCTTGCGGATTTTTCAGCCAGGCATCGAGCCTGGCCTCGTCCCAGATGAAGTCCGCTTTCGCGAGGCCTTCCGAATAGCGAAAGCCTTCGACCTTGCCGGCCGTACGTCCCACGATCCTGACCAGTGGCGGGCCCTGCCGCGTCGGTGCTGACATATCCATCGTGTGGCACACCGCGCATTGCTGCTTGAACAGCGTCGCGCCATCCGGCGGCTTTGCGGCCGGCAAGGGCATTTGCGCATCGGCGACCTGCACCACCAGCACCATCGCGGTGCACAATCCCAGCATGACTGCGCGCATCACCAAGAGCCCGCCCATCCACATGAACGTCAGGGTGCGCAAACTCTAGGCGGCGTTAGAGATGCGGTGGTAGTAGCGGGCTATTTCGCCGCAAGCGCTGGTGCTCGCGGTGTGCGTGTGTTCCGCGCTGCCGCATATGAGGAGCACAATTCCGCGAAACCGCCCAGAAATCCCTAAACGATGACCACACGACGCGGATTGCATGGGAAGCGCGCCGTTCGAGTTCTTTACGCGATGACATGTTCCGGTGCAGCCGAGCGGCGCAGGAAGCAGCCGAACCGTTCATCGCGAAAAAATCCAGGAGAAATGGATGAAGTTGGTCAAGACCTCTGTGATCGCATGCGCTCTCTCGGCTCTCATTGCGACGCCCGTTCTCGCGCAAGGTACGTCCTCCGGCGCCAAGACAGGCGGAACCATGCAAAGCAAACCCATGCAGGGCGGCGCGGTCGGCAGCGAGGATGAGGATATGAGCACCCAGCAGGGTGCTGCGGGAGAGAGGATGGGCATGAAGTCGACCAAGGGAACGAAGGGCGCGGTCGGCACCACGGGCAGTGCAGCGCCCAAGGGGACAGTCAGCGACCCCGCTTCGGGTAGTCCCGCGAGCGGCAAGCGCTACTAAGGCCGAGACGCGAAACGCCAAGCCTCCGGCCGCTTTGCGGCTGGAGGTTTCTTGTCGCTCAGTCGTCGAAGCGTCCGCCGCGCCCAGCCTTGACGTCGCTGCGGCGCTTCTTGCCGTCGAGCCGGCGCTGCTTGGAGGCGAAGGTCGGCCGGGTGGCGCGCCGCGGCGTCGGGCGCACCATGGCCTCGCTCAGGATCGCGACGAGGCGGTCGATCGCGTCCTGCCGGTTGCGCTCCTGGGTGCGGAAGCGTTGCGCATGGATGACGATGACGCCGTCCTTGGTCATGCGCTGGCCGGCGATGCGGGCAAGGCGCAGGCCGGCGTCCTCCGGCAGGGTCAGCCTGCTTGTGTCGAAGCGCAGTTGCGCCGAGGTCGCGACCTTGTTGACGTTCTGTCCGCCCGGGCCCGAGGCGCGGACGAAGCTGATCTCGATGTCGTCCTCGTCGATGGCAAGATCGCGGGATATCCGCAGCATGGTGGCACCATTCGTGATGCCCGGACATATCGCGGACGTCTACGTTCGGCAATGGCGCATAAGCGGACGAAAAAATGGCCGGGGCGCGCCCGGCCATTTCAGACAACGTAAGGAAGTCAGTTCGACTTCGTCACCGGGGCCGCTGCGGGCTGCGCCGCGGCCTGCGGTGCGCGGCCGACGACCACGGTCAGGAGTCCCTCGCCCCACAGGCGCTTGGCGGCCGCCTTGGCATCATCCAGCGTCACTGCGTCGACGATGGCGTTGCGCTTCTCGATATAGTCGATCGGGAGCTTGTCCTGCTGATACTGCAGCAGCGCCTGGGCCAGCTTGGAGGAGGTGTCGAGCGCCAGCATCTGCGAGCCCTTGAGGTAGGACTTGGCCTCGTCGAGCTCCTTCTGCGTCGGGCCCTCCTCGGCGATGCGGCGCACCTCCTTCTCGATGGCGTCGATGGTCTCGCCGGCGCGGTCGGCGCGCGTGCCGGTATTGCCGATGAACAGCGCCGAATGCTCCATCCAGAGCAGCGATTCGTACACCGAATAGGCGAGGCCCCGCTTCTCGCGGACTTCGTGATAGAGCCGGGACGACAATCCGCCGCCGCCGAGAATGTGGTTGACGACATAGGCCGCCATGAAGTTCGGATCGTTGCGCTTGAAGCCCGGGCCGCCGAAGGTGATCACGGTCTGCGGCACGTCGAGCGGCACGAAGGCGCGCTGCGGCGGCTTGGCGGCTACAATGTCGGGGACCGGCGTGAGGTTGGCCTTGGCGGGCAGGCTGCCGAAGGTGTGGTCGAGCAGCTTGCCGAGGGTGGTCGGATCGACGTCGCCGACGACCGCGACCTTCAGCGTGTCCTTGGCAAGCACGCGGCCGACGTAATCCTTCAAATCGGCGACCGTGATGGTCGGCACGCTGTCCAGCGTGCCGTTGCTCTGCCGCCCATAGGGATGATCGCCATAGGCGATCTCCAGGAATTTGCGGCTCGCCAGCGAGGACGGATTGGTGGTCTCACGGCGCAGCCCCGCGAGGACCTGGGAGCGGATCCGCTCGACGTCGACCGTGTCGAAATGCGGCGAGGTCAATGCCATCCGCAACAGGTCGAAGGCTTCGTCCCTGTTGTCGCGCAGCATGCGCAGGCTGCCGCGGAAGGTGTCGCGGCTGGCGCTGAAGCTGAGCTCGATGGCGCGGCGGTCCAGCCGTTCATGGAAGGTCTTGGAATCGAGGTCGCCGGAGCCCTCGTCGAGGAGATCGCCGACCAGGTTGGCGACGCCCGGCTTGTCCTTGGGATCCTGGGCCGAGCCGCCAGCAAACGAATATTCCATGGCGATCAGCGGCACCGTCGCGTCCTGGACGAACCAGGCCTCGATGCCGCCCGGCGAGACCAGGTGCTGGATCTTTGCGGCGGCTTCCGACGGCGTGACCGCGGCGAGCGCCAGCGCAGCGCCGGTGACGAAGGACAGTGCGATGTGTCGGGCGCGAAGGAAGGGATGGGTCACGAACGCTTCTCCTCGCGTTTGGCGGTTGCGGTGTCCTTGATCAGATAGCCGGTGACCGAGCGCTTCTTCTCGAGCCATTTTTGTGCGGCTGCCTGGACCTGTTCGGCGGTGACGGCGCGGATGCGATCCGGCCAGCTCCGGATGTCCTCGATCGACAGGCCCGTGGTCAGCGCGCCGCCATACCAGCGCGCCAGCACCGCCTGATTGTCCTGGGCGTAGATCGCTTCGGCGATGAGCTGGGTCTTGACCCGCTCCAAATCCTCGGCGCGGATCGGATTCTGCACGATGCCGGCGAGGACGCCATCGACCGCCTGCTCGACCTCGGCGAAGCTGACGCCGGGTTTCGGCGAGGCCGAGATCGAGAACTGCGTCGGATCGAGCGAGATGCTCGAGTAGCTGGCGCTGGCGGAGACCGCGAGCGGCCGATCGACGACGAGCGCGCGGTAGAGATAGGAGTTGCTGCCGCTGCCCATCAACTGCGCGAGCACGTCGAGGGCCGCGCTCTCGCCGGCCGCGGCCGTCGTCGCCGAAGGCACCAGATAGAAGCGCCGCAGGCTGGGCTGCTCGACGCGGGGGTCGGCGAGCGTGACGGTGCGCGGGGCGGCCGGGTCCGGCTCCTGCGGACGGATGCGCCGCGCCGGGATGGCGGACTGGGCCGGAATGGACCCGAAATTGCGCTCGACCAGCGGGCGGACATCGGCGAGTTCGACGTCGCCGGCGATCACCAGGATCGCGTTGTTCGGTGCGTAGAAGCGGCGGTAGAAGGCGAGCGCATCCTCGCGATCGAGCTTCTCGATCTCCTGGTGCCAGCCGATCACGGGCCGGCCATAGGGATGATTGAGATAGAGCGCGGCCATGATCTGCTCGTTCAGCCGCGCATCGGGATTGTTGGCCACGCGCATGTTGTACTCTTCGAGCACGACGTCACGCTCGGGCAGCACGTTCTCGTCCTTGAGGATGAGGCCGGTCATGCGGTCGGCCTCGAACTCCATCATGGTCGGCAGTTGCTCGCGCGGCACGCGCTGGTAATAGTTGGTGTAGTCGACCGAGGTCGACGCGTTCTCGTTGCCACCGACGCGCAGCACGGTCTGGGAGAATTCGCCGACCGGATGCTTCTGCGTGCCCTTGAACATCAGGTGCTCGAGGAAGTGAGCCAGGCCGGACTTGCCCGGCGTCTCGTCGGCCGAGCCGACCTTGTACCAGATCATCTCCGTGACCACCGGCGTGCGGTGGTCCGGGATCACCACGACCTGAAGGCCGTTGCTGAGCGTGAAGCTCGCGGGCGGTGCGGATGTGACCGTGGTCTGGGCGAGCGCACTGCCGGCTGAGAAAGCAGAGGTCGAGAGCAGCGCGGCGAGAAGGCAGGCAATCGATCGGTATGAGGGCATCACGATCCTTGTGAATGCCCGGATCCTGACGTCCGGGCGTGAAAGCACGGCATGCTACACCGCGCGGCTTTGAGCTTCGGCTCACGAAGCAGAGAACGCCGTTAAGTTGAACTTAAAAATAGGTCATCTGCCGCGTCCGGCCTACACCGGACGATTGCGGCGGTTCCGCGCGACCAGGCGCTGCGACAGGCAAGGAGCTTATTGCTCCTTCTCCTTGCCGGACATGATGTCGTAATACATCTTTCGCGACTTGTCCGGCCCAGTGCCGTAGGCGTAGTTCGGTGAGGGCGTCTGATATCCCGGCGGCGGCTCAGTCAGCGACTGGCGAGCAGGCTCCGACGTGAATTTCGTCTCCTCGGAGGTGTTGCCCTTGAACATGTTCCAGAGGCCGCCGGTGTAGCCGAGCTGGGCTGGACTCAGCGACGGGTTGCCGTTGGTGCCCGGCTGAATCGGATCGTTGTTCTCGCGGGCGGGCGCAGCCGTCTTGGCGGCATTCATCTCGGCCGGCGTCAGCGGCCGGGCCGCTTCCCAGTTTTCCTTCGCCTTGTTCGCCTTCTGCCGGGCGGCGATGGCTTCCTTGCGGCGCTTGACGTCAGGATCCTTCGGCCAGTTCGGCGCGGCCTTGGCCTCGGTCGCGGCGGGCGGCGGCAGGTCGAGCTTGGGCGGCACGACGAGCGGCGAGCGCTCACGATAGTCGATACCGGGTTTCTCCATGCTCTTGGCGCCGATACCGGACATCAGGTTGTCGATGAGCTTCTCTTCGAAGGTCATGTCGTCGTCATCATTGTCGTCGCCGGCGCGGACCGCGCCGGTCGACATGACGAGGCCGATGCCCAGCGCGACCGCGGACAATTTCAGCACCCGCCAGAGCCCCCGCTGGGGATCTCGAACCATCGAAACGCTGGTTTCGGAGCTGCGCATTACTGTACCTGTTCCATATTGTGGCAGATCGCCGCGTCATGCGCGGTCGACCCTCGCAAGCAAGGTTCCACCCACCGGCCCGTATCGGCCGGGATCAGGGCGCTTTTGCGGCGGGTACCCCCAGGAAGGAATCATACAATAGGGCTGCCACCCCAGCAACGATGGCCACGTCCGCAAGGTTGAAAACGTACCAATTATAGGTAGTTCCGCCGATTTCGACGTGGAGCAGGGCGAAATCGACCACCGCGCCGTAGGCCAGGCGGTCGATGCCGTTGCCGATGGCGCCGCCGATGATGAGCCCCAGCGCGATCGTAGCGAGCCGGGTGTGCGACCGGGCCATCCAGACCGCCAGCGCGACCACCGCGACGGCCTTCACGACCATCAGCGCGATCTGCGCCGCCTGGCCGTCGTTCTGCAGCCAGCCGAAGCTGATCCCGATATTCCAGGCCAGCACCAGATCGAAGAACGGCGTCACCCTCACCGCGCCGCGATGAGCGAGGTCGAACACGTTCAGCAGCCAGAGCTTTGAGGCCTGGTCGGCGATCAGGGTCGCGACCGCCGCGAGTACGCCGGCATGGAAGGGCCTCAAACGCTGACTCCCAGCGCCTTCCATTCCCGCAGCGCCTTGGCGTCGCGCGGGGTGACGTCGGGATATTCGGGGTCCTCGCCGACCGTCGGTGAGATCTTCCAGGAGCGGGCGCATTTGGTGCCGACCGCCTTCTCCACCACGACCGCGACGCCGGGAACGGCATCGAGACGGAATGCGCTCGCGGGCGCCTCGCCCTCGCGCACCTCATAGCTCGAGGTGATGCAGACCTCGGCAAGATCCGTGTCGAACAGCGTCATCATCATGTCCCGGTCGGCGATGTAGATCACCGGCGAGGCCTCCAGCGACGAGCCGATGGTCTTGGCGGCGCGCGCGAGCTCCAATGCGCCGGTGACGACGCGGCGGACGTTGCGGATCGTCTCCCATTTCGCGGCGAGCTTGTCGTCGCGGAGCTTTTCCAGACCTTCCGGGAACATTGTGAGATGCACCGAGGGCTCGGCATCGGGCCTGTACATCCGCCAGGCTTCCTCCGCGGTGAAGCTCAGGATCGGCGCCAGCCATTTCAGGATCGCGTTGCAGAGCAGGTCGATCGTGGTCAGCGCCGCCTTGCGCGTCAGCGAGGACGGCGGATCGCAGTAGAGCGTGTCCTTGCGGATGTCGAAATAGAACGCGGAGAGCTCGCTGTTCAGGAAGGCGGACAGGATCGCGACCACCGTCTTGTAGTCGAATTCCTGGTAGGCCTTGCGGATCGCGCCGGCGCGCGCCGCAAGCTCGTGCAGCATCAGCCGCTCGAGCTCGGGCATCTCGGCGGGCGCGACCGCGTCGGCCGGTTTGTAGTGATGCAGCGTGCCGAGCATCCAGCGCACGGTGTTGCGCAGCTTGCGGTAGGTCTCGACCGTGTTCTTCAGGATCTCGGGGCCGATGCGCTGGTCGTCGGTGTAGTCGCAGGACGCGACCCAGAGTCGCAAAATGTCGGCGCCGGATTCCTTGATGACGGCCTGCGGCTCGATGGTGTTGCCGAGCGACTTCGACATCTTGCGGCCGTCCTCGGCCTGGGTGAAGCCGTGCGTCAGCACGATGTCGTAGGGCGCGCGTCCCCGCGTGCCGCAGCTTTCCAAGAGTGACGAGTGGAACCAGCCGCGGTGCTGGTCCGAGCCCTCAAGGTACATCACCGTGTCCTTGCCGCCGTCGACCTTGCGCTTGATGCCGGCAAGGCCGGGGAATTGCACGGGGTCCTCGAGCACGAAGGCGTGCGTCGAGCCGGAATCGAACCAGACGTCGAGGATGTCGTCGACCTTCTGCCAGTCTTCGTTGGCGCACGGGCCGAGGAAGCGCTCGCGTGCGCCCTGCGCGTACCAGGCGTCGGCGCCTTCCTTCTCGAAGGCTTCGCCGATGCGGGCGTTGACGGCCTCGTCCTGGAGGATCTCGGCGGAGCCGTCACCCTTCTCGCGCACGAACACGGCGATCGGCACGCCCCAGGCGCGCTGGCGCGAGATCACCCAGTCGGGGCGCGCCTCGATCATGCCGTTGATGCGGTTCTCGCCAGATGGCGGCACCCATTGCGTGACCGAGATCGCATGCAGCGCGCGGGCGCGCAGAGTGTCGCCGGACTTGGTCTTGCCGTTCGCGGCAATGTCCTTGTCCATCGCGATGAACCATTGCGGCGTGTTGCGGAAGATCACCGGCTTCTTGGAGCGCCAGGAGTGCGGATATTGATGCTTCAGCCGTCCGCGTGCGAGCAGCATGCCCCTGTCGACCAGCGCCTTGATCACGGCGTCGTTGGCGTCGCCCTTCTCGCCCTTGTCGTTGATGACGCGCCTTCCGGCAAAGCCGGGCGCGTGATCGGTATAGGCGCCGTTCTCGTCGACGGTGTAGGGGATCGCGCTGTTGATGCCACGCGCGTCCAGCTCACGCGTGTTCGCCATCCAGGCGTCGAAGTCCTCGCGGCCATGGCTGGGTGCGGTGTGCACGAAACCTGTGCCGGTGTCGTCGGTGACGTGGTCGCCGGAGAGCAGCGGCACCGTGAACTCGTAGCCGCCGCCGAGCCCCTTCAGCGGATGGGCGCACTCGATCGCGTCCATGGTGTCGCCGGGGATGTCGCGGACCTTCTCATAGGCGGTCACGCGGGCCTGCTTGAACACCTCTTCGGCGAGCGCGTCGGCGAGGATCAGGAGATCGCCGGTCTTGGCCCAATTGTCGCTAGGGGCATCCGTCACCTTGTAGAGGCCATAGGCGATCTTCGGCGAGAACGAGATGGCGCGGTTGCCCGGCAGCGTCCAGGGCGTGGTGGTCCAGATCACGACGCTGGCGGTCGCAAGCGCGCCATGCGCGGGCGAGGTGACCGGGAATTTCACCCAGACCATGTCGGACGTGTAGTCCTCGTACTCGACCTCGGCTTCCGCCAGCGCGGTCTTCTCGACCACGCTCCACATCACCGGCTTGGAGCCGCGGTAGAGCGTGCCGTTGGCGGCGAACTTCATCAGCTCGCGCGCGATCTGCGCTTCCGCCGGATAGGTCATGGTGGCGTAGGGATGGGCCCAGTCGCCGATCACGCCGAGACGCTTGAATTCCTCGCGCTGCACGTTGAGCCAGTGCGTCGCATAGGCGCGGCATTCCTTCCGGAAGTCGATCATGGCGGCACTGTCGCGGAAGTCGGGCTTCTGCTTGCCCTTCTTGCGATAGTGCTCCTCCTCGACCTTCCATTCGATCGGCAGGCCGTGGCAGTCCCAGCCCGGAACGTAGTTGGAATCGAAGCCGAGCATCTGCTGGCTCTTGGTGACGAGATCCTTCAGGATCTTGTTCAGCGCCGTGCCGATATGGATGTTGCCGTTGGCATAGGGCGGGCCGTCATGCAGCACGAACTTGTCGCGGCCCTTCGCGCTCTCGCGCAGCTTCTCGTAGAGGCCGATCTCGTACCAGCGCTTGAGGATCTCCGGCTCGCGCTGCGGCAGGCCCGCGCGCATCGGGAATTCCGTCTGGGGCAGGAACAGCGTCTTGGAATAGTCTTTGGCGTCGGACTTTTGCGGCTTTTCGGACATGAGGATGACTGGCTCGGAAGGGCGCGGAAACGGATGGCGACTGGAATCGCGGGGTGAAACGACAAAATCCCGGTCTTGCGCCGAGCCGAATGGCTCAGGCGGAAGCCGGGCCGCTAATCCCTATGATGCGCCGCGCAAACATGGGCTCTCCATAGCAGCCGGGCCGGGGAAGCGCAAAGGGGGCGGGGAACGGGGCCGTTTCCCCCCTCAATCGATCGTTCCCAGCCTCGGAAACGCGTCCGGGGCGGCGGCCAGCACGGCGCGGGCGCGGGCGGAGTCGTCGTCCATCTGGCGGATCAGGGGTTCGATACTGTCGAACTTCAGCTCTTCGCGAATAAAGCCGATGAAGGCGCAGTCCAGCACCTGTCCGTACAGGTCGCCCTTGAAGTCGAACAGGAAGATTTCCAGCAGCGGCGCGCCATTGTCGAAGGTCGGGCGGCGGCCGAAGCTCGCCACCCCGTCCAGGCGCTCGGTGCCACGGCCGACCCGCACCGCGTAGATGCCGTGCTTCAGGCCGCAATTGGCATCCAGACGGATGTTGGCAGTGGGATAGCCGAGGTCTCGGCCGCGCTTTTCGCCATGGACGACCTCGCCGGTCACGAACCAGGGAGCACCGAGCATGGCGGTGGCCTCGTCGAGCTGCCCTTCCGCGAGCGCGATCCGGATGGCGCTGGAGGAGACCGGCCGCTCATCGATATCGACATGCGCCTGCACGTCGACCTCGATGCCGAGCCGGGGTGCCTCGTTGACGAGCAGGCTGGGCGAGCCGACCCGGCCTTTGCCGAAATGGAAGTCGTAGCCGACGGCGATGCCGCTGACGCCGAGGCGGTCGATCAGGTCATGGTGAATGAAATCTTGCGCGCTGGTCCCGGCGCGGGCCTTGTCGAAGGTCATGACCACGGCGCCGGCAAGCCCGGTGCCGGCCAAGAGCCGCAGCTTCGCCGGCTCGTCGGTCAGACGGAATTGCGGGGTGTTGGGGCTGAAAAACCGGCGCGGGTGCGGCTCGAAGGTCAATGCCAGTGCCGGACGACCGTGCGCCCGGCCCATTTCCAGGGCCGCTGCAATCACCGCCCTGTGGCCGAGATGGACCCCGTCGAAATTGCCCATGGCGACCACGGAGCCCCGCGGGATCGCGGAAGCCGGTGTGGTGTCGCGGATAACGGTAAAATGCGGGACCATCAGGGGAATTCTCAAGCCGGCGGGACCGGCCGGGACCGTGGCTTGACCCGCCGGACGAAGTCAAGCGGGGGATACGGCCGCCTTGGAGACGATTTCAGTCCTTCGCCGGCCTCCGCAGTTAACGCGCTGTTTAACGCCTTGGTGCTAGTCCTGGAACCGTGGAACCGCGGGACCTCAGGTCCGGCAGGTCCGATGGCAGTAATCCTGGGTATGCGTTGGGGGAGTCGAGATGGCGGTTGATTTGTCGATGCCGGTTCTGGTGGTGGATGACTACAGCACCATGATCCGTATCATCCGGAATCTGCTGAAGCAGCTTGGCTTCGACAATATCGATGATGCCAGCGACGGTTCGGCGGCGCTGAACAAGATGCGCGGCAAGAAATACGGGCTCGTGATCTCCGACTGGAACATGGAGCCGATGACGGGCTACGACCTGCTGCGCGAAGTGCGCGCGGATCCCAACCTTGCGACCACGCCCTTCATCATGATCACGGCCGAATCCAAGACCGAGAACGTGATCGCGGCCAAGAAGGCCGGCGTGAACAATTACATCGTCAAGCCGTTCAACGCGGCGACGCTGAAGACCAAGATCGAGGCGGTCTTCCCGGACATGGCGAGCGCGTAAGGCGCCCAATCGTCATCAGAGATATCTGAATGCCCGGGCTGGTCCCGGGCATTTGCGCCTCTCGACTGTCATTCGGGGGCGATGTGAAGCATCGAATCCGGATGACGACGAGAGGCTAGAGCGTCACCACTTCAGTTCGCGGATCAGCGCCTTCGGCGGGTGGCCGAACAGCTCCATCACGGAAGCCGGGTCGAGCTGGTCGAGGCCCTCGAACTCCTCGGAATGGATGCCGCGGGTGACGAACAGGCAGTCGATGCCGAACTCGCGCGCCCCGGTGAGGTCGGTGCGGACGGAATCGCCGATCGCCAGCACCTTCTTCCGGTCGATTTGGTGGCCCTGGCGTTCGCCGGCGAGCGCCATCGCGCGCTCGTAGATGGGCCGGTGCGGCTTGCCGTAGAAGATCACCTCGCCGCCAAGCTCGCGATAGAGCTCGGCGATCGCGCCGGCGCAATAGATCAGCCGGTCGCCACGTTCGACCACGATATCGGGGTTGGCGCAGACCAGCGTCAGCTTGCGCTCGCGCGCCTTCAGCATCATGCCGCGATAGTCTTCCGCAGTCTCGGTCTCGTCGTCATAGAGGCCGGTGCAGACGATGTAGTCGGCCTCCTCCAGCGGCGCGGTCACCGCATTGAGGCCGCGGTAGATCGAGTTGTCGCGCTCGGGGCCGAGCCAGAACATCTTGCGGCCGGGATGGTCGGCGACATAGAGCCTTGTCAGATCGCCCGAGGAGACGATCGCGTCATAGGTCTCGTCGGCGACGCCGAGCTTGCGCAATTGCCGTTGCACGGAGTCGGCGGGGCGCGGTGCATTGGTGATCAGGATCACCGTACCACCGTGGCTGCGATAAGTGTGCAGCGCCTCGCAGGCTTCTGGGAAGGATTCCAGGCCGTTATGGACCACGCCCCAGATATCGCTCAGCACGACCTCCACACCGCCCACGAGTTCACGCAGGCTTTCGGCGAAATGCAGCGTGGTCATGATGCGCGCGACCGATCAGATGCGGCGCGCGAGCGCCGCGTTGCCGGTGATGCGTTGTGACGGAGATGTGCCAGACGTCGCGGCCGGGCTGGGAGTACCGGTGCCATTGGATCCCTGAATGTCCTGCGCCTGGTTCGGCGAGGCCCCGGCGGTAGCAGATGCCCCCTCCGGCCGCAATGGCCGGGGTGGCGCGAACAGGAAGCCCTGGCCGAACCGCACGTCGTAATCGAGCAGGTCGACCACCGCGCGCTCGCCCTCGATCCGCTCGGCGATCAGATCGATGCCGAAACGGCCGAGCAGGTCGGACAGATCCGAAGGATGGATGTCCGAAGCCGAGGCCTGCCTCGGATCGAGCAGGAGGGCGGCCGGGACCTTGATGAAGCGTACGCCGCGGTCGGCGAGCTCGCGCGGCTCGATCCGCAAGTCCGTGACATGGTCGATCGAGAAGCGGAAACCGCGCTGGGCGAGCGCCGCGAGGTTCTCGGTCTCGGCCGGGCCGAGATTGCGGAACGTCGACTGCTTGAACTCCAGCACCAGCGACGGCGCCAGCGCCCGATTGGCTTCGAGGAAGTCGAGGCACTGGGCGAAGGTGGTGGAGTTGCCGAGCGTGGACGCCGCGACGTTGCAGAACACGCCGACATCCTTGTTGCGCACCATCAGGCGGCGCAGCACCTGCACGCAGCGCAGCATCACCATGTTGTCGATGCGCCCGATCAGCCCCGAGGCTTCGGCGATGCTGATGAACTCCTCGGCCGCGATGAGCTGATCGCGCTCGTCGCGCACCCGCGTCACCGCCTCGTAGAAGCGGACCTTGCGTTGCGGCAGCGTCACCATCGGCTGGAGGAAGAGGTCGATGCGGTTTTCGTCGATCGCGTTCCGCAGCGTCGCCAGGAGCTGGGTCTGGGTTCGTCCGGCAGTGCTCTGGACGGCGGGGGCAGGGCGCGGCGCAGCGGGGGGCGTCGACGTCGCGGCCGGCAACGGGGGAGCGGTCGGCTTCTCCTCGAACGTTGCGAGCAGTTCGAGCGGTGCCTCCGGTTCCGGCCTTGCAACCGGGGCGGCCGCAACCGGGTCGGCCGCAGCCGGAGTGGCGGTGGTCAGCAGGTCTTCATGGGCCGACACAGTCGCGGCGAGCTGCTTGACCAGTCCACCGAGCTCGTTGATCTCGCCGACCACCGACTGGATCCGGTCGGAGTTGGTCGAGTTCGCCGAAGCGACGCGCCCCTCGACGGCCGCGAGCCGGCGTCCGAACTCGGCCACCTGGCGGGCAAGGTCCGCGGTGCCGCGCGACAGGTCGGCGATCTGGCCGCCGACGTCGCTGCGGTCGCGCAGCCGCATCGACACCGCATTGTAGAGGATCAGGAAGGTCAGCGCGGTCAGCGCCACGATGGCGGATTCGGTTCCGCTGATGCCGGCAACCGAATACAGCACAAGCCCGAGCGAGGCCGCGACCAGAACCATGCAGATGGCGATGAAGATCGTCGAAATGCGAATCATGCCGCGCGTTACGCCTCAAGAGCTGACTGCCTGACCGGGAAAACACGGGTCGCCATTCGAACCCGTCACGCCTCATGCTCCCCCAAGCGAAGCGAGCTTAACATCATTGTTGATTCGAGGGGATAGCAGCCTGTTCGCGGCCTAGGTCAGGCCGGCGCGGCGAAAGCCTTCCAGGTAGCGCTCGCGGTCGGGGGCGAGCTTGATCGGCATGAATTCGGCGATCCAGGCGAGCGAGACATTCGGCTGGGCGCGGCGGAGTTCCTGGAGCGCCGCACGGGCGAGCTCGGCGTGTCCGGCCATGCCGGCGGCGGAGGTCAGCACCCGGTGCGCGCCGACGAAGTCGCTGCGCTGGCGCAAGGACTCCTGCGCCAGCCGGATCGCCTCCTCGTAGTCGGCGCCCAGAAAGCGGGCATAGGCGGCGATGCCGAAATAGACCGGTGCATAGGGGTCGCGCGGGCTGAGGCGGATGGCCCGGCGCGCGGCGGCGTCGGCATCCCGCCAGCGGCCGCAATAGCTGAGCACGAGGCCATAATAGCCCTGCGCCAGCGCGAAGTTCGGATTGAGCCGCAGCGCGGTCTCGAATTCGGCGAGCGCGTCGTCGAACCGCCGCGCGAACAGATGGACGTGGCCGAGCGCGTTGTGGGCCCAGGCATCCTCGTCGTCGATGTGGATGGCGGCGCGCGCCGCGCGTTCGGCGACCGGCATTGCGGCCGCCATCTCCATCCAGCCCATATGGGCCGTGAACATATAGCTGGTGCCGAGCAGCCCGAGCGCCTTGCCGTAGTTCGGGTCGAGGGCGATGGCCTTTTCGAGCAGGGCTTGGGCTACGACATGATCCTGTCGCGTCACGCGCCAGTAATGCGACAGCGCGCGCATCAACAGGTCCCAGGCATCCATGCTGTCGGGCGGCTTGCGCTGGGCGCGAAAGCTTTCGGCGGCATAGAGCTGCGGCTCGATCGCGGCGACGATGGCCTCCGTGATCTCGTCCTGCACGGCGAAGACGTCGGCAAGCTCGCGATCATAGCGTTCGGCCCAGAGATGGCTGCCGGTTGCGACGTCGTTGAGCTGCGCCGTGATGCGGACACGGCCGCCGCCCTTGCGGACGCTGCCTTCGACGACGTAGCGCACGCCGAGCTCCTTTGCGACCTGCCGCAGGTGAACGGTCCGGCCCTTGTAGATGAAGGAGGAGTTGCGCGCGATGACGAAGAACCAGCGCAGCTTCGACAGCGCGGTGATGATATCCTCGCTGATGCCGTCGGAGAAATAATCCTGCTCGGCCTCGCCGCTCATGTTGGTGAAGGGCAGCACCGCGATCGCAGGACGATCGGGCAGCGGCAGGCCGGCCGGCGCGGCCTCGACCGGCTGGACCTTGATGTCGGGACTGCCGGCGACGGCGGCCTCTCGCACCTCGCCGACGAAGCGCACGCCCTTGCGCGCGATGGTGCGGATCAGCCGCTGCTCCTCGCCGGAATCATCGACCGCGCGCCGCACCGCGTTGATCCGGCTCGTCAGCGTGGAATCGGAGACGACGCGGCCGTTCCAGATCGCATCGAGCAGATTATCCCGCGTCACCACACGGTCGCGGTTGCGGACCAGATAGATCAGGAGATCGAACACCTGGGGCTCGAGCGCGACAAGCGTTCCTGCCCGCCGCAATTCGCGGCGCGCGGGATCAAGCACGAAGTCCTCGAACTTGAATGCCACGTTTCGCCCCGGCTCCCGCTCGGAAATCAAGCGGCTCTCAGGGTAAAATAACGGGGCTCTCAAGGCCAGTCGGCCACATGCGCCCTATCGTCCCGGCACTCTCAACCGCAGGAGATTGCCATGTCGACAGCCGCAGCGCTCAGCAACAAGATCGACGCCCAACCGGACCTTGCCGCCGTCAAGCAGCGTCAGCACGGGGCCTGGTCGTCCGGCGATTATGCCGTGGTCGGCACCACCTTGCAGATCGTCGGCGAGCAGCTCTGCGAAGCGCTCGACCTGCGCGCCGGCAGCAAGGTTCTGGATGTTGCCGCCGGTAACGGCAATGCCACGCTGGCCGCGGCACGGCGCTGGTGCGAGGTCACATCCACCGATTACGTGCCGGCGCTGCTCAAGCGCGGGCGCGAGCGGGCCGCGGCGGAGCATCTGATGATCGAATTTCGCGAGGCGGACGCCGAAGCGCTGCCTTTCGCCGATGCGAGCTACGATGTCGTCCTCTCGACCTTCGGCGTCATGTTCACGCCGGATCAGGACAAGGCGGCCGCCGAGCTCGCGCGCGTCTGCAGATCCGGCGGCAAGATCGGGCTCGCGAACTGGACGCCGCAGGGTTTCATCGGTCAGCTCTTCAAGACGATCGGCAAGCATTTGCCGCCGCCGGCGGGCGTGAAGTCGCCGGCCCTGTGGGGCACCCCGGCGCGCCTCGAGGAGATGTTCGGCAGCCAGGCCTCCGAGATCGCCGCCGAGCCCAGGATGTTCGTGTTCCGCTACCGTTCGCCCGAGCACTGGCTCGAGGTGTTCAAGTCGTTCTATGGCCCGATGCTGAAAGCCTTCGCCGCACTCGACGACACCGGCCAGACGGCCCTGCGCCGCGATCTCCTCGCCCTGCTCGGCGAGTTCAATCATGCCGACGACGGCACGGTGGTCGTGCACAGCGAATATCTTGAGGCGGTGATCAGCAAGCGTTGAACCGAGCGGCGGTGGTCAGGCCGGCACGTTCGGCCTGACCCTACCGAACTAGGACGGTGCGGCGGCCCCGACCGTATCGGCCGAGACCGCTTCGCGGCTGCCGAGCGGCTTGGGCCGCCCTTCGGTCGTATCCCGCAGCGTCTGCCGTTCGATCTCCGAGTTCAGCTCGGCCCCGAACATGATGACGATGGCAGACACCCACATCCACATCATCAAGCCGATCGCCGCGCCAAGCGAGCCGTAGGTCGCATTGTAGTTGGCGAATTCCGAGAGATACCAGGACAGCAGCGCCGAGCCGGCGATCCAGAGCACCGCGGCCGTCACCGCGCCGATGCTCAGCCATTGCCATTGCGGCGAGTCGCGGCTGGGGGCGAAGCGGTAGAGGACGGCCAGCGCGATCAGCAGGATGACGAACAAGAGCGGCCATCGGGCGAGCGCAATGATCAGCTTGCTCTCGGGGGCGAGGCCGAGATGATTGAGCGCGAGCGGGAAGGCGACCACGGTGCCGACCATCAGCAGCAGCGCCGCGATGCCGCCGATCGTGAAGGCCAGTGACACCAGATTGAGCCGGATGAAGCTGCGCTTCTCCCGCTCCTCATAGGCGACGTTGAGAGCGTCGAAAATGGATTTGACGCCGGCATTGGCGCTCCAGATCGCAAGCACGAGGCCGAACAGGAAGGTGGCGCCAAGCGCAGTGTTGCCCTTCGACACCACGCGCCCGACCTGGTCCTCGACGATCTGGAACGCGCCCTCGGGCAGCATCATCGCGAGCTTCTGCAGATTGGCGCTGATCGTCGCGGGATCGGCGAACAGGCCGTAGGATGAGACGAGCGCAGTCACGGCGGGAAAGATTGCAAGCAACCCGAAGAAGACGACGCCTCCCGCCGTCGCGAGCAGCCGGTCGTCACCAATGCGCTGATAGGTGCGCCAGACAATATCCTTCCACCCCGCCCAGGGGATCGCGAACGGGCTTTTCGATCGGCGGCCACGGCCGGGCTGCGCGGCCGCGCGGGCTGCGTTCGTCTCGGGCGAACTTGCCTCTTTGTTGCGGCGATCCTGCACAGGCTCCGATTGCATGAAGCCGGACGCCTGGAGGTAGCGTTCCGCGGTCAGGACCAGCACGGTGGTGGCCGCGACCAGAAGCCAGCTATCGAGCTGCTCGGAGCGCCGCGCCTGCATCATGTGTCCGATCGGCCGCGGCGCCTCCGGCGCGCCGCCGTCACGCCCAACAGCCCGACGGCTGCGAGCATCAAGCCCAGTTGCACCGGCCGGTTGCTGCGAAGGGGCGAGGCTCTGCCGCCATGATCCTTGTCTTGGCCCCTTTCGCCCGGCGCGAGCGGCACCAGAGGTATCGTGGTCGCGACCTCCTTGACGGCTTCCTTCACCGTTCCACGCGGGATCCGGGGCGTCGCGATCGCCACGCGCAGGCGGCTGGCGAGAGGCACGACGGATTTTGCGGGACGACGCATCATGACCATGGCCACGACGGCACAGATTGCTGCGACCGCCAGCAGCACCGCGCCGACCGCGCCGAAGGCCCAGAACTGCCCGTAAGCGAGCTCGATCCAGCGGAACAGCGCCATCAGACCGACGAAGCAGGCCGCGATAACGAGCAGGCCTGCGACCGCGAACAATCCCGCGGCGATCGCGTAGGAGGTTATCCTGCCGGTGGTCTGGTTGGCGCGGTCGCGCAGATAGGACTGTGTGGCGCGCTTGAGGTGGTTGGCCTTGAGCGTCAACCCCGCGCGCAGCAATTCGCCCGATGGCGCAAGCATACGGACATCCTCCGGCAGCCGAGACGTTTCGTTCGGGGATGAACGTGGCGGTGTTTGACTTGTTCCGACGGGACGCGGGGCCTGTTGCCGCGATCAGCCGAGGTCGGCGGCGGAGATCCAGAACACCTCGCCCTCGGACTCCTCGGTATCGAGCCAGAGCAGTGGCAGTTCCGGGAAGGCTTCGTCGAGCAAGTCGCGCCCGCGCCCGATCTCGCAGAGCAGGCCGCCCTCCGGCGCCAAATGTTTTGGCGCATCGCGCAGGATGCGACGTACCACGTCGAGCCCGTCGGCGCCGCCATCGAAGGCGAGTTTCGGCTCGGCCCGGCATTCCGGCGGCAGCGCGGCCATGCCATCGGCGTCGACATAGGGCGGATTGGAGATGATCAGGTCGTAGCTGCTGTCGCCAAGCGGCGCAAACAGATCGCCGCGATGGAGCGTGATGCGGTGATCGAGCCCGTGCTCTCCGACATTGCGCGTGGCAACCTCGAGCGCGCCTTTGGAGATGTCGACGGCATCGATCGCGGCGTTCGGGAAATGATGCGCGGCGAGGATCGCGAGGCATCCCGAGCCGGTGCAGAGATCGAGCACCCGTCCGACGGCCAGGGGATCGTCGAGAAGCGAGCCGGCTTCGCCGTCGCTGCCGAAATGCGACTCAAGGAGTTCGCCGATGAAGGAGCGCGGAACGATCACGCGTTCATCGACATAGAAGGGCAGGCCGCGCATGTAGATCTTGTTGACGAGATAGGCGGCCGGCTTGCGGGTGGTGACGCGCTTGTGGATGAGATCGAGGATGACCTTGCCTTCCGCCTTGGTGACGCTGGCATTGGCAAAGGCCTCGAACTGGTCGGGATGGAGATGAAGCGCCTCGCAGACCAGGAAGGCGGCCTCCGCCACGGGATCGGTGGTGCCGTGCGCGAAGGCGAGCTTGGCTTCGACGAAGCGGCTCACCGCATAGCGGACGAAATCGATCAGCGTCACGAGCTCGCCCGCTCCGACCTTCGCGAGTTTCGGCGCGGCGCGGCCGCGCGGTGTCTTCTTGGATGCTCTTGCCATCAGGATTTGGTCCAGCGTGCGGCGGCCTCGTCGTCACGGGCATGGGCCTCGACCCAGCCGGTGCCGGCGGCGCTCTCTTCCTTCTTCCAGAACGGAGCACTGGTCTTGAGGTAGTCCATCAGGAACTCGGCCGCCTCGAACGCCGCCTGGCGGTGTTGCGAGGCGGTCACCACCAGCACGATGTTTTCGCCGGGCATGATTCGGCCGACGCGATGGATGATCGTGACGCCGTCCAGCGGCCAGCGCGAGGTCGCCTCGTCGACATGGCGCCCGATCTCTTCCTCCGCCATGCCCGGATAATGCTCGAGCGTGAGCGCGGAAATCTTGGCGCTGTCCTCGTCGCCGCGGCAGATGCCGGAGAAGCTCACGACCGCGCCGATGTCGGTACGGCCCTTCGTCAGGCCCGCGATCTCGTGGGCGACGTCGAAATCGGTCTCTTGGATGCGGATGGTGACGGGGCCGGTCATGGGCCTAGCCGCCGGTCATCGGCGGAAAGAACGCGATCTCGCGGGCGCCCGCGATCGCGGCGTCGGGCCTCACATGGGCGTGGTCGATCGCGGCGCGGATCACCTGCGGCTTCTCGAAGGCATAGGCATAGGCCTCGCTCCGGCCGGACAGCCAGGCGATCAGCTCCTCCACGGTGCGCACGCTCGCAGGCGGCTCGACGGTTTCCTCGGCCGTGCCGATGCGCTCGCGCACCCAGGCGAAGTATTTCAGCTTCATCCCTCATCCTCCTTGATGAGGTGATGGATGCCGGCTCGGAAGTAATCGTAACCGGTGTAGATCGTGAAGATCGCCGAGATCCACAGCAGCAACAGGCCGATCTGCGTGACCACCGGCACCACCTGGTCGCCGGCTTCACCCGCGAGCAGGAAGCCGATCGCGACGAGCTGGATCGTGGTCTTCCACTTGGCGAGCTTGGTCACGGGCACGCTGACCCGCAGCGCCGCCAGATATTCGCGCAGGCCCGAGACCAGGATCTCGCGGCACAGGATGACGATGGCGGCCCACAGCGACCAGCCATGGATGATGCCGTCGGCAGCCAGCATCAACAGGCACGAGGAGACCAGGAGCTTGTCGGCGATCGGGTCGAGCATCCGCCCGAACGCTGATTGCTGATTCCAGATGCGCGCGTAATAGCCGTCGAGGTAGTCGGTCACGCCCGCCGCGATGAAGATGGCGACCGCCACCCAGCGCAGCCAGAGCGGCTGATCCATGATCGACTGGGCATAGATGCACCCGACCACGACCGGGACCGCAGCGATCCGGGCGTAGGTCAGGATATTCGGGAGGGACAGCGAGCTCTTGGTGGCCCCTCGTGTCGTGGCGATGTTCATCCGTTCTACCAATACCGCTGTGGCATGAAGGTCAACCGTCCCGCTCCTCAAATGGGGCGCGGACACGACGACCATATGACCACGGTCCCCTTTAATTCACCCCGGCTGGGGATGGAAATACTCGAAAATCCTGCGGGCGCTCTCGGCGCTCACCCCCGGAACCTTGCCAAGATCGGCGATCGAGGCCCGCTCGATCTCCTTCAGGGTCCCGAAATGATGCAACAAGGCCCGTTTGCGTGACGGGCCGATGCCCGGGATTTCCTGCAAACCGGCCTCGCGGATGTCCTTCTTGCGCAGCTTGCGGTGCGAGCCGATGACGAAACGGTGGGCCTCGTCCCGCAGGC
The DNA here is from genome assembly GCF_000426265.1 of Bradyrhizobium sp. Cp5.3. Lineage (NCBI taxonomy): Bacteria > Pseudomonadati > Pseudomonadota > Alphaproteobacteria > Hyphomicrobiales > Nitrobacteraceae > Bradyrhizobium > Bradyrhizobium sp. Cp5.3. Next base: position 159,317 of record NZ_AUFA01000008.1, on the reverse strand, counting down.
GCTGGATGAAATAGAGCACGGGATCGCGCGGCTCGAGCTTGATCGCCTCGCGGTCCGGCATGAACAGGGTCTCGCGGCCGGCATCCCGGTCCGGCCCCTTGGCGACCGACATCAGCGAGACCTGGGTGAGGCCGAGGCCCTCGAATATCTCCCGGACGGCGTTGAGCTGGCCGCGGCCGCCGTCGATGATGACGAGGTCCGGCCATTGCGGGAAATCGTCGTCCTTGGCCTTGGCCGCACCCTCTTCCGGCGGGCTGAGCAGACGCTTGAACCGGCGCTGCAGCACCTCGCGCATCATGGCGTAGTCGTCGCCGGGCGTGAGGCCTTCGGACTTGATGTTGAACTTGCGGTACTGGTTCTTCACGAAGCCGTCCGGGCCGGCGACGATCATCGCGCCGACCGCATTGGTGCCCTGGATGTGGCTGTTGTCGTAGACCTCGATGCGCTTCGGGGGATGCGGCAGGCTCAGGGTCCCGGCCATCGCCTCGAGCAGGCGGCTTTGTGTTGCGGTATCGGCGAGCTTGCGTCCCAGCGCCTCGCGCGCATTGGTCAGCGCGTGGGTGACGAGCTCCTTCTTCTCGCCGCGCTTGGGCGCGGTGACCTCGACCTTGTGGCCGGCCTTGATCGACAGCGCATTGCCAAGCAGCTCGCTCTCCTCGATCTCGTGCGAGAGCAGGATGACCTTCGGCGGCGGCTTGTCGTCGTAGAACTGCGCCAGGAAGGAGCCGAGCACTTCCTCCGGAGTGAAGGTCTTCTCCGCGCGCGGGAAATAGGCGCGGTTGCCCCAGTTCTGTCCGGTGCGGAAGAAGAACACCTCGACGCAGGAGAAGCCGCCCTCCTGGTGGATGGCGAACACGTCGGCTTCCTCCACGGTACGCGGATTGATGCCCTGCTGCGACTGGATTGCCGAGAGCGCGGCGAGGCGGTCGCGGTAGAGCGCGGCGCGCTCGAATTCGAGCTCGCCGGAGGCCTTCTCCATCTCGGCGGCGAGCTCCTGCTTCACCGCATGGCTCTTGCCGGAGAGGAAGTCGGTCGCCTCGCGCACCAGCGTCGTATAGCCCGTAAAATCGATCTCGCGCGTGCAGGGACCGGCGCAGCGGCGGATCTGGTAGAGCAGGCAGGGCCGGGTGCGGCTCTCGAAGAACGAATCGGTGCAGGAGCGGATCAGGAAGGCGCGCTGCAAGGCCGTGATGGTGCGGTTGACGGCGCCGGCGGAGGCGAACGGCCCGAAGTACCGCCCGGGGCGGGTCTGCGCGCCCCGATGTTTCAGGATCTGCGGCGCCCAATGGTCGCCGGTGATCAGGATATAGGGAAACGACTTGTCGTCGCGAAGCTGCACGTTGAAGCGCGGCCTGAGCTGCTTGATGAGGTTGGCCTCGAGCAGCAACGCTTCCGTCTCGGTCGTGGTCGAGACGATCTCGACCGTGACCGTAGCCGCGATCATGCGCAGGATGCGGGCCGGCTGCGGCGCGCCCACGCGCGCGTAGTTCGACAGGCGCTTTTTGACGTTCTTGGCCTTGCCGACATAGAGCACGTCGGCATTCGCATTCAGCATGCGATAGACGCCGGGCGAGGTGGGGGCGAGCCGGACCGCGCGCTCGATCGCCTCATGGCCCGTCGCCAGCGGGCCTTCGCCGACCGCGCCGCTCTCTTCCAGGATGTCCGGCAGCCGCGCCTCGTCGTCGTCCTCGCCGCTTGCGGCGGCGGGGTCGACGTCCGGAGGCGCCAGATCCTCGGGCGGCGCATCCAGCGCCGCGCCGCGCCGGGCCTTGCGCGCGCGCGCAGTGTCCGGGTTGTCGGTGGAATCGTGATCCATGGGGCAAATTTAAGCGCTGGTGGCGCCGATTTGAAGTTCCGCACCTGCGACACGCACAGAGGGCGGGCGCAGTTCCCGGTAACGCTTCCTTAAGTCTGTTAAGAGCGCGGTAACCGGCCTTAACAACCCTTTAACTTAAAACTCTCGATAAATCCTACGCGAAAAGGTCTTGGTTCGGTAACCATTCGGCCGGGCGCAGCGCGGCGGCGCTCGTCTCGCACGGTTGCGGCAGTTGCGTTGGAGAGTGTGATGAAGAGGCTCGTTGTGGGCGCAGCCGCGTTGGTTGCAGCCGGCTGGACAGCTTCGGCAGAGGCCGCCGATCTCAATTACGGGCAGGGTGCGCCCTATACCGTCAATCAGCCGCTCAATGCCTATAGCTGGGCCGGCCCCTATCTCGGCGGCAACATCGGCTATGAATGGGGCTCGGTGACCAGCAATCCCGCCAACCCCTCCGGCTTCGTCGGCGGCGTGCAGGCGGGCTACAATTTCCAGAACGGTCCGTGGGTGTTCGGCATCGAGGGCGACATCCAGGCGACCGGCGCGGACGACACCTTTGCGCCGTGGAAGTTCTCCAATCCCTGGTTCGGTACCGTGCGCGGCCGCGCCGGCTATTCCTTCAGCAACGTGCTGTTCTACGGCACCGCTGGTCTCGCCTTCGGTGAGCTGAAAGGACAGACGTTCGGCTTTACGGAGTCGCACACCACCGCCGGCTGGACTGCGGGTGTCGGCGCCGAGGTCGGGCTTGCGCCGAACTGGAGCGCCAAGCTCGAATACCTCTACATCGATCTGTCGACGAGTCAGTTCGCAATTACAGGCGTGTCAAACGGCTATACCGCCAGCGTCGTGCGCGCGGGCGTGAACTATCACTTCTGATAGCTGAAGAAGAAAATACCGGACATTACCCTCCCGGCCGCTCGCGGCCGGGATTTTTTTGCGTCAGGCTCGCTAGGAGAGGATCACCAAATTGACCGCCTTTGGTCCCTTCCCCTTCTTGTCCGGTTCGACTTCGAACGTGATGCGCTGTCCTTCGGCAAGATCCTTCAAACCGGCTCGCTCCACAGCAGTGATGTGAACGAAGACATCGCGACCGCCGTCGTCCGGCTTGATGAAGCCGTAGCCGCGCTCGCCGTTGAAGAATTTAACCGTCCCCGTCATGGCCATCGGGAAACTCCTCCCCCGCATTGCTCCTCCGTCATGACGCAGACTCACGTCATGACATGACCGGACATTACTGAGCCCGGGAGCTGGCCATCCTTGGGCGGACACTTCTGCCCGGTCGGATCTTTCTTAGGCCTTCACTCCGCCGCAACCATTCGCGGAAGCGGAACGTAAAGCCAGTCACGAACACAGCATAATACGGTTCTCTGCATATTGACTACCATTCATGCATATTTTTCCCAAGGATGCCGGAGCTTTACGGCTTCGGCACCTCGAGGCGGAAGCGCGCGGCGCCGCCTTGGCCGAGCGGCTTCTCCAGCTCGGGTAAAATCGTCCTGAGCTCGCTTTGCAACGTGTAGGGAGGATTGACGATCAGGAGCCCGGTAGTGGTGAGTGCGCCGTCGACTTGCGGCGCGACGCTGAATTCGAGCCGCAGGCATTTTCCACTCGGCTTCGCTGCGGCCGCGGCCTGCGCGACGAGCCGCGCCAGTGCGTCGGTGGCACGCCGGCTCTTGGCCGGATACCAGATTACATAGATACCGGTCGGCCACTTCGCGAAGGCTGCCGAGAAGGCTTCGCCCAGCCGTTCGAACTCGTCCTTTGCCTCGAAGGGCGGATCGATCAGCACGAGCCCGCGCCGCTCCTTCGGTGGCACGAAGGCAGGCAGCGCCACCCAGCCGTCGAGATCGACCACGCGGGCCTGTTCGTCGCGCCGCAGCACATCGATCAGCGCCTTGCGCGCCTTCGGCTCGAGCTCGCAGGCGACGAGGCGATCCTGCGGGCGTAACAGGCCGCGCGCGATCAGCGGCGAGCCCGGATAGGCCTTGAGCTCGCCCTTTGGATTGAAAGCGCGGACGATGTCGAGATAGGGCTTCGTCAGCGCCGCGGTCTCGTTCGAAAGCCGCGCCTGCAGCAGCCGCGCGATGCCCGTCAGCCATTCGCCGCCGCGGCGCGCTTCATCGCTTTCGAGATCGTAGAGGCCGGCGCCCGCATGGGTGTCGATGACGCGGAACGCGCCCGGCTTCTCCTGCAGATAAGTGAGGATGCGCGCCAGCACGATGTGCTTGATGACATCGGCAAAGTTGCCGGCGTGAAAGGCGTGGCGGTAGTTCATGGGGCAGGGGCTACTTTGTCTTGCGCGATCCCCAACCACTTGTCATTGCGAGCGCAGCGAAGCAATCCAGAATCTATCCGCGGCGGCAGTCTGGATTGCTTCGCTGCGCTCGCAATGACGGATCTCGCGGCCCTAACCGCCCCGGATCGGCGGCATCGTCACCTGGTCGCGGCGGCAGGCGCGGCGCTCGATCTCCTCGCAGGCGCGGAATTGCAGGTCCTTGCTGAGGCAGATGCGGACCTCGGACAGTCGCGTCCGGTTGCAGGTGACCGAGATCGCCGCATTGCTCAGGCCCGGATTGGCCTTGATGAAGGCTTCCTCGATCTCGGCCGGCGCCACGGTCTTGGCCTGCGACAGGTCGAGAAACTCGGCCGGAATCTTGATCGCCGCGCGCGCTTTCCGGATTGTCTCGAAATAATTGCGGTCGCTGAGCCCGGAGCAGGTGCCGTGCTTGTCCCACTCGTTGAAGATCAGGCCGGGCGCCGGCATCAGGTCGAGCATCGAGGAGACGATGCTGCGGTTGAGTCGCGGCGCCGGCCGCTGGCAGTATTCCGGAAAGCCGCTCTCATATTGCGGCCAGAGCCCGTGCACCACGAAGGAATAGGGCCGGCCGTCGCACTGCATCTGGGAGCGCCCGCCGCCGCGGCCGCGCTCTGCGGCCTCTTCACAGAAGGACGGCGACCACGACAGCGACAATACGTAAAAATCGAATTCGCCGGGTGCGTTCTGCCGCCTGTCCTGTGCCATCGCAGCGCCCGCGAGCGACATCAGCCCGGCGGCCAGCGTGAGCGAGATCATCAGGCGGGAAAACGACTGCAATCTGGAATGAAACATGACGACGCCCCCTCAACTAGACTGTGCGAGGAAGCCTAGCAGGCGACAAGAACATTTCAAGAACAAAATTCGTGGGGCGGCCCGTATCGGAGGCGCCGCCCAGCCCGAATCAGGGCTTTGCCGCGCGGCAGGACGGATTGTAGGCCCAGTTGCGGTCGAGCCCGACCACGCACCATTCGACGCCCTGGCCGAAGCCGGCGAAGCCGCCGTCCTCGATGATCGAGAAATGCACCGTGCGCGCCTTGCCGTCGGTCAGCATGGCCTGGCCCGTGCAGTAGCGGCGCGGAATGTTGTCGGACTGCCAGGGACGGAAGGCGATCTCGTGGACACCGGCGAAACCGGTGATCTTCAGCGGCGAATTCCAGAAGGAGCTTTCCTTCTCCCAGAACTGGGTGGCAATCGTGGGCAGCGCCTTGTCGCAATCGGCGACGCGGCCGTCATAGCGCGGCCCGTCCAGCCAGAAGTTCAGCTCCAGCGGATTGGCGGCCCGGGCCTCGCCGAGCGACAGCGCCCCGAACAGGAGGCCAAGCCCCGCGGCAAGGCGGAGCGATTTCAGGGAGGTCGAGAGGGCGCGCATGGGCAATCCAATAGGCATGGAGGGTCGGACGGTGCCGCGAAGGCCGGAGGAGGTCAAGTGCAGCACGGCAACACTTGTCGACGAGTTGACAATAACGGCGCAGCAGACGGGCCTTCCGTTCTTTTCAGCGTCGTCCAGGCACCGTAAACTGGCCCCAGCCAAATGGAGTGACGGGAATGCGAATCATTGCGGCCGCGGGCCTTTTTGCCAGCCTGGTTATCTCGGGAATGCTGGCGAGCCAGCCGGCGGGCGCCGACATCCTGCCGGTGCCCCCGTTCAAGGGTAACGACACCGGTGGCATCATCGCCTATTCGATGGCGACCCAGGTCGATGCGCGGCAGGTCGCGGTCGATCACTGCGCACGGTACGGCAAGGTGGTCAAATTCCTCGCCGTGCAGGCCTATGAGGGCGGCTACATCTCGTTTTCCTGCCGCTGGGTGCCCTATGGCCCGGCCGAGCAGCCGATCCGCACGCTCTATTGAGGCGTCTTTCGTAAGGCCACGATACTGCCGGGAGCTTCTCGCATGACGCGCAAACTTGCTTTGCTCGGTTCGGCCGTTTGCCTCGCCTTGTCGGCCGGCGCGGCCCGTGCCGACGATCTGCCGACGCGCAAGGCCGGCCTATGGGAGATGAAGATGGTCAGGACCGGCTCGCCGATGCCGGAAATGACCATGCAGCACTGCACCGACGAGACCGTCGACAAGGAGATGAGCAACAACGTCTCCCCGATGGCCAAGCAGATTTGCTCCAAGCAGGACATCAAGAAGACGGCGACGGGCTATGTCAGCGATTCCGAGTGCAGCGTCGCCGGCGTGACCACGACCTCGCATGCCGAGATCACCGGCGATTTCAATTCGGCCTACACGGTGAAGAGCACCTCGCACGCGCAAGGTGGCGTCGCCGGCGCGGCAGGGCGTGATGCCACCACGATGATCGAAGCCAAGTGGCTCGGGGCCTGCAAGCCGGATCAGAAGCCCGGCGACATCGTGATGCCCGGCGGCTTCAAGATAAACACGCGCGACGCCGACAAGCTGAAGAACCTGCTGCCGAAATAGGTGGCGCGCGTCATGGTGGGCCCTGGCCAGCTGGCGAACGTCAAGGCGATGGTATTCGATGTGCAGGGCACCTGCGTCGATTTCTATGAGCCGATCCTGCGGGCTGGCGCCGCTATCAACAGCGAGAAGGGATTGGAGATCGACTGGGCTGCCTTTTCGGCAGAATGGCGTGAGCTGTACCGCGCCGCGATGGACGCGGTGATCGCAGGCCGCAGGAGCTGGTTGCGGGTTGATCGCATCTACCGGGAGGCGCTGGACGATCTCGTCGAGACGCACGGCTTGTCCGATCGTCTGGATGGGGCCGAGCGTGACGAACTGAACAATGTCTGGACGCGGCTTGACGCCTGGCCGGATGCGATCGAGGGGCTGACTCGGCTTCGCCGACATTATCTGACGTCGACGTTGTCGAACGCAGGCATGGCCAGCGTGATCGCCCTGGTGAAAAATGCCGGCCTGCCGTTCGATGCCGTGCTGACGGCGGAACTGGCCAAGAGTTACAAACCTGCGCCGGCGGTCTATCAACTCGCCGTCGACTACCTTGGCTATCGCCCATATCAGATTCTGATGGTTGCTTGCCACAAGTACGATTTGAAGGCGGCTCGCGCATTCGGCATGAAGACAGCCTTCGTGCCTCGTCCTCTGGAGTTCGGACCCGACGCGGCGCCCGACATCTCGCCCGAGAGCTGGTTCGACATCTATGCGACCAGCTTCATCGACCTCGCGGACAAGCTGCAAGCCGCGGCTTAGACCGGAATCCTTACGCTCGCCCGCAGGCCACCCATCGGGCTGTCGCCGAGCGTGATGTCGCCGCCATGGGAGCGCGCGATGTCGCGGGCGATGGCAAGCCCCAGGCCCGTGCCGCCTTCGTCCTGGTTGCGGGCGTTGTCCAGGCGGAGGAACGGCTTGAACACCTCTTCGCGCAGATGGACGGGGATGCCCGGTCCGTCGTCGTCGACCGTGACGGTCAAATAACGGTGATCGCGCTGGCCGGCGATGGCGATGGTCTTTCCATACCGCGCGGCATTGGTGACGAGGTTGGCGAGGCAGCGCTTGAACGAGGCTGGCTTCACGGTCACCACGGGCAGGCCGTGGAAGGTCACGGTCGCGATGTGGCCGTGACGTTCGGCGTCGCTGCGCAGCTCTTCGAGCGCCTGTGCCATGTCGGTCGGCTGCGCCTGCTCGCCGGAATCGCCGCGGGCGAAGGCGAGGTAATCCTCCAGCATCATCGACATCTCGTCGACGTCCTTGCGCATGCCCTCGAGCTCCGGGCTGTCGCCGATCAGCGCCAGCTCGAGCTTGAAGCGGGTCAGGATGGTGCGCAGATCGTGGCTGACGCCGGCCAGCATCGCGGTGCGCTGCTCCATCGCGCGCTCGATGCGCGATTTCATCTCGAGGAAGGCGACGGCCGCGCGCCGTACCTCGCGCGCGCCTCTAGGCCTGAAGTTCGGCGCCTCGCGGCCTTTGCCAAAACTTTCCGCGGCGTCTGCAAGGCGCAGGATCGGCTTGATCTGGTTGCGTAGGAACAGCACCGCCACGATCAAGAGGATCGAGGACGTGCCGACCATCCAGAACAGGAAGATCTCCGAGTTCGACGCGTAGGCGGCGCTGCGCTGCGCGAACACGCGCATCACGGCGTCATCGAGCTGGATGCGAATCTCGACGAGGTTGGAGCGGCCGACCGTGTCGATCCAGAACGAACGTCCGATCTGGCGGCCGAGCTGCACCGACAGCGTCTGGTCGAGCAGCGAGAAGAACGGCTTTGGTCCGGGCGGCGGCATGTCGCCGGCGGGCAGGAAATCGACGACGAGCCCGAGGCGCTGCTGCGCGATGCGGCGGATCTGGTCGCGGTCCTTGTCCTGCGGATAGCCTTTGTAGATGTCGATCAGGGCGGCGATGTCCTGCACCACCGCGGCGGATAGTCGGCGCGTCACCGTGTTCCAGTGCCGCTCCATGAACACGAAGGCGACGACCGATTGCAGCACCACCATCGGCACGATCATGATCAGCAGCGCGCGGGCATAGAGGCCGGTCGGCATCCAGCCCTTGAACGCGTTGCCCATCCAGCCATTGGCGGCGGAGACGCGCCCGGCGGCGCTCTTCAGCAGCGTCAGGCCGGTATCGATCGTGCTCATCGGTCGCGCTTCACTGCTTCTGACTTACGGCGCGGCCACCAGCCGGTAGCCGATGCCGCGCACCGCCTGGAGGAACAGCGGATTGGCGGGGTCGTTCTCGATCTTGCGCCGCAGGCGGTTGATCTGCACGTCGACCGCGCGCTCGTTCACGCTGCCGTTTCCGGTGAGTGCGCTGCGCGGCACGGTTTCGCCCGGCGTCTCCGAGAGGATCCGCAGCATCTCGCGCTCGCGGTCGGTCAGGTGAATGACCTCCTCGCCCTGGCGCAATTCGCCGCGATCGAGGTGGAAGATGTAAGGCCCGAAGGCGATCTTCTCCACCGTTGCGGCCTGCGGCGGCGGCGCGGCACGCTTGAGGATGTTGATGATGCGCAGCGCGAGCTCGCGCGGCTCAAACGGTTTTGCAACGTAATCGTCGGCGCCGATCTGGAGACCTTCGATGCGGGCTTCCGCTTCGTGCCGCGCCGTCAGCATCACGATCGGCACCGACGAGGACTGGCGGATGAAGCGGGCGAGGTCGAAGCCGGTCTCGCCTGGCATCATGACGTCGAGGATCAAGAGGTCGAAATGCAGTCCCAGGAGCTTTGAGCGAGCGTCACTCGCGCTCGCGGCAGTGGTGACGCGATAGCCCTCGCTGGCGAGAAAGCGCGACAACAGATCGCGGATGCGGCGGTCGTCGTCGACCAGCAGCAGATGTGGCGCATCGTCGGCCGGACGCGCCGGCGGACGTGCGAGAGTGGCGGTGAGCGGCACGTTCACTCCTTTGCGTCGGGGTTACCCGAGGCGAAGATCGTCTCGAGCACCTTGTCCGGATCGTCGCGGTCGATCATCGCGCGCAGGAAGCGCTTGATCGTCTCGGCATCCTGCGGCGCCATCTCGGCGAGCGCCTTGGTGATGCGGGTGGTCTGGAGACCGGCGAGCTTCTGCACCAGCGCCTCGCCCTTCGGCGTCGCGTAGAGCAGGCGCTGGCGACGGTCGTTGTCGCCGGTCTTCTGCACGATGTATCCCTCGTCCAGGAGCTGCTTGAGCACCCGGCCGAGCGATTGCTTGGTGATGCGCAGGACATCCAGGAGGTCGGCGACCTTCAGGCCGGGGTAGCGGTAGACGAAGTGCATGACCCGGTGATGCGCCCGGCCGAAGCCGAAAGCCTCCAGCTCCTGGTCGGGGTCGCCGACGAAATCGCGATAGGCGAAGAACAGGAGCTCGATGATATCCCAGCGCAAATTGCCTCCATCGGACGCGGCCGGCCTTGGCTCGGCGGCATCATGAGGGGAAGTCGCGAAATTTATGTCAGGCATATTGACGTATCTTGGGTTCAATGTTACAAAACGATCAGCCGACACGAAATTTTACATCGCTTCGCGTCGGGTGGGCATCGTCCAAGTCGGCCGGGGATAGCCAGACAGGCTGCGACGGCCGGATCAGATCTACCGTGCGTTTGTCGAGCGGCATTTCGACAAAACATACTGGACTTCCGCGTTCCGCAAAAGCATGTCCTCCGCGGCATGCTGGCCACGGAAACCGGCCGTAACAAGGCTGGCGGTGGTCCGGTTCAAATCCAATCGAGCCAGCCGGGCCCGAAACGGGCAGGCCGGCGCCAGGACGGCGCCGATACCGACGGCGGGAGGCAAGGAAAATGAGCATGAAATTCGACATCCAGCCCGCAGCAAACCCGACCTCCGAGAAGGACCGCGTGGCCAAGCTCGCGGATCCCGGCTTCGGGCGGGTTTTCACCGATCACATGGCGATCGTCCGCTACAACCAGGCCAAGGGCGGCTGGCATGATGCGCACGTCGAGGCGCGCAGCAATTTCCAGCTCGATCCCGCCGGTGCCGTCCTGCACTACGCGCAGGAGATCTTTGAAGGCCTCAAGGCCTACAGGCGCGACGACGGCGGCGTGAACCTGTTCCGCCCCGACGCCAATGCGCGGCGCTTCAAGGCCTCGGCCGAGCGCATGGCGATGGCGCCGCTGCCTGAAGACGTCTTCATCGAAGCGGTCGAGCAGGTCGTGCGCATTGACCGTGCCTGGATCCCGGGCGGCGAGGGCAGCCTTTACTTGCGTCCCTTCATGATCGCGAGCGAGACCTTCCTCGGCGTGAAGCCGTCCTCCGAATACATCTTTGCCGTGATCGCCTCGCCGGTCGGCTCCTATTTCAAGGGCGGCCCTGCGCCGGTGTCGATCTGGGTGTCGGAGAATTACACGCGTGCCGCGGTCGGCGGCACCGGCGCGGTCAAATGCGGCGGCAACTACGCCGCGAGCCTGCGCGCGCAGGCCGAGGCCATCACGCATGGCTGCGATCAGGTCGTCTTCCTCGACGCGGTCGAGCGCCGCTACATCGAGGAGCTCGGCGGCATGAACGTGTTCTTCGTGTTCGACGACGGCTCGCTCTCGACGCCGCCGCTCGGCACGATCCTGCCGGGCATCACCCGCGACTCGATCATCGCGCTCGCCAGGGATGCCGGCAAGACCGTGCGCGAGGAGCCCTACGCGATCGACCAGTGGCGCAAGGATGCCGCCAGCGGCAGGCTGAAGGAAGCATTTGCCTGCGGCACGGCGGCGGTGATCTCGCCGATCGGCAAGGTGCGCTCGGTGAGCGGCGACTTCGAGATCAGTGGCGGCACGGCCGGTCCCGTGGCCATGGGGCTGCGCAAGCAACTCGTCGACATCCAGTACGGACGGACCAACGATCCGCACAACTGGATCAAGACGGTGGTCTGAACCGGCGGCGGCATCACGCCGCCGCTCCTGACGAAGTTTCCTGATTGAAGCACGGACGGCACGCGTCTCGCCGGGACGCGCGCGGCCGCGTGCGCGAAAATTTCAACAGCACCGGGAGAGAGCCATGGGAGTTTCATTCGACAATATCGACGGCGTCATCTGGTTCGACGGCAAGCTCGTGCCGTGGAAGGAGGCCAATGTCCATGTGCTGACCCATGGCCTGCACTATGCGAGCTGCGTGTTCGAGGGTGAGCGCGCCTATGGCGGCAAAGTGTTCAGGAGCACCGCGCATTCCGAGCGGCTCAAGGCGTCGGCCAACATCCTCGATTTCGAGATCCCCTGGTCGATCGCGGAGATCGATGCCGCAAAACAGCTCGTGATCGACAGCAACGGCCTGCCGAATGCCTATCTGCGTCCGATCGCCTGGCGCGGCTCGGAGATGATGGGCGTTTCGGCGCCGAACAACACCATCCATTTGGCGATCGCGGCCTGGACCTGGCCGAGCTATTTCGATCCCGCTGCGCGGCTGAAGGGCATCCGCATCGATCTTGCGGAATATCGCCGGCCCGATCCGCGCACGATCCCCGCGCTCGCCAAGGCGAGCGGCCTCTACATGATCTGCACCATCTCCAAGCACAAGGCCGAACGGAAGGGCTATGCCGATGCGATGATGCTGGACTGGGAGGGCAGGGTGGCCGAATGCACCGGCGCCAACATCTTCTTCGTGCGCGACGGCAAGCTGCATACCCCGATCGCCGACTGCTTCCTGCCCGGGATCACGCGCGCGACCGTGATCGAGCTGGCGCAGCGTCGCGGCATCGAGGTGGTCGAGCGCCGTATCATGCCGGAGGAGCTCGACGGCTTCACCGAGTGCTTCATCACGGGCTCGGCGGCCGAAGTGACGCCAGTCGCCGAGATTGAGCAATGGAAGTTCACGCCTGGCGCGATCTCCGAGCAGTTGATGCGCGACTACGCAGCGGAAGTGCGGCCCAAGGGCAAGCAGGCGGCGGCGTAAGGCGTAAGGGAAGGACCTTTCCCTCTCCCCTTGTACAAGGGGAGAGGGGAAGAGCAGCTTGCTTGTGGCTTCCCGCGCCATGAACTCCCCCGCGCGCCCGCGCGACAAAGCCGAAAGACATCCTGGCATCCGGACCTCGCGATCATGGCCTCCACGCTCCCTCAACCCCTGAAATGGGTCCTTCTCGCCGCCGTCACGGGTGTCACGGTCTTCGGCATCCTGACCATCGGGCCCAGGGCCGAAGTCGTGGCGCAGGACCGCTCGCCCGTCGTCGACGTGCGCACGGCCGATGCGCAGATGAACGCGGCGATCGCGCGGGCGCGGGATACGTTGCCGACATTCTGGGCCTCCTATGACGCGCCGAAGCCGATCGAGACCGGACATTCCCTGAAAGTGCGCTTTCCGACCCGCAAGGGCGCCGAGCACATCTGGATGGCCGAAGTGAAGAAGCTGCCGAACGGGACCTATTCGGGCGTCTTTGCCAACGAACCGCGCGATCTGCCCGGCAAGCGGGCAGGCGACCTGGTTGAGTTCGCGCAAACCGACATCTCGGACTGGATGTTCATGCGCAACGGCAAGATCGTCGGCGGCGAAACCATCAAGCCGCTGCTGAAGTCGATGCCCAGGGCGGATGCCGACGCCCTGCGTGCGCGGATGGAGCAGCCGTAGTGCTCTTTCTCTCTCTCCGCAGTCGGGCGGGGCGAGGTTAGACTAGGCGTTTGCCGGCCGGCTGGTAGCTCGATGTAGGCTTTGTAAGTCAACGTGTATGTTGTAAGTCAGCATTGGCTTACAAAGCTTACAACGAGCGACATGTCCGAAAAACCCAAAAAACCTCAAAAACTTAAGGCGCGACTGCCGCGCGGGCTCGAGGACCGCGATCCCGCCGCGATCAAGGCGACGCGCCAGATGGTTGAGAAGATCCGCGCCGTCTACGAGCTCTACGGGTTCGAGCCCGTGGAAACGCCGGCAATGGAATATACCGACGCGCTCGGCAAGTTCCTGCCCGACCAGGACCGCCCGAACGAGGGCGTGTTCTCGTTCCAGGACGATGACGAGCAGTGGATTTCGCTCCGCTACGATTTGACCGCGCCGCTCGCGCGCTACGTCGCCGAGAATTTCGACACGCTGCCAAAGCCCTATCGCAGCTACCGCGCCGGCTATGTCTTCCGCAACGAAAAGCCCGGCCCCGGCCGCTTCCGCCAGTTCATGCAGTTCGATGCGGATACGGTGGGCTCGGCGACCCCGGCCGCGGACGCCGAGATCTGCATGATGGCGGCGGACACGATGGAAGCGCTCGGGATTGCGCGCGGCTCCTATGTGGTGAAGGTGAACAACCGCAAGGTGCTCGATGGCGTGCGCGATGCGCTCGGCATCGCCGATGACGGCCAGTGGCTCACTGTCATGCGCGCGATCGACAAGCTCGACCGGCTCGGCCTTGACGGTGTCCGGCAGTTGCTCGGCGCGGGTCGCAAGGATGAGTCCGGAGACTTCACCAAGGGGGCAGGGTTGAAGGAGGACGACATCGCGCTCGCCGTCTCCGCGATCGAACAGAACAAAGACACGCCGATCGATCCGCGCCTCAGTGCGAGCGCGATCGGGCAACAGGGCCGCGACGAGCTCGATCAGATCAGCAAGCTCGTGAAGGCCGCAGGTTATGGCGAGGATCGCATCCGCATCGATCCCTCCGTCGTGCGCGGTCTCGAATACTACACGGGCCCCGTCTACGAGGTTGAACTCCTGCTCGACACCAAGGACGAGAAGGGCCGCCCGGTGCGCTTCGGCTCGGTCGGCGGCGGTGGTCGCTATGACGGCCTGGTCTCGCGCTTCCGCGGCGAGCCGGTGCCGGCGACCGGTTTCTCGATTGGCGTCTCGCGCCTTCAGGCGGCGCTGACGCTGCTCGGCAAGCTCGACACCCGGCCCGAATTCGGGCCCGTCGTCGTCACCGTGTTCGATCGCGATCGTGTCGCCGACTATCAGAAGATGGTCGCCACGCTGCGAGGTGCAGGCATCCGCGCCGAGCTCTATCTCGGCAATCCCAAGAACATGGGCAACCAGCTCAAATATGCCGACCGCCGTAACGCACCCTGCGTCATCATCCAGGGTTCGGACGAGAAGGCGCGCGGCGAGGTGCAGATCAAGGACCTGATCGAGGGCGCGAAAGCGGCCGCCGCCATTGCCTCCAACCAGGAATGGCGCGAGAGCCGCCCGGCGCAGTTCTCATGCAGCGAAGCCGACCTCGTCGCCAGGGTGCAAGAAGTGCTGGCGCGCCATGACGTAAGCTGGGGCTAGCCATACGCTCCAGTCGTCATGCCCGGGCTTGTCCCGGACACCCACGTCCTGTTTGATGCGCAGCGACGATGAAGGGCCGGGGTGAGCTCGGCCATCGCCAAAGCAGCAGGGAGAAGACGATGCCTGAGATCACCATCAGCATGGCCGAAGGCCGCACCGACGAACAGAAGGCCGGCATGATGCGCGACATCACGCAAGCGCTGGTGAAGAATCTCGGCGTCGATGCCGAAGCCGTCGTCATCCAGATCAACGAAGCCCCGCTTCGCCACAAGATGAAGGGCGGCAAGACCTTCGTCGAGCGCGCGGCCGCGGCGAAGAAATAGTTTTGGCTGGCGCGGCATCAGCATGGACGCACGCGATTTCATCAAGATCGGCATGAGCGCCGAGCGTACGCTGGTGGTCCCAGCGGAGCGCACGGTCGGGCATTTCGTGCCGGGCATGCCGATGGTCTACGCGACGCCGATGATGATCCTGGAGATGGAGATGACCTCGGGCGATGCGATCCGCTCTGCGCTTCAGCCGGGCTGGGTTACGGTCGGCACCGAGGTCGACATCCGACACCTGGCAGCCGCGCTCGTCGGTGCGACGGTGCGAACCACTGCAAAGGTGATCGCAGTGGAGCGCCGCGTCATCCGGTTCGAGGTCGAGGCGTTCGAGGGCGCGCGCAAGCTCGGTGAGGGCCGCCACGCCCGCGGTCTCGTCAATGTCGAGCTGTTCAACAAGCGGCTGGGTGCGACGTAACCAAGTGTACCGACACCGTAGGGTGGGCAGAGGCGCGAAGCGCCGTGCCCACCATCTCTCCGAGATCGCCGCTGAAGTGGTGGGCACGCTTCGCTTTGCCCACCCTACGGCACTCACCATGAGGGTCTAGCTACTTGGCCAGTTCCTTCGAGCGCCTCGTCGCCGCGGCGATCGCGCGGATCATCAGATCGCGCAGGCCGGGCTCGCCCATCAGCACTTCGAGCGCAGCAGCGGTGGTGCCGCCGGGCGAAGTCACGTTCTGGCGCAGCGTGCTTGCGGCAAGGTCCGAGCGACGCAGCAATTCGCCGGCACCAGAGACCGTCTCGCGTGCGAGCGTCGTTGCGAGCGCCTCGGGCAGCCCGGCTTCCACGCCAGCACGCGCGAGCTCTTCGGCAAGCAGGAACACATAGGCCGGGCCCGAGCCGGACACGGCGGTTACCGCATCCATCAGGCCTTCATCGTCCACCCATTCCACCGAGCCTGTGGCGCGCAGCAGCGCATCCGCCACGGCGCGCTGCTGCGCGCTGACATTGTTCGCTGCGACCGCCACGGTAATGCCGCGGCCGATCGCGGCCGGCGTGTTCGGCATCGCGCGCACCACGGCGCCGCCGCAGACCTCCTGCAGCGAGGCGATCGTGGTTCCCGCCATGATCGACACGACCGAGGTCTTGTCCGACACGAATGGCTTCATCCTGGCGCCGGCCTCGCGGAACATCTGCGGCTTCACCGCGACGACCAGCGTCTCGACCGCGCCGGCTGCCTTCACGTCGGGATTGAGTGCAACGCCCTTTGCGGCGAGCGCACTGATCTCTGGCGAGAGCTGCGGATCGATCACCGCGACACGGCGCGGATCGAGCCCGCCCGCCAGCCACCCGGTCAGCATCGCGCCGCCCATCTTGCCGGCGCCGGCCAGGAGGATGGTGCCGGTGATGTTCTTGAGAGTGCTGTTATCGGCCACTGCGGTCACCACAAACAAAGCTGTCGTCCCGGCGAAGGCCGGGACCCCCGCGCGAGCGCTTGCGCTCGTCGCGTGCCACGACTGGTTCTAGTGGATGGAAGGCAGAGCAACAAGCATCGTCAAATACGGCGAAATCACGCGGTATGGGTCCCGGCCTTCGCCGGGACGACGATGAGGAGGGATTTCTGCCTCCCTCACGGCGTTGGGGAGGGCGGCGTGCTTACGCCTCTCCCGCCGTATCGAACATCGCCGCATCCATCGCTTCGGTCGTGGACTTGCCCGCCCACACCACGAACTGGAACGCCGGGAAATAGCGCTCGCAGGCGTGGATGGCGCCGGCGAGCATGGCCTCGCATTGCGCGGTCGAGGCGGTCAGGCCGCCCGGCAGCACCAGCGCTTGGCGGTGCATGATCATGCCGGTGTTGGTCCACAGATCGAAATGTCCGATCCACAATTGCTCGTTGACGGCGGCGACGAGCCGCTGGACCTCCGGCCGGCGCGCGACCGGGATCTTCATGTCGAACGCGCAGGCCAGATGCAGCGCTTCGATGTCGCCCATCCAGGTGAAGGAGAGCTGATAGTCCGTCCACTGTCCCTTGGAGACGATGGTGAGCTCGTCCTCGCCGGAACGTTCGAACGGCCAGTTGTTGCTGGCGGCAATGTCCTCGACCACCGCGAGCGGATGGTTTCGGGAATCGATGGTACCTTCGAGCAGGGACATGCCGTCTCGACCTCTTGCCTTCTTGTTGTCTTTGATACGCACGCGGTTGGCCGGCGCGCACTCCCTCAACATCGCTGCGACGATCCCTCGGAGTCGCTCTCGCGATCCCCTTGGGCGCGGGCCTGTCGCGGATCAAGTGATGTGATTTGCGGAATCTGCGCAACCGGGTCCCGAGTCCGTCCACAAGTCAGGACTCACTCGTCCACAGCTCATCTCTTCGCCATAATTCTTAACGTAGAGAACAAACCGGAATCGGATTCCCGAAAGCGTGCCACTCGCTAATTCCGTCCCGCGAGGGCCGGACCGCCAAGAGGACCTCCAAGTCGGCATGGGACCATGCGGTTTCCCCATACGGAACGTGCTTGCCGGAGCCGCTCGCCGGCGTCATATTTCCGTTCAGGTCGCTCATTCCGGGCGGCCGATGTTCTCAGGGCGGGGTGAAAGTCCCCACCGGCGGTAAGGACCGAAAGGCCCAAGCCCGCGAGCGCCTTCCAAGAGGGATTTTTCCCGAAGGAAGGGTCAGCAGATTCGGTGCAACTCCGAAGCCGACGGTCAAAGTCCGGATGAAAGAGAACGGTCGGAGGCAGACGCATCGCAGGATGCGGCTGTTTGTCGTTCCGTGTGCCCTGATTCTGGTCCTTGAGAAGGAAAGCCATGAATCAGATGTTGCAAGACCCGCAAGTCGAAACCTCTCAGCAAACCCAAATGCCGCCGCCGGTTCCGCAGGATCCGCCGCCGGCGATTGAGCATCCGCGCTTCGCCAAGCCGCAGCGGGTCGCCTTCGTGCAGGCCTGCTGGCACCACGACGTGGTCGAGGAGGCCCGCATCGCCTTCCTGAAGGAGGCCGAGGCACGCCACCTCAATCATGTCGACGTGTTCGAGGTGCCCGGTTCGTTCGAGATCCCGCTGCATGCGCAGATCCTTGCCAAGACGCGGCGCTACACCGCGATCGTTGCGGCCGGGCTCGTCGTCGACGGCGGCATCTACCGCCACGAGTTCGTCGCCGACACCGTGATCAAGGCGCTGATGGACGTGCAACTCCGCACCGAAGTCCCGGTGTTCTCGGCGGTGCTGACGCCGCAGCAATTCCACGAGACCGAGGTGCACTACGACTTCTTCCGCAGGCACTTCGCGATCAAGGGCGTCGAAGTCGCGGAAGCCTGCGCCAACACGCTGCACGGGCTCGAGCGCCTGCGCGGCCAGGTCGCCGCGGGGATTGTGGGCTAGGTTGCAAAGACTCTTACCCCTCATCCTGAGGAGCGCATCATCGAAGGATGAAGGCCACGATCGAGCCTCATGGTTCTCCAGGTGATGCGAAGCATTCCGGGAGAGGGCGCTTGCGCGCCTCTTCACCATGAGGCTCTTGCAGTGCGCCTGGGGGCCGGCCTCACACGGCGCTGATTGTCAATCCCGCCGCCGTCCCTATAAAGTCGGCGGCGGGAGGAGGACGTTCCGTGGAGACGGGGCGGCCGACAAGATCATGTTCGAAGGACACGATCCCTATCTCGTCGCGCTCTCTGTGGCGATCGCGAGCCTGGGTGGCTATACCGGCTTTGCGCTCGCGGCCCGCATCCGCAGCACGCCCGGCGTCAGCAACCGCATGCTGCTCGCGGGCGCGGCGGCGTTTCTGGCGGTCGGGATCTGGACCATGCATTTCGTCGGCATGCTGGCCGCACCGCTGCCGCCCGACACCGTCTATCTCGTCCTGCCCACCATCATCTCGTTCCTGATCTGCGCGCTGGTGGTCGGCATCTCCCTGTTCTTCGTCTCGATCGGCGAGCCGTCACTGAAGCGGGTGGCCTCGTCAGCCGTGTTGCTCGGCGTCGGTATCGCCAGCATGCATTATGTTGGCATCCACGGCCTCGCCGGGTCCTTCGGCATCGCGCACGACCCCTCGATGGTGCTGCTGTCGATCCTGGTCGCGGTCGTCACCGCCTATGGCGGCCTGCGCGCCTTCCTGGCGCAGCAGGAAGGTGTCCGTCTGATCGTGAGCTCGATCGCCTTTGGCGTTGCGGTGTCCGGCATGCATTACACCGCGATGCTCGGCATGCATTTCGAGCCGCTCACGGGCTCGGCGCATCACCATCTCGGCGGCAGCCTTGCCGCGTCGCAGCAAGTCTTGTCGATCGTCGTTGCCGTGCTGTGCTTCGTGATCGCGGCCGGCTTCCTGTTGTCGCTGGTGCCGGACCCGCGGCGGCAGGCGCAGGTGTCGGTCGCCGCCGATCCGGTCGCGCCGCTGGCTATGCGAACCACCGTGGAGCCGGTCGCGCTGGCCGCCACATCGCCGCGGCCGGTGGCGCCGCTCGGTGGCCTCGGTCAGCCACCTCGTGCGCCGGCGCCGCGGCTGCCGGTCGAAGGCGCCGACGGCACCCGTTTCATCGAGACGGCCCATGTGCGCAGCGTTCGGGCGGATGCGCATTATACGCGCGTCCATGACGGCACCCGCGAGCGGATGTGCCCCTGGTCGATCTCCGAAGCCGAGGCGCAGCTCGATCCCTCGCTGTTCCTGCGGGTGCACCGCAGCCATATCGTCGCGATCTCCCACGTCGCGCACGTCCGCAAGGAAGGCGACGGTGCCGTGCTCGAGCTCGACGGTCCGTCCCCGCACCGCGTACCGGTGAGCCGGGCCAAGATCGCCGAGGTGAAGGCGCGGCTGGGGCTGGTCAATCGGCGCCACGCGTAAAGCTCTCTCACTCCCTCTCCCCGCCCTCTATCTCTACTCCCTCTCCCCGCTCTTACGGGGAGAGGTGAAGAGCCAGCCATACGTCGCCGACCCTGACGCAATTCGTGCGTCCCAATCCGCAATTCGTGCAAAAACCCCGCCTTTGTGCCCGAATGATTGCGCCGAGCCCCGCCGGGAGGGACCGTCCCGCCAACGTCCGCGCTTTGAGCGCCAAGGACGAGTGGGAGGAGACGATGATCCCGGGATCATTCAGCTATCACAGGCCGGCGAGTGTCGCCGATGCCGTCAAACTCTTGTCAGACCTCGGCGAGGACGCTCGGCCGCTGGCCGGCGGGCACAGCCTTGTGCCGATGATGAAGCTTCGGCTCGCGACCCCCGCCCATCTGGTCGACCTGCACGGCATCGCCGGCCTGAAGGGCATCCGTCGCGACGGCAACAATCTCGTCATCGGTGCGATGACCACCCAGCACGATCTTCTGGCCTCCGATGAGGTCGGCAAGTCGGTGCCGATCCTGCATGAGGCGGCCCTGCTGATCGCCGATCCGCAGGTGCGCTACCGCGGCACGATCGGCGGCAACGTCGCCAATGGCGATCCCGGCAACGACATGCCGGCGCTGATGATGACGCTGGGCGCGACCTATCGCCTCGAAGGCCCCGGCGGCACCCGCGAAGTGGCGGCCGCCGAGTTCTACCAGGGCGCCTATTTCACCGCGCTCGAGCCGGGTGAGATCCTGACTTCAATCTCGGTCCCCGTGCCTCCGGCCGGCCACGGCTACGCCTACGAAAAGCTCAAGCGCAAGGTCGGCGATTACGCCACCGCGGCGGCCGCCGTCGTGCTGACGATGGCAGGCGGCAAGGTGGCGACCTGCACGATCGGGCTCACCAATGTCCACGAGACGCCGTTGCTCGCCGCCGACGCCGCCAACGCCGTGATCGGCACGAGCCTCGACGCCACGTCGCTGAAGAACGCGGCTGCGGCAGCGGAAGCGATCATGGCGCCGGCCGCGGATGCCCGCGGGCCGGTCGAATACCGCAAGCATGTCGGCGGCATCATGGTGACGCGCGCGCTGCAACGCGCTGCCGCCAACACGAAATGACGGGAGGGGATCGATGGCAAAAGCACATGTGACCATGAAGGTGAACGGCGCCGAGGTCGAAGGCCTCGTCGAACCGCGCACGCTGCTGGTGCATTTCATCCGCGAAAACTTGCAGATGACCGGCACCCATATCGGCTGTGAGACCACCCATTGCGGCGCCTGCACTGTCGACATCGACGGCATGTCAGTGAAGTCCTGCACGATGTTCGCCGTCCAGGCCAACGGCTCCGACATCACCACCATCG
Organism: Bradyrhizobium sp. Cp5.3; assembly: GCF_000426265.1. NCBI lineage: Bacteria > Pseudomonadati > Pseudomonadota > Alphaproteobacteria > Hyphomicrobiales > Nitrobacteraceae > Bradyrhizobium > Bradyrhizobium sp. Cp5.3. The sequence goes on along the minus strand of NZ_AUFA01000008.1, from coordinate 138,166 downwards.
AAGGCATGGCCAACGCCGACGGCACGCTGTCGGCCCTGCAGGAAGGCTTCCGCATGATGCACGGCCTGCAATGCGGCTTCTGCACGCCGGGCATGATCATGCGCGCGCACCGGCTGCTGAAGGAGAATCCCTCGCCGAGCGAGCAGGAGATCCGGATGGGCATCTCCGGCAACATCTGCCGCTGCACCGGCTACCAGAACATCGTCAAAGCAATCCAGTACGCCGCCGCCAAGATCAACGGCGTGGAATTCCGGGAGGCCGCAGAATGAATGACATGACTCCCACGCGGGAACAACGCACCGCCGCGCTCGAAGGCATGGGCTGCAAGCGCAAGCGCGTCGAGGACATCCGCTTCACGCAAGGCAAGGGTAACTATGTCGACGACGTCAAGCTGCCGGGCATGCTGCACGGCGACTTCGTCCGCTCGCCGCATCCGCATGCGCGGGTCAAGAAGATCGACGACAGCGAAGCGCTGAAAGTCCCCGGCGTGCTCGCGGTGATCACCGCCGAGACGCTGAAGACCGTCAACCTCGCCTGGATGCCGACACTCGCCGGCGACGTGCAGATGGTTTTGGCCGACGGCAAGGTGCTGTTCCAGAACCAGGAAGTGGCCTTCGTCGTCGCGACCGACCGTTACGCCGCTGATGACGGCATCAACAAGGTGGTGGTCGAATACGAGCCGCTGCCGCCGCTGATCGATCCGTTCAAGTCGATGGACGCCGATGCGCCGGTGCTGCGCGAGGACCTCGCCGGCAAGACGTCGGGCGCGCACGGCCCCCGCAAGCACCACAACCACATCTTCGAGTGGACCGTCGGCGACAAGGAGCTGACCGACGCCGCCTTCAAGAAGGCGGAGGTGACGATCAAGGAGATGATCTCCTATCACCGCACCCATCCGTCGCCGCTCGAGACCTGCCAGTGCGTCTGCTCCTTCGACAAGATCAAGGGCGAGCTGACGATCTACGGCACGTTCCAGGCGCCGCATGTGATCCGCACCGTGGTGTCGCTGATCGCAAAATTGCCGGAGCAGAAGATTCACGTCATCGCGCCCGACATCGGCGGCGGCTTCGGCAACAAGGTCGGCGCCTATCCCGGCTATATCTGTGCGGCCGTGGCTTCGATCGTCACCGGCAAGCCGGTGAAATGGGTCGAGGACCGCATCGAGAACCTCACTGCGACCTCGTTCGCGCGCGATTATCACATGACGACGGAGATCGCGGCGACCAAGGACGGCAAGGTCACAGGGCTTCGCGTCCACGTGCTCGCCGATCACGGCGCGTTCGACGCCTGTGCCGACCCGTCGAAATGGCCGGCCGGCTTCTTCAACATCGTCACCGGCTCCTACGACTTCCCGACCGCGCATCTGGCGGTGGACGGCGTCTACACCAACAAGGCGCCGGGCGGCGTCGCCTACCGTTGCTCGTTCCGCGTCACGGAGGCGGCCTATTGCATCGAGCGCGCCATGGATATTCTGGCACAGAAGCTCAACATGGATCCGGCCGAGCTGCGGCTGAAGAACTTCATCAAGTCGGAGCAGTTCCCGTATCACTCGGCGCTGGGCTGGGAATACGATTCCGGCGACTATCACACCGCCATGCGCAAGATGATGGAGACGACCGGCTACGCCGCGCTCCGGAAAGAGCAGGCCGAAAAGCGCGCGGCGTTCGCGCGCGGCGAGACCCGCGAGATCATGGGGCTCGGGGTCTCCTTCTTCACCGAGATCGTCGGCGCCGGACCGTCGAAGAACTGCGACATCCTCGGCATCGCGATGTTTGATTCCTGCGAGATCCGCATGCATCCGACCGGTGCGGGCATCGCTCGCATGGGCACCAAGAGCCAGGGCCAAGGCCACGAGACCACCTGGGCCCAGATCATCGCGACCGAGATCGGCATTCCCGCCGACAACATCCAGGTCGAGGAGGGCAACACCGACACCGCGCCCTACGGGCTCGGCACCTACGGCTCGCGCTCGACGCCGGTTGCTGGTGCCGCGATCGCGATGGCGGCGCGAAAGATCAAGGCCAAGGCGCAGATGATCGCAGCCTACAAGCTCGAGGTCCACGAGGACGATCTCGAATGGGACATCGACGGCTTCCGCGTCAAGGGGCTGCCGGAGAAGTTCATGTCGATGAAGGATATCTGCTGGGCGGCGTACAACTCCGTGCCGCCGGGCATGGAGCCGGGGCTGGAAGCGGTCAGCTACTACGATCCGCCCAACATGACCTATCCGTTCGGCGCCTATCTTTGCGTGATGGACATCGATGTCGATACCGGCGTGTACAAGGTCCGGCGCTTCTATGCGCTCGACGATTGCGGCACCCGGATCAACCCGATGATCATCGAGGGCCAGGTGCATGGCGGCCTGACCGAGGCCTTCGCCATCGCGATGGGCCAGGAGATCCGCTACGACGAGACCGGCAACGTCGTCACTGGCTCGTTCATGGATTTCTTCATGCCGACCGCGGTCGAGACGCCGCATTGGGAGACCGACTTCACCGTCACCCCGTCGCCGCATCACCCGATCGGCGCCAAGGGCGTCGGCGAGAGCCCGAATGTCGGCGGCGTGCCGGCCTTCTCCAACGCCGTCAACGACGCGTTCTCGTTCTTGGGGTCCACGCACATCCAGATGCCGCACGACTACTGGCGCAACTGGAAGGCGGCAAAGGAGCTGGGAGCGGTGGCGTAGCGCGATTGGCGAAAGCCGGGCCGTCATCCTTCGAGATGCGGCGCAAGCGCCGCTCCTCAGGATGAGGTTTGGACTCTCATGGTGAGGAGCGCGTCTTCGCGCGTCTCGAACCATGAGGTCACAGAAAGAACGGCATTGGTTCGAGAAACGATGAAGAACCGCGACGAGATCACCCACGCCTTGGCCGCATCGGGCTACATCGCCGATAAGGATCTGGCGACGGCGATCTCGTTGATGCGGCTGCTGCGGCGCCCGCTGCTCCTGGAGGGCGAGGCGGGCGTCGGCAAGACGGAGGTGGCGAAGGCGCTCGCCAAGGTGCATGCGACCGAGCTGATCCGCCTGCAATGCTATGAGGGCCTCGACCAATCCTCCGCGATCTACGAATGGAATTACCAGCGTCAATTGCTGGCGATCCAGGCCCATCGCGGCACCGACAGCATCGAGGACCAGATCTTCTCGGAAAAATACCTGCTGGAGCGTCCGCTGCTCGCCGCGATCCGGCGGGCGCAGGCGCCGGTGCTGCTGATCGACGAGATCGACCGCGCCGACGACGAATTCGAGGCGTTCCTGCTGGAGTTGCTCTCCGACTTCCAGGTCTCGATTCCCGAGCTCGGCACCATTGCCGCGATCACAATCCCACATGTGGTGCTGACCTCGAACGGCACGCGCGAGCTCTCCGACGCGCTGCGCCGGCGCTGCCTCTATCACTACGTCGATTACCCCGATGTCGACCGCGAGGCCCGCATCATCCTGGCACGGATCGCCGGTGCGAGCCCGTCGCTGTCACTCCAGATCGCGCGCATGGTCGAGGGCGTGCGCAAGGAAGAGCTGCGCAAGGTCCCGGGCGTGGCGGAGACGCTTGACTGGGCGGCAGCCCTGGTCGGCCTCGACATCCGCGATCTTCATGATGCGCCCGAGACCGTGCACGAGACCCTGGTCTGTCTTTTGAAGACGCAGGAGGATCGCGCCCGCGTCACGCCGGAGGTCACGCAGCGCCTTTTGGGGAGGGTTGCATGAGCTGCTGCGGCTCCAGCCCCGGGTACGATGATCTCAACCAGGTCTCCCGCCTCGTCTCGGCAAGGCTTGCGGCTTTTCTGCGCACCCTGCGCGATGCCGGCTTCCGGATCGGGCTTGCCGAAGGGCAGGATGCCGCGACGCTGATGTCATCAGGCTATGCGGCGCGACCGGGCCTGCTGCGCGCGGCGTTCAAGCATTTGTTCTCGGCGCGCAAGTCCGACTGGGACAAGTTCGACGGGCTGTTCGATGCGTTCTGGCTCGGCAAGTGCGTGCGCTCGCGTTCCCGCACCATTGGGTCTGTCCCCGGCGCCCACAACCCGTCGCTGAAAAGCTTGCAGAACAAGATAGCGGAGCAGGGGGGCGGACAGCCCGTCACCGACCAGCTTCCGTCCTCGGACGATGCGCCGGAGGGCCGCTCCGGCGAAGGCCGCATGGAAGGCGCTTCGCGTGCGGAAAATCTCGCCGAGGTCGATTTCAGAAAACTTAGCGATCCCGACCAGCTCGCGCAGGCCCACGAAGCGGCGGCGCAGCTCGCGAGGGTGATGCGCGCGCGCCTGACCCGGCGCGATCTGGCGCGCCGGCGCGGCTATCGGCTCGACCTCAGGCGCACCATCCACCGCAACATCAGCCATGGCGGCGTGCCGATCAGCCTCGTGAAACGCCAGCGCAAGGACAAGCCGCTGCGGCTCATTGTTCTTCTCGATGCGTCGGGCTCGATGAGCATGTACACCTCCGTGTTCCTGCGCTTCATCCATGGCGTGCTCGACGAATTCCGCGAGGCCGAGGCGTTCCTGTTCCACACGCGGCTCGCCTATGTGTCCGATGCGCTGAAGGAGAAAGATGCGGGACGTGCGCTCGATCGGCTCTCGATCATGGCGCAGGGCGCTGGCGGCGGCACGCGGATCGGCGAGAGCCTGCAGACCTTCAACCGCTGGCATGCCGCGCGCGTGATCCATTCGCGCAGTTGCGTGATGATCGTCTCCGACGGCTATGAGACCGGCGATGCCGATCTGCTCGGGCGGGAAATGGCCGCGCTGTCGCGGCGTTGCCGGCGTATCGTCTGGCTCAATCCGATGATGGCCTGGGAGGGCTATGCGCCCGAGGCGAGGGGCATCAAGGCCGCGCTGCCGCATGTCGATCTCTATGCTCCCGCCAACACGCTGCAAAGCCTGCGCGCGCTCGAACCCTATCTCGCAAAGCTCTAGAGGAGGCACCGATGACCGCTCATGTCGAAGTGCTGGATCTGGTGGCCCAGATGAAGGCCGCAGAGCGCGCCTTCGTCCTCGCGACCGTGGTGCGTACCGTTTCGGTCACCGCGGCGAAAGCCGGCGCGAAGGCGATCATCGCAGCCGACGGCACCATCGTCGCCGGCTGGATCGGCGGCGGCTGCGCCCGCGGCGCCGTGCTGAAGGCGGCGCGTGAGGCGCTTGCGGACGGCGAGCCGCGCATGGTCTCGGTGCAGCCGGAGAATTTGCTCGCCGAGCTGGGGGTAAGGGCGGGCGACAGCCGCGATGGCATCCGCTTCGCCAGCAACATGTGCCCGAGCAAGGGCACCATGGACATCTTCGTCGAGCCGGTGCTGCCCCACCCTTCGCTCGTCATTTTCGGTGCGAGCCCGGTGGCGCTGTCGCTCGCGGCGCAGGCGCGCACGCTTGCCTACCACGTCACGCTCGCCGCGCCCTCAGCCGATCTCACCGTTCCGCCGGACGCCGACACACTCATCGACGGCTACCAGCTCGGGGAGCTCGGCGAAGCAAAGCGCTTCATCGTGGTCTCGACGCAGGGCAAGGGTGATGAAGCCGCCTTGCGGGCCGCGATCGCGACGAAGGCCGACTATCACGCCTTCGTCGGCAGCCGCCGCAAGATGGCCTCGCTTCGCGCCAGGCTCATTGCGGAAGGCGTGAATGCCGCTGCGATCGATAGCGTGAAGGCGCCGGCCGGGCTCGATCTCGGCGCCATCACGCCGGAGGAGATCGCGATGTCGATCCTCGCCGAGATCACCCGGGAACGCCGGCGCGGCCAGCGCGCCGCCAATCAGGCAGCAACGAAAGAGTGAGAGCCGATCATGCAGATGAACGACAGCCAGCGTATCCCCGCCCCACGCGAGCAGGTCTGGGCGGCACTGAATGACCCCGCCGTGCTGAAGCAGTGCATTCCCGGCTGTCAGGTGTTAGAGGTGACCGGTCCGAACGAGATGACCGCCACGGTGGTGTTCAAGGTCGGCCCGGTGAAGGCGACGTTCGGCGGCAAGGTAACCCTGTCCGACCTCGATCCGCCCAGCGGCTATCGCATCTCGGGCGAGGGCTCCGGCGGCGTCGCCGGCTTTGCCAAGGGCGGGGCGGTCGTGCGGCTGGAATCGGAAAGCGCCGACGTCACGGTGCTGCACTACGAGGTCGATGCGCAGATCGGCGGCAAGCTCGCCCAGCTCGGCGCGCGGCTGATCAACTCGACCGCAACGAAGCTTGCCGGCGAATTCTTCGCGTCGTTTGCCGAGGTGGTGGGTGCGAAGGCCGAGGTGAGCTAGGAGATCGTAGGGTGGGCAAAGCGAAGCGTGCCCACCGCTATCATCGAAAACAGAAAAGGTGGGCACGGCGCGTCGCGCCTTTGCCCACCCTACGATTCTACGAGGTCAGGTGCTCAGTCGAACAGGCTCGACACCGACTCTTCCGCAGCGGTGCGCGCGATCGCGTCGGAGATCAGGCTGGCGATCGGCAGCGTGCGGATGTTCGGCGCCTTGGTCACCGCGTCCGTCGGCAGGATCGAGTCGGTAATGACAAGCTCTTTCAGCTTCGAGGAGGAGATGCGGGCGGCCGCGCCGCCGGACAGCACGCCGTGAGTGATGTAGGCGTAGACGTCCTTGGCGCCCTTGGCGATCAGCGCGTCGGCCGCGTTCACCAGCGTGCCACCGGAATCGACGATGTCGTCGACGAGGATGCAGGTGTAGCCGGCAACGTCGCCGATCACGTTCATGACCTCGGACTCGCCGGGACGCTCGCGCCGCTTGTCGACGATCGCGAGCGGGGTGTTGATGCGCTTGGCGAGCCCGCGCGCACGCGCGACGCCGCCGACGTCAGGGGAGATCACCATCACCTTGGAGAGGTCGAACTTCTCCTTGATGTCGCGCACCATCAGCGGCGCCGCGTAGAGATTGTCGGTCGGGATGTCGAAGAAGCCCTGGATCTGGCCGGCATGCAGGTCGAGCGTCATGACGCGGTCGACGCCGGCCTGCGTGATCAAATTGGCGACGAGCTTTGCCGAGATCGGCGTGCGCGAACCCGATTTGCGGTCCTGCCGGGCGTAGCCGAAATAGGGCAGCACCGCGGTGATGCGGCGCGCCGACGACCGGCGCAGCGCGTCGGTGATGATCAGGAGCTCCATCAGATGGTCGTTCGCCGGGAACGAGGTCGACTGGATGATGAAGGCGTCCGACCCGCGGACGTTCTCCTGGATCTCGACGAAGATCTCCATGTCGGCGAAGCGCCGCACCACCGCTTTGGTCAGCGGCAGGTCCAGCCCCTGCGCGATGGCCTGGGCGAGGGCCGGATTGGAGTTGCCGGCGACAAGCTTGATTGAGCCGTTTTTGGCCGACATGGACGCTTCCTCCCGCGCTTTGCTGGATACGACGTTCAACATCTGGGAATACCCACTGGAAGCACGGTTACGACGGGCGAGGAAATATCAGGCCCAAGGCCGAACTGGCAACCCGGGATGCTACGTTTTCCCAGCGAAAATCCTGAGTCCGGTCAACAGTTTGGGCGGGACTTGGGGCCGTGGTTTAGCCGTGGTTATCACTCGGCATAGCCGAGTGCGGCGGCGGGCATCTCCGGCGCTGTGGCGCCCGGCAGCACGCTCGCCACGGCAGGCCCCCTCAGCCCCGGGGCGGCCCCGGGCGCATCCGGCGACGTCCCATTGATCATGTTGGAAAGTCCGCTGAATCCGGCCTGGGCGATCTTCCGAAGCACCAGATCGTCGGCGGCCGACCAGGGATCGCGCCCACCCTTGGCCGAGGCCGGTTCCTCACCGGACAGCCGCAACGCCCGCTGCTGGTTGGCGTCGTAGACGTCCCAGACCCAGGCGATCACGGTCTTGCCGCGGACGACCTGGGCGGAGAGGTAGCTGCGCACGCGATAGGCGGCCGTCCCCTCGCGGGAGACGACGGCCAGGCTGCGCAGCTTGGATTCGCTGTCGAGCACGCCGACCATGCGGTCGAACACCTGCGGCGGCGGCCCGTCGATGGATTCGAAGGCGACCGTCGCCCCGCTGCCGGCACTCGGCGCCATCGCATAGGAGTTGCTCGGGGCGCCGCCACCGGCGCAGCCGCCAAGCGCGGTCGCAGCCGCCAGCAGCATGACCGCCAGCACGCGCGAGCCCGCGCGGCGCAAGAATGATGACGCTTCCCTCATTGGAGGGCAGCGATATCGTTAAAATCGATTAACGTCTAGGGCGGAGGTGCCACAAAGCAGGCCAGGAGCGGCGGTAAGGCCGCTGCCGCTCCCGAATGGTGAATTTCCTGGCTCAGCCGGCAAGATGATGGCGCATTGCGTCGAGTATCCATACCCACTCCCGGTTCGGACTGGCATCCGGAGACTGGCCTCTCATGATGGCGACCAGCTCCCAATAGCGGCTCGCGCGGGCATCGTGCTGGGCGTATTTCGTGGCAAGCCAATTCCGGAACGCGACGTCAGGTTTGCGTCCCATCAGGCGCGCCGACGTCAAGAGCCAATCCCGCGCCAATTCACCGCCTTGCCCAGACGTGGGCTCGATCCATGTTCAATCGCCTGCTTTGCTCTCAGCACGATGGCGTCGCTCGCCTTTTGGCACGCTTCGAGGTCGAAAGCATCGCGATCCCAGACGTCGCTGGCGTTGGATCGCATGTTGGCGATGAAGGAAGGGTCGGCCAGAATCGCAGAAAGCTCGATCCAGGCGTCGCACTGCTCAGGCGTCGGCTCGTCTGGCAGCTCTGGGATGGTCGCCTCCACCATTCGGCGCACCCATTTTTGATCGACGTTTATGCCATCGGATACCTTCTCAAAAAAACTTTCGACGACATTCCGCCGTTCCGCGCGGGATAGCTGCGTCATTGTCCAAAATCTCCTCAAATCGGCTTCGGTGAGTTGTGGTGAACGCAGCGCGGCCCGCAGTGTGGAGGCGACGCGGCGCTGGGCGGCGATCTCCGCCTCCAGTGCCTCGAGGCGGAGCTTCAGCGCCTGGGTCAGCGACAGTTCCTGAGCCAGCACCTCGCGGATGGCACCCAGCCCAAGTCCCGCGTCCCGGAGGCAGCGGATCAGTTCGAGGCGGATCAGCTCGCTATCGGTGAAGACGCGATAGCCGCTGGCGGTGCGATCTGCCGGCGGCAGCAGTCCCTGGTCTGAATAAAAGCGAAGCTTGCGGACCGATATGCCGCAGAGCCGCGCCGCTTCGCCGATGCTGTAGCTGCGTTGCTTCATGCGCCCGTTGTGCGGTCTCCAGCAGGTGGAGAGTCAAGGGCATTTTGTCGCTATGGAAGCGACGCGGGCGGCGTCACCCCTCCAGCGCGATCGCGTGGATGTGCCGGCCGTAGTCCGGCTCCTTGCGATGCACCGAGCGGCGGTAGCTGAAGAAGCGCTCGTCGGCATAGGTGTCGAGACCGAGATCGTCGATCATCAGAACGCCGGCGCCCTCGAGCCGCTTCCGGATGAAGCCGGCGAGATCGAACATCGCGTGGCCGTCGCGCACTGACGGGATGAAGAACATCGCGTTCTCCGCATCCGCCTCGATGAAGCGCGCCACGAACTCGTTACCGACTTCATAGCTTTCCTGGCGGATCAGCGGGCCGATCGCGGCGATGATGCTGCCGCGCGCAGCGCCAAGCTGCTCCATCGCAGAAATAGTCGCCTCCAGCACGCCGGTCAGCGCGCCCTTCCAGCCGGCATGGGCGCCGCCGATGACGCGCGCATGGGGGTCGACGAACAGCACCGGCCCGCAATCGGCCGTGGAGACGCCGAGCGCGATGCCGGGTGTTCTGGTGACCAGCGCATCGCCCTTGGGCCGCGGCCCGCTCGGCCATGGGGTTTCGGCGACGAGGACGTCGGGCGAATGGATCTGGTGCAGGCTGAGGAAGCGCTCCGGTGCGACGCCGACATGCTCGGCCATGCGGCGGCGGTTCTCCGCGACATGGGCCGGATCGTCATTGGAGCCGAGCCCGCCATTGAGCGCGGCGTAGATGCCGCTAGAGACGCCGCCCTCGCGCGTGAAGAAGGCGTGGCGCAGGCCGGGCACCGCCGACAGCAGCGACGAAGCGATGGTCATGAGGCCCCTCCAGCCTGTTCGAGATCGCTGAGGCCTGCGATGCCGGTCAGCCGCGGCTCGGAGATGCCGAGCACCTTGAACATCGATCCCATGCCGCTGCGTCCGGTGTCGGTCAGGCGCTTGTGCGCCAGTGAAATGTCGGAGGCGACGTCCGGCGTCGCTTTCTGCATCAAGGCGGCTGCGCGGGTATCGATGCCGACGCGCTTGAGGAAATCGCCCTGCGTCACCGGGCCGTGCACGCGGGCGCCGACGTCCTCGGCGGCGCGCGCCAGCGCCTGGAAGTCGACATGGGCGGTGACGTCGGCCTGGCCCGGCGCCTTCAAGGGATCGGTGAAGCTGTGGCGCGCGATCGCCTGGAAGGTGTCACCGGCGTCGCTGCGCAAGTGCCCGTAATCGATGATCAGGGCCGCACCGTCCTGCTCGCGCACGCGCGTCGCAAGCTTCATGATCTCGGTGTCGGGGCGCCATTCGAACACCGCGCCGACCGGCGCCGCGCGCACCAAGGGCGGTAGCAGCACGTCGAAGCGCGGGGTCGGCTCAGCCGCCGCGCCGAACTCGAGCCTGCCGTTGCCGTCGATCTCGACCACGCGCTCATGCCAGCCGTTCTCGTGCCGGACCATCTGGTGGATCGGCAGCACGTCGAAATATTCGTTGGCGAGGATGATGCTCGGGCCCTCGGGCACGTCGTCGATGCTGTCGTGCCAGGTAATGTTGCGCACGCTGGACAGCGTCGCCATCTGCCGCTCGCGCAGCACCGGGTTGACCTCGACCATGTGGATATGAAGCGACTGGTACAGCGGCGGCAGCACCCGCAGAGCGCGCAGCGCATCCGCCATCATGGTGCCGCGTCCGGGGCCGAGCTCGATCAGCCGCAGCAACTGCGGCGAGCCCATCTGCTTCCATACCGATGCGCTCCACAGGCCGAGCAGCTCGCCGAACATCTGGCTGACCTCGGGAGCGGTGGTGAAGTCGCCCTCGCGGCCGAGCGGATCGCGCGACACGTAATAGCCGTAGCGCGGATGCATCAGGCACAGTTCCATGTAGCGCCAGACCGGCATCGGGCCCGACGATTTGATCAGTGCCTTGATCTCGTTCAACAACGGCGAGTCGGTCACGGCCTTGCTTCTCGAAATGAATTAACGAACGGCCTCTGCCGGCCTCGGCGCTCCGCGCCGCACTGCCCATACAATAAGTGTGCCGCCGACAATAAGCATCGGGATCGACAACAGCATGCCCATGGTTAATCCGCCCCACAGGAAGCCGAGCTGGGCATCCGGCTCGCGGAAATGCTCGCCGATGATCCGGGTCAGGCCGTAGATCAGGATGAAGCTGCCGAGGATCAGTCCCGGCCGTTTCAAGGCGCCGAGCCGGATCATCACTGCGAGTACGATGAAGAGCAGGATGCCTTCCATGCCCGCCTCATAGAGCTGGCTCGGATGGCGCGGCACATCACCGCCGGTCGGAAAGATCATCGCCCAGGGCAGGCTTGGGTCGGCGGGACGGCCCCACAGCTCGCCATTGATGAAGTTCGTCAGCCGCACCAGGAAAATGCCGATCGGCGCCACGCCGCAGGTGATGTCACCGAGTGACAGGATCGAGACGCCATTCTTGCGTGCGAACCACATCACCGCCACGACGCAACCGAGGAAACCGCCGTGGAAGGACATGCCGCCTTCCCACAATCTGAAGATCGCAGCCGGATGCTCGATGAAGAAAGGCAGGTTGTAGAACAGCACGTAACCGGTGCGGCCACCGAGAATGATGCCGAGCGTCACCCACAATATGAAATCATCGATCTGCGACAGGCTGATCGGCGATCCGCCGGCCCATAGTCTCTCGTTCTTGATCAGGGCGCGCGCATAGAGCCAGCCGAGCACGATCCCGCCGATATAGCCGAGGGCATACCAGCGGATCGCAAACGGCCCGATTGCGACCGCGACCGGATTGAACGACGGAAAATCGATGAGCAAGAGGGGCATCAGGCCTTCTGTACCTAGACGAGATTGCGGCGATAGAGTGCCAGCAGCCGCTCCCAGTGCCGCTCGGCCGCGTCGCGGTCATAGACCGGGCGCTTGGGGAAGGCGAAGCCATGATGGGTGCCAGGATAGATCTCGACCTCGGCCTTCGCGCCGCGCATGCCCTGCTTCACCTTCTCGATGATCTCGGCCGGCGCGTAGATGTCGGTCTCGGCGCAGGCGAAATAGAGTTCGGCTTTGGTCTTGCCGGCAGCAAGATGCGGGCTGTCGTCCTGGTCCGTCGCAAGCTGCGTGCCGTAGACCGAGGCAGCCGCCTTGACGCGATCGGGAAAATGGGTGGCGGCGTTGACGGCGTAGCGGCCGCTCATGCAGTAGCCGACGGTCCCGATCAGCTTGGTGTTCGCGGCCGCCTGGCCCTCGGCGTAGGCGAGCAGGGCTTTGGTGTCTTCCATGATCATGGGGATGCTGAGCGAGCCCATGAACTGGAACATGCGCTTGCGTTCCGGCGCATTCGGGTCGGCCGGCAGGGGCCCAAGCTCCATCACGCCGGAGCGGTAGTAGAGATTCGGCAGCATCACGTAATAGCCCGATGTCGCGAGCCGGCGCGCCATGTCGCGCAGCTCCTCGCGGATCGCCGGCGCATCCATGTAAAACAGGATGATCGGGAACGGCCCACCGCGCTCGGGATGGCTGATGAAGGTTGCGGTGTGGCCGTCCTTGGTGGGAATTGCGATCTGCTGCTCGATCATCTCTTTGCGCCTTGTGATTCTTCTTATGCAGGGACGTTGAATACGATTGCAAGGAAACCGGGGCATGACAAGGATAGCCCCAGCCCTGCAAAGACCCTTGAACCGCCCTGTCGGGATTGCCATTGTCTTTGCAGCTGTTCGCGCAAAGTTTATCGGAGGCCGCCATGACCCAGACCACCAACCGCTTTTTCGACGAGATTGGCCGTCTGATGAACGACGCCGCCGGTGCCGCCCAGGGCGTCAAGCGCGAGTTCGACACGGTGATGCGCACCCAAGCCGAAAAATTCCTGCGCGACATGGATCTGGTCAAGCGCGAGGAGTTCGAGGCGGTCAAGGACATGGCGCGCCTCGCCCGCGAGGAGAACGAGGCGCTGAAGGCGCGCATCGCCGCGCTGGAGGCCAAGCTGGGCGGTTCGACCAATTAAAGGTCGTCATGCCCGGGCTTGTCCCGGGCATCCACGCCTATACTCATACGTGGTCCCGTAGCCCGGATGGAGCGCAGCGTAATCCGGGAACTGCGTCCCGAGACCCCCCGGATTTCGCTACGCTCCATCCGGGCTACAAGGCACCGACCGGCAGCCCATTCTCCTTGTCATTTCCGCGTCTTCCGGGTAAAAGCCCGCCACGTCCGCGGCCCCCGCACCCCTGGAGGCTTGCTGCGGACAGCACCATGGGCCGCCTTGCGGCCCATTAACTTTTGCAAAAACAAGGACTTAACGTTATGGCGACCGTCAAGGAATTGAAGGCGACCGCACGTCCGAAGAGCGGCAAGGGGGCCGCCCGGGCTGAGCGTCGCGCCGGGAGAGTGCCCGGAGTGATCTATGGTAACAACCAGCCCCCGCTCCCGATCTCGGTTGACGATCGCGAACTGCGCCAGCGCATCCTCGCCGGCCGGTTCCTGACCACCCTTGTCGACATCGACCTCGACGGCAAGAAGCACCGCGTGATTCCGCGCGACTTCCACCTCGACCCGGTCAAGGACTTCCCGATCCATGTTGACTTCATGCGGCTCGGCGAAGGCGCCACCATCCGCATCAGTGTGCCCCTGCACGTGGTGAAGGCGGAAGGCTCGCCCGGCGTGAAGCGCGGCGGCACCGTCAACATCGTCGCCCACGCGATCGAGCTCGAATGCGGTGTCGAGAACATCCCGCAGTACATCGAGGCTGATGTCGGCTCGCTCGAAATCGGTCACTCGCTCCATCTGTCGGACATCAAGCTGCCGAAGGGCGTGAAGGCGCTGACGCGCGAGGAGGCGACCCTCGTCACCATCGTGCCGCCGTCCGGCTACGCCGAAGAGCAGAAGGCGGCGGCTGCGGCTGCGGCCGGTGGCGCGGCTCCGGCTGCGGGCGCGGCTGCTCCGGCGGCTGGCGCGGCTGCCCCGGCTGCGGGTGCTGCGGCTCCGGCAGCGGCTGCCAAGGCTCCCGCCGGCGGCGACAAGAAGAAGTAATCTCTCAAAGCTGGCGCGCGGTCCTGATCGCGCGCCAAGCGAGGGGCGCGCCGCGTCATGCGACTCTTTGTTGGGCTCGGCAATCCCGGCGCACGATACGCACGCAACCGGCACAATATCGGCTTCATGGCCGTCGACGAGATCGCGCGGCGTCATGGTTTCTCGCCATGGCGCCGTCGCTTTCAGGGCGAGACCTCGGAAGGTGCGCTCGGCACTGAGCGCGTCATCCTGCTCAAGCCCACGACCTACATGAACGAGTCCGGTCGCAGCGTTCAGGAAGCGGCAAGCTTCTTCAAGATTGCGCCGGGCGACGTCACCGTGTTCCAGGACGAGCTCGAACTGCCGCCGGGCAAGGTGCGGGTGAAGATCGGCGGCGGCATCGCCGGCCACAACGGCCTGCGCTCGATCTCCGCCCATATCGGCAACGAGTACCGCCGGGTGCGGCTCGGCATCGGTCATCCCGGCGTCAAGGAATTGGTGCACGGCCACGTGCTGTCGGACTTTTCCAAGGCCGACGGCGAATGGGTGGCGACGCTCTGCGATGCGGTTGCCGAGCATGCCGCGCTGCTCGCCAAGGGTACCGATGCGACGTTCGCCAACAGGGTGCATCTTGCCATGCAGGCGAAGGGGTTTTTGACCAAGGACGACAACGGCAAAGAGTAGGGTGGGTGAGCCGATCACGTTCGCCGAAGCTGCAACGAGCGAAGGCAGAAGGCGTAACCCACCATGCAACGGCGGAAAAAGTGGTGGGTTACGCTACGCTAACCCACCCTACGATTGCACTGCGCTAGAGGACACGATGGGATTCAAATGCGGGATTGTCGGGTTGCCCAATGTCGGCAAATCGACCTTGTTCAATGCGCTGACCGAGACGGCTGCGGCGCAGGCTGCGAACTATCCGTTCTGCACGATCGAGCCGAATGTCGGCGAGGTCGCCGTGCCGGATCCGCGGCTGGATAAGCTGACGGCGATCGCCAAGTCGGCGCAGATCATCCCGACCCGGTTGACCTTCGTCGACATCGCCGGCCTCGTGCGCGGCGCCTCCAAGGGTGAAGGCCTCGGCAACCAGTTCCTGGCCAACATCCGCGAGGTCGATGCGATCGTGCATGTCGTGCGCTGCTTCGAGGACTCCGACATCACCCATGTCGAGGGCAAGATCGCTCCGCTCGCCGACATCGAGACCATCGAGACCGAGCTGATGCTCGCCGACCTCGACAGCCTCGAGAAGCGCGTCGACAATCTCACCAAGAAGGCCAAGGGCAACGACAAGGACGCCAAGGAGCAGCTCGACCTCGTCAACCGCACGCTGGTGCTGCTGCGCGACGGCCAGCCGGCGCGGCTCGTCGAGCGCAAGGCGGAGGAGGAGCGCGCCTTCTCGATGCTCGGCCTGTTGTCGTCAAAGCCCGTGCTCTATGTCTGCAACGTCGAGGAAGGCTCCGCTGCAACCGGCAACGCCTTCTCCAAGGCAGTCGAGGAACAGGCCGCAAAAGAAGGCGCGGTTGCCGTCGTCATCTCCGCCAAGATCGAATCCGAGATCGCGACGCTGTCGCGTGAGGAGCGCGTCGATTTCCTGGAGACGCTGGGCCTGGAAGAGGCCGGCCTCGATCGCCTGATCCGCGCCGGCTACACGCTGCTCGACCTCATCACCTATTTCACGGTGGGGCCGAAGGAGGCGCGCGCCTGGACCATCCACCGCGGCACCAAGGCGCCCGCGGCGGCCGGCGTGATCCACACCGATTTCGAAAAGGGTTTCATCCGCGCCGAGACCATCGCCTATGACGATTACGTCGCGCTGGGCGGCGAAGCCGGCGCCCGCGATGCCGGCAAGCTGCGCCTCGAAGGCAAGGACTACACCGTCGCCGACGGCGACGTGATGCATTTCCGGTTCAATACGTAAGTTCTTGCGGGATTCGTAGGGTGGGTCAGCGAAGCGTAACCCACCATTTCTCCCGCGGCGAAGAAAGTGGTGGGTTACGCCTTCGGCTAACCCACCCTACGGTGCTACGCACGCCCCGGAATGACGAGCTATTTCATCCCACCGCCCTGGTCGCGGATGGCGCCGAGGTGCTCGTTGATGCGGAAGACGATCAGGATCAACTCGGCGGCGATGCGCGAGAACACGACGCCGACGACGACACTCGCGATCGACGACAGCAGCACTAGGAAGCCGCCGAACGGGCTGATCGCCATCGTGGCAAGGCCCGAGAAGATGCCGGAGAGGCCGAACAGGCAGATCAGCGCGATCACCAGCCAGTAGAAGGTCTTGATGATCGTCGGCGTGATGAACCTGTCCCACTGAAACAGATCGTTGAATGAGAACATTGCTCTCCCCGGGCAAATCGGGCCTCGGCCCTTCGGATGATCCGACTCAGACCAGTACCGCCGTGTCGAATGTAGCACGAGCCATGCGGGCCGGCGGGTTGAGATTGCCGCAAAGTGCGGCCACAATCTGTCAATTCCGCAAAGCTTTCCCAAGATGACCCTGACCTTCGAAGATTTCCCGCCCGGCCGGTTCGGCACATTCGGCCCGCGCCATGTCACCCGCGACGAGATTCTGGCTTTTGCCGCCGAGTTCGATCCGCAGCCGATGCACCTGGACGAGGATGCCGCGGCGAGAAGCATGCTGCGCGGACTGTCCGGCTCCGGCTGGCACCTCTGCTCGCTGATGATGCGGATGATGGCCGACGGCTTCATCACCCGCGCCGCCTCGCTCGGCTCGCCCGGCGTCGACGAGGTGCGCTGGCTGTCGCCCTTGCGGCCCGGCGATGACCTCACGCTCGATGTCGATGTCGTGGAAGCGCGCACCTCGAAGAGCCGGCCCTCACTCGGCATCGTCAAGTTCAAATGCACCGCGCGCAACGCCAAGGGCGAGGCGCTGTGCGAGATGACCTCGCCGATCCTGATCAAGCGGCGCGAGAGGGCGGTCTGATGTGGTTCTTCGAGGAGATCGCGATCGGCCATCGCCGCGAGATCGGCGCCTATACGTTCACGGCTGAGTCCATCAAGACGTTCGCGGCGAAATTCGATCCGCAGCGTTTTCACCTCGACGAGGAGGAAGGCAAGAACTCGCTGTTCGGCGGGCTTGCAGCATCCGGCTGGCATGTCGGCTCCGCCTGCATGAGCCTGCTCGTTGCCGACGGCCAGCGGCTGGCGAAAGAGGCCGCCGCGCGCGGCGAGGAGGTCGCGGTGTGGGGGCCGTCGCCGGGCTTCCGCGACCTGCGCTGGATCAAGCCGGTGCTGGCCGGCGACACCATCACCTACGCCAGTGTCATCGTCGACAAGCGTGCATCCGGATCGCGCCCCGGCTGGGGTATCCTGACGGCCCGCACCACCGGCACCAATCAGCGCGGCGAGGAGGTCTACTCCATCACCGCCACCGCCTTCGTCCCGATGCGCGGGAAGGTCGATTAGACCAGTTCCAATCTGAACGCCGGAAATGAGTGGCTGACTGTTGCCCGCGCGCTATGGACGCGATTCAGGCCGGCTGCCATAAGCCTTCCCGAAGACGGGGCCGCCGGCGAAGCAGTTGGCGGAACCACCGAGTTGCTAACCAATTATGAACCTGTCGCTGTCTATTTGAACGAATAGGCAAAGGACAGGGGACGAGAGACCATGGCAGACCGCGGCGCACTCAAGCTGGTCGGATTTATCTTCGCTACCGCGACGCTGGCAGTGATGCTGGTCGCCGGCATGGTGGTGAAGGGCTATGCCGACGGTGGCTACACTCTGGAAGCCTCGACGGTCGAGGCGAGCCACTAAGCCTTCGTTAACGCTGTTCCGCCCAATTCGGCGCCTGCCGCTCAGCGGCTATAGACGAACGCCAGCACCGTAATCGCGACGGCGAGCAATCCGACAAAGCGCAACATGATCGTGCCGAACTGGATCGGCGCGGGTCGCAGCGGGATCGGGTCCGTGTTGTCGGGCCGAATGCTTTCCATGTGAGAAGTCCCCTGGCCCGGCCGCAAAGGCTGCGGGCGCTTGGCATTGGTCGCTGGGATTGGCCGGAAAGTTCAAAGGGGCCGGTTGGATTGGGCGGCCCGTGCCTCCTCCTCCGCTGTCATGCCCCGCGAAGGCGGGGCATCCAGTACGCCGCGCCCCCCTCGATTCCTGCCTCGCTGTCTTTGGACTACTGGAAAAGGCGGGTGATGACACCGAGAGTGGGGGCAGCGCCCGTTCTCGCGCCCCCAAAATCAAAACCGCCGCGTCCCCTCGGGAGCGCGGCGGCCATGACGTGTGATGCGGACGATCAGCTGTTGCGCAGGCCGTCGGCGGTGCGCTTCCACTGGGCGACGTTGTCGGAGATCATGCGGGTCGACTTCATCGCGGCCTGGCTGAGCTGGGCGTAGCCGGAGATCTCGCGCTGGACGCGCTGGCCCTCGGCATGGAGGAGATCGCGCAGGCTCTCGAGCTCGGAGATCAGGTTCTCGATCTCGGCGAGCGAGGTGCCGGCGACGCGCTGGATCAGCGAGTTGACATTGTTGACGGTGGCTTCCGCGTTGGGATCGAGCGCGGCTTCGCTGCCGGCGGCCGGCCGGCGCAGATAGGCGATGTCGTTGCGCACGAAATCGCGGATGCCGGCCTCGACTTCCGTGACGGCGGCGAGGTTGGTGTCGACCGTTTCGGTCTCGGTCGATTCGATCTTTTCCGGGCGAGTGGCGTTCATCGTTGTTCCCCTGTTCGCGTTGAGCGCAGCGCGAGTGTCCCCCGCACGACGACGTCTGTGGGCTGCTGCATCAGGGCGTCCGATTTTGACCGCAACTGGGCCGAGATGCGGCAAGGGCGGACCATTCGGGGGCTTTGCCGTGGCGTATGGTTAGCAATGTCTGAAGGTTTGGTGCGGCCAGGTGAATGCGCGGCTCGGCCGGAGGTCGACTCCCGGAGAGGCGAAGAGCATTCACCAGCTCTTCTTGAAGCCTGCGGTCAGGCTCTTGTTGATCGCGCCCTGGGAGGTCTCGCCGACCGAGCCGGAGACGGTGACGTTGTCGAACAGCTTTTGCTCGGCGCCGAACTTGCGCAGCCATTTGTCGTCGGTGGTCGACAGCGTCTGGCCGGCGGTGATGCTGGTGCCGGTGTCGGTGATCGTGACCTTGGCGGACTGGTCGGTCTCGTAATTGCGGGTGGTGCGCCCGGCGATGCCGGGGAGGGCCGTCGTGCCCTGCTGGTTCACGCTGTAGCCGTTCTGGAGCGTCAGCGAATAGTCGCTCGAGAGCGGCACCGACTTGGTCAGCGAGGCGCCGAGCTTACTCTGCTCGGAGCCGGGATCGACGCGGGCTTCCACCGCGGTCTTGTCCCAGATCGAGCCCGCGCCCGGTGCGGTCGCAGCCGCCCAGGCGCTGCCGGAGGATTGCAGCAGGTTGCCGCCATTGGCGGCCTTCTGCGCCAAGAGCTCGGACATCGTGGTCGGCTCGCTCGCCACCGTCATGTCGGCGCCGATCCGCGTGTCCCAGAACGAGGACACCGACTGCTTGACCTTGACTGCCGAGGAGCCGTTTGCGTTCAGGTTCGACGACCAGTCGAGCCCGTCCTTGGCCGCCGCCTGCGCCCGCTTCTTCGCGGCGATGATGTCGTTCAGCGTGCCGGCGTCGACCGCGAGCTGGCTCCAGTCGAGCTTGTCGACGTCGATGCCCTTGAGCACATCGGGGTCGTCGACATCAGGCGTCGCCGCAGCCTCGGTCTCGTCGTCCGGCTCCGCGGCCGCCGGCGGAATGATCTGTGCCGAGGCCGTCAGCACCGAGCCAAAAATGAACGCGGCCGCCAGCACTGGCAGCCTCCAGCCGAAACCTGTCGAGAATTCCATATTCCTGCCCGCGAGCCCCGGCGCATGCTTCCAACAGCAATATAGAGCGGCTTTCCGCGAAGACCATGCGCCATTCAGTCCGCGTCCAACATGCGGTTGTATCGTTGCAAAATTGTGGCGGCTGAGGTCGGGCCGCAAACCAACGGGCCGCGCGAAAAGCGCGCGCCCGACGACTGCTCTCACGCGACGGCATCCGGCGGGGCTGGAGGCCAGGACATCGCGCGAAGCGCCCACCGGTCCCGAAAAGCGGGGCCCGTTGGTGTCCCCCTCACCCCACGCCGGTCATCTTGGGAAGATGAATGGCGCGGCCGAGTGCCTGCTCCACGAGGTCGAAGGTGTCGATCAGCACGCGCATGTTGACCAGGCGGCCCGCCCTGAACTGGGCGAACTGCGCCACCCGCAGCGAGAGCGGCTTGTCGGAATCGAGCGCGGTCAGCGAATAGCGCAGCATGGAGGCCGCGGAATCCACGCCCAGCATGATGCTCTCGCGGTCGAAGCGGCGGACATGGAAGTTGTCGGCGAGCTGGCGGATGACGTCGAGCACCGCCTGCTTGCCCTGGCGTGCGCCGAGGAACGGAAACATGTCGATCGGGCCATAGAGCGCCCAGTCGACGTCCTCGTCGATCAGGGCCTCGATATCCTCAAAGTGCCGGTCGTTGATCGCGCGATGCAACGCGCGCGAGAAACGCCAGAGGCTGTGCTCTGTCATTTTGGGGAGTCCTGAAACTGGCTTGCAAGAAAACGGAAAACGACCCCATGCACAGCAATGTGCCGCGGGGCTGCTCAACTCATTCGTGTACGAACAAATACGGGATTTCGGCCAAAACGCAATTCACGTTTTCGCAATGCACAATTGAGATCGCTTTGTGAGATTTGCAATAGAACTCCGTAATTCTACTTGTCGCGCCGCCGCACCGGCTCCGGCTCTCGCGATCGTGTGGGCCCCGCGGGGAGCGGGGAGGGAGGATCAACGGCTCACTCCGCCCTCTCGCCTAGGATCAGCGGGCCGATCTCGCGCTCGAGCACCTGCTGCACCAGATCGTAGGAATCGATGATCTCGCGGATCTCGGTCACCAGCCCGTTGCGCAAGCTGTAGAACACGGCCATGTCGAACTGCACGATGCGGCCGTTGCTGCGCTTCTTGAAGTAGGCGTGCATGTAGGTCGCGACCGCGTCGCCCTCGGCGACGACGTGCGGCGTCTTGTAGCGAACTTCCGAATAGCGCGACCAGACGGTCTGCCAGAGATCGCGCAGCTCCTGCTTGCCGTGGCGTGGCACCATGTGCGGCAGCACGTCGATCGGCGCGTGGGTGAGGAAGTCGACGTCGTCGGTGCAGCACGCAAGCGCCGCGTCGAGATCGCCGCGCGCGAAACTGTCGAGCAGATGGAGCACGCGCTGCCTGCTCAAGGATTCAACCGTCATGCTGCGCCCGCCTTCATCGGCCGTCGATCGCAAACGCTATCGCGCGACCTGCTCGCCCATCAATCCGCAAAACCACAGGGGTGATTGCAGACCTTATGACGCGCAGACGCAATGCCAGGTTCACGGGATGCAATTAAGGGTTGTGCGTACGGTTGCGTGCACGAATTCGGGCAGGCGCGAGGTGAGGACGGCGTTGTCCCGCTGTCTTCACCAAGCGAACGATCTACCTCTTCTTCCACCCACCCCGTCGCCCCGGCGCTCCTCCCGTCGACTTTGGCGCGGGTCCGAACTCCGGGCCGGACTGCCGCGAATCCGTCGGCTGGATGACCCGGCTCTCGCCGCCGAACGGTTTTGACGGCAGCGCGCGGTTGGCGCGGTAGGGCAGCGATTCCGGGCCGTGCATCTCGTCGAGATGCGGCTTGTGCACCTTCGAGCCGCCACCGCCGCCGCCGCTGGCCTTGAGCGCGGAGCTCACGGTCTTTTTCTTCATCGCGCTGACTGGCAAGTTGGCGGCGTCGCCGTATTTCCTGGTGCCGGCATAGGCGCCGGCCTTGCTCTGAACGGTGCGCTGTTTGGCCGTGGGGTCGTCGACGACCGCGAGCTCGGTCGCGCGCAGGCGCTTGACCTCGTCGCGCAGGCGCGCGGCTTCCTCGAAGTTCAGGTCGGCGGCGGCTTCGCGCATTCTGGTTTCGAGATCGGCGAGCACCGCTTCGAAGTTGTGGCCGATCGAGATCACGTCGTCGGTCATGTCGTGGCCGCCGACTTCCACCAGCACGTGGTCGCGCTCGTAGACTGAGTTGAGGATGTCGCCGATCTGCTTCTTCACGCTCTCCGGCGTAATCCCGTTGGCGTTGTTGTACTCGACCTGCTTCTCGCGGCGGCGGTTGGTCTCCGCGATCGCGCGCTCCATCGAGCCGGTCATGCTGTCGGCATAGAGGATCACCTTGCCGTCGACGTTGCGCGCGGCACGGCCGATGGTCTGGATCAGCGAAGTCTCGCTGCGCAGAAAACCTTCCTTGTCGGCATCGAGGATCGCGACCAGCGCGCATTCGGGAATGTCGAGGCCCTCGCGGAGCAGGTTGATGCCGACCAGCGCGTCGAAGGCGCCAAGGCGCAAATCGCGGATGATCTCGATGCGCTCGATGGTGTCGATGTCCGAATGCATGTAGCGGACGCGAATGCCCTGCTCGTGCAGATATTCGGTGAGGTCCTCCGCCATGCGCTTGGTCAGCACGGTGATCAGCGAGCGATAACCGGCCTGCGCGGTGGCACGCACCTCGCCGACGAGATCGTCGACCTGGGTGCGGGCGGGGCGGATGTCGACGGGCGGATCGATCAGGCCCGTGGGGCGGATCACCTGCTCGACGAACACGCCGCCGCTCTCGTTCAGCTCCCAGCCGCTGGGCGTCGCCGACACCGCGACCGTCTGCGGCCGCATCATGTCCCACTCCTCGAAGCGGAGCGGGCGATTGTCCATGCACGATGGCAAACGGAAGCCGTATTCGGCGAGCGTCGCCTTGCGGCGGAAGTCGCCGCGGAACATGGCGCCGATCTGCGGAATGGTGACGTGGCTTTCGTCGGCGAAGATCAGCGCGTTGTCGGGCACGTATTCGAACAGCGTCGGCGGCGGTTCGCCGGGGCGACGTCCCGTCAGATACCGCGAATAGTTCTCGATGCCGGCGCAGCTTCCCGTTGCCTCCATCATCTCGAGGTCGAACATGGTGCGCTGCTCCAGCCGCTGCGCTTCCAGCAGGCGCCCCTGGTCGTGGAGCTGGTCGAGCCGCTGCTTCAGCTCGAACTTGATCGACTTGATCGCCTGCACCAGCGTCGGGCGCGGCGTCACATAGTGCGAGTTGGCGTAGATCTTGATGAATTCGAGCTCGTCCTGCTTGTGGCCGGTGAGCGGATCGAACTCTTCGATATTCTCGACGGTGTCGCCGAACAGATTCACGCGCCAGGCGCGGTCCTCATAGTGCGCCGGGAAGATGTCGATGACGTCGCCGCGCACGCGAAACGTGCCGCGGGTGAAATCGGCCTGCGTGCGCTTGTATTGCAGCGCGACGAGGTCGGCGATGAGCTGGCGCTGGTCGATGCGCTCGCCCTTCTTCAGCGCGAAGGTCATCGCGGTGTAGGTCTCGACCGAACCGATACCGTAGATGCAGGACACCGAGGCGACGATGATGACGTCGTCGCGCTCGAGCAGCGCGCGCGTCGCCGAGTGGCGCATGCGGTCGATCTGCTCGTTGATGGATGAATCCTTCTCGATATAGGTGTCGGTGCGCGGGACGTAGGCTTCCGGCTGGTAATAGTCGTAATAGGAGACGAAATACTCGACCGCGTTGTCGGGGAAGAAGTTCTTGAACTCGCCATAGAGCTGGGCGGCAAGCGTCTTGTTCGGTGCCAGGATCAGTGCGGGGCGCTGCGTCGCCTCGATCACCTTGGCCATGGTGTAGGTCTTGCCCGAGCCGGTGACGCCGAGCAGAACCTGCGAGCGGTCGTTGCGCTCGATGCCCTCGACGAGCTCGGCGATCGCCGTCGGCTGGTCGCCCCTGGGCTGGTATTCCGATTTGATCTCGAAACGCACGCCGCCTTCGGACTTTTCCGGGCGGGGTGGGCGGTGCGGCGTCCACACTTTCATGGAGCCGTCGTCCTTGCGGAACTCGGGACGGCCGTCGCGGATCAGCGCCTCCAGCGCGTCCGCGGTCGCCTTCACGCCGAGCGCCTCGGTCTTCGAGCGCGGCGGCCGCGCCAGGGCCTCGGCATCGTCCTCCTCTGTCGGCAGTCCGAGCTGCTTCGCAAGTTCCGGATCGAGGAACGGAATGGTCGCGGCGGTGCCGTAATTCGCCTGCGGCGCCTCGTCCAATCCTGCCGGGCGGTCGCTCAAACGGTCATTTGGAAAATCCTTCGGCGTCGAGGCCCGCGCGCGGTGTGCGGCGGCCTCGCCGCCGGCGCGGCGGTCGCGCGAATTGTCCGGCGGCGGCTGCAGGCCGGTGCCCGATCCAAGCCCGGCATCGCCGCGATTGATCGCGGGATTGAGCAACTCGGCCAGCGCCGGTGCGATCGGCTGCACATCGGGCCGATGCGCTTTGGATTTGGGGGATTTGACGGATTTTTCGGAGGATGCAGGTTTCTTCGCCATGGCCGGAATATGGGACGAGTCCGCCCGGCAGAAAAGGGCGAATGCCTTGTCCGGCTCAGCCTGCTGACAGCAGGTTGGCAGCAGGCGCAGACCTCCTCACGCCGCGGGCAGCGGCCCGTCGTCGTCCTCGTGCAGGTTGCGCGGCTGGAGGATGTCGAGATGGATCCCGCCACAACCGGTGCAGCGCATGGTCCAGTATTCGCATCCGGCGCGGCCGCCGATCACGCGGAGCACCGCGAGATCGCCGTCGCATTCCGGGCAATTCGATAGCACGGACCGTGGGTAGGATCGGGCCAGCGGCTGTGTCTCTTCGATTTCGATGGACGACATGACCGGTTCCTTGCTTTCCGCCGCGCTGGTCCTGCTTGCTTACTCGTCGTCGATGTCGGCGCGGCGGCGGAAGCGGTCGATGTGGTTCTTGGCGTCGGCGATCGCGGCGTCGGAATCGGGCCAGGCGAAGCCGACCTCCATCGCCGGAAAGAGTACGCCATCGATGGCGAGAGGGCTGAAGTCGGCGCGCCGGATCCGGGCGTGCCACAGTCCCTTGCCAGCCTCGAAGGATTCGATGTCAAAGCCGTCGTAAAGGGTCGTCATTGTGGTCCCCACGTCTTGTTGGAGGGTCAGAGGACCACATTTCCGGATGTGTGCATGTGAAACGGTTCACATGCCGTCGGCTTTTTCGCCCAGAGGACCGGATGTAGGCCTTCAGTTCCGCGCTGCGGTGCGGCCGATCCGCCTGGCCGGACGAGCCGCAGGCTCGGCCGCCGCGCGCATGATCCAGCGGCGGAACGCGGCGAAGTCGCGCTGCTCAGTCTGAAAGCTGCGATACACCAGGTACCAGCGCATGCCCTTGGGCACCGAGAGGTCGAACGGCGCCACCAGCCGGCCGGCGGCGAGATCGTCGTCGATATAGGGCCGGATGCCCATGGCGATGCCGAGCCCGTCGGCGGCAGCCTGCAGCGACTGGCCGTAGAATTCGAATTCGGGACCGCGCGCGTTGATGCGGGTAACGGCCGCAGCCTTCAGCCAGATCGGCCAGTCCTCCGGCGAATGCGCGACGCGGATCAGGCTCGGTCCCTTCAGGTCGGCCGGCCGTCTCAGGCTGGCGGCGAGGCGGGGCACGCAGACCGGCGTGAGGTCGCCGGCGAACAGCGGCTCGGCGACGAGGCCGGGCCAGTCGCCGGTGCCGAGCTTGATGCCGCAGCTCCAGTCCTCGCCGAACGGCACCGCCGCGCCGCCGGTGGTGAAGCGCACCTCGATGTCGGGCTCCTCGCTGCGAAACTCCGACAGTCGCGGGATCAGCCAGCGCATCGCAAAAGTATGCCCGACGCCGATGGTGAGCACGCGGACGCTGGAGGATGCCGTCACCTGCGCGGTGAGGCTTGCGAGCGCATCGAAGATCGGAGTCAGCCCGCTCTGATAGGCCCGCCCGGCCTGGGTCGGCACCAGGCGGTTGGCCTTGCGTTCGAACAGCGCGACGCCGAGGCGCTTCTCCAGAAGATGCACCATGCGGCTGACGGCCGCCGCCGACACGTTGAGCTCGATGCCTGCGGAGGCAAAGCTGCCGGTCCGCGCCGCCGCCTCGAATGCCTTGATGCCGTTGAGAAAGAGCAGCCGCCGCAAATGTCGTACCCTCAGGAAAGCTGATGCCAGGCCAAGATAACTCAGTTTGCGCGAGCACGACAAGCGAGGCACAAGAATGAGTGTAATTCCAAGTTGATTTGCCGATCAGGGAAGCCGCCTCTTCGCCTCTCCCCGCCTGCGGGGAGAGGCCGGAATTTGAGCGAAGCGCAAATTCCGGGTGAGGGGGAGCCTCCGCGAGTCCAACTGCTCGCGTCTTTGCGGACGCAGCCCCTCACCCCAACCCTCTCCCCGTAAGAACGGGGAGAGGGAGAATGGACAGCTTGCGTCCCTGACGTGCCACCACAGGAGACCTCTTCGTGACGCCCATCATGATCGCTGCCCTCGGATTGCTGATGGTCGCCACCGCCTTCCTGTCGGGGTTGTTCGGCATGGCGGGCGGGCTGATCCTGATCGGCGTGCTGCTGGCCCTGATGCCGCTGCCGACCGCGATGGTGCTGCATGCGATCACGCAGATGGCCTCGAACGGCTGGCGCGCCGTGCTGTGGCGCGCACATATCCGCTGGCGGCCGGTGTTCGTCTATCTGATCGGCTGCGCGCTGGCCCTGGCGCTGTGGTCGATCACGCGCTACGTGCCGGACAAGCCGGTCGCGCTGCTCTTGCTCGGCGTCACGCCGTTCATGGCGCGGATGATGCCCGCGGGCATCAAGCCGAATCCGGACAGCATCTGGCAGGGGACGTTCTACGGCTCGATCTGCATGGGCCTGATGCTGATGACCGGCGTTTCGGGGCCGCTGATGGACACGTTCTTCCTCGGCGGCAAGTTCGGCCGGCGCGAGATCGTGGCGACGAAGGCGACCTGCCAGGTTGCGAGCCATTTCACCAAGCTGCTTTATTTCGGCGGCATCATCGATCAGGCTGCCTCGCTCGATCCGGTGCTGGCGGGGGTTGCGATCGCAGCCTCCATGCTCGGCACGAGCCTTGCGCGCCGGTTGCTCGAAGCGATGACCGATCAGCAATACCGCGTCTGGGCGGCGCGGCTGATCACCACCATCGCCTGCTACTACATCGCCTATGGAAGCTGGCTCCTGCTCCGCACGCCGGTGCTGGCGGCCTTCGACAAGGGAGGTTTGCAATGAGCGAGACGGCCGATCCCCTGGTGCTCGATTTCGTCGAATGGATCGCGCGCGAGCCGCGCGCCTATGTCGAGGTGGTCTCGACCTGGAAGACGTCATGCCCGCGCCTCACCATCTGGGAGGACGCCGCAGACCGCGGCTACGTCGCGCGCGAGACCTTGCCCGGCATGGGCTTGATCATTGCGGTGACCGAGGACGGCGAGAAGCTGCTGCGCGCCAACGGGCGGTGATGTCTTCGCCTCTCCGCATTTGCATGTGAGGCAAGGCAATCACGCGGCCGTCATCAGCGGAACCATTGACTTGGGCAGGGCTTGGCGCGAACTTCATGCAATCGCATCTTTCTGCGATCGCCTCCCTCCAGCCCGGGACATCCAGCCATGATCGACCTGCATTACTGGACCACGCCGAACGGCCACAAGATCACGATGTTTCTCGAAGAGACCGGACTGAGCTACAAGGTCATCCCGGTCAACATCGGCAAGGGCGAGCAGTTCAAGCCGGAGTTCTTGGCGGTCGCGCCCAACAATCGCATCCCCGCCATCGTCGATCACGCGCCGAAGGGCGGCACGAAGCCGCTGTCGATCTTCGAGTCCGGCGCCATCCTGCTTTATCTCGCCGAGAAGACCGGCAGGTTTCTCCCGACCGACCTTTACGCGCGCTACGACGTGATCCAGTGGACCTTCTGGCAGATGGGCGGCCTCGGCCCGATGGCCGGCCAGAACCACCATTTCCGCAACTACGCGCAGGACAAGATCCCGTATGCGATCGACCGTTACGTCAACGAGACCAACCGTCTCTACGGCGTGCTCAACAAGCGCCTCGCCGATCGCGAATTCGTTGCCGGCGACTATTCCATCGCCGACATGGCGTCCTATCCCTGGGTGGTCGGCTATGCGAACCAGGGCCAGAACATCGACGACTTCCCGCATCTGAAGCGCTGGCTCGAAACCATCCGCGCGCGCCCCGCCACCGAGCGCGCCTACGCGCTCGCCAAGGAGGTCAATCCGAACTTCGGCAAGCCCGCCATCCGCACCGAGGAGGAACGCAAGATCCTGTTCGGGCAGACCGCGTCGGTGGTGCGGTAGGACGACGACTGTCTCCTCACATCGTCATTGCGAGCGCGAGCGAAGCAATCCAGAATGTTTCCGCGGCGATAGTCTGGATCGCTTCGTCGCCAGAGCTCCTCGCAATGACGGAGCAAGTGGAGGCGCTCCATGTCACTCAAGCTCTTCGAACTCGTCGGCACCGACGCCGGCCGCCCCTTCAGCCCGTTCTGCTGGCGCACGCGGATGGCGCTGGCGCACAAGGGGTTGTCGGCGGAATCGCTGCCGTGGCGTTTCACCGAAAAAAGCGCGGTCGCACCGCATGGCTCGGAGAAGGTCCCGGTACTGCTGCATCACGACAGGCCGGTGGTCGATTCCTGGACGATCGCGAATTATCTCGAAGACAATTTTCCAGACCGCCCGTCGCTGTTCGGCGGCGAGGGCGGCCGCGCCATGGCGCGCATGCTCAATGCCTGGGGTGACATCGCTATCGTCGGCGGCATCTTTCCGCTGATCATCGCCGACATCCCGAAGAACTTGGCCGAGGTCGACGCCGCCTATTTCCGCAAGTCGCGCGAGGCGCGCTTCGGCGGCAAGGCGCTCGAAGACATCATGGCGAGCCGCGACACCGGCGTGGTCGCGTTCCGCAAGTCGCTGGAGGTGATGCGCCAGACGTTCAAGACGCAACCCTTTCTCGGCGGCAGTGCGCCGAACTATGCCGACTACATCGTCTTCGGCGGCTTCCAATGGGCGCGCGTCGTCAGCCCGTTCAAGCTGCTCGAAGCGGATGATCCTGTCCATGCGTGGCGCGAGAAGCTGCTCGATGCGTTCGACGGCATGGCGCGCAAGTCGCCGGGACATGCGGTGTAGTTGTCACCCACGCTCTCTCCCAATGTCGTCCCGGCGCAGGCCGCAATAATATCGTTGAGAGAGCGTACACTCCCTCCTCAACGTCGTCCTGGCTTTTGCCAGGACGACGTTGAGGACTATTTCGCCGCCGCCTTCCGCAAACACTCCCGGCACAAGCAATCATCGCCCTCGACCGGCATCGGCAGCCGCGCGACCTCCTCCGCGCACCAGCAGGTGCTCGAGAGGTCGCAGCCGAACTCGGTGCCGCAGCGGGAACAGGCGAGGCGTCGCGGCGGCTGCAACGGAAAGTCTTTCGGATTTGTCATGATTTACGCCGAAGCTTCGCCGTCATTTTTCATGTCGGGTTCATCTCCCGCCGCGATATATTAAACCTCGCGCATACGCCCGGGAAGCGTCTGGCAAGGGGCAGAGGACACATCGATGGCCCGCGATTCGCAAGCCGCCCTCGTTGCGCTCAACCGGTTCGGTTTCGGGGCGCGCGGCGGGGCCTCCGGCGATCTCATCAACGCGGCTTCCGATCCGCGCGGATTCGTGAAGGCGGAACTCGGCCGTCCCAACGGCGTGCTGCTGGAGGCGCCGGGCCTGCAATCGACGCCGCAACTCGGTCAGGCCGTGTTCGCCTATCAGGATCAGGTGAAGCAGGCGCGCGAGGCCGCGAAGGTCGCCGCGCCCGCCGAAGCGCCGCCCGCCCAGGCGCCCGCCGATCCGAAGCCCGACACCAAATTGCGTCGCAATCTCTCGCTGAACAGTGCGGCGACCGAGATCGCCGGCCAGATGGCCGAGGCGAAGCCGGCGGACAATGCGGCGAAGCCCGACACGATGCAGCCGAACCCGGCCGCGCCGCCCGCCGTAAAGCCCGCGCCGCAGCCGCTCAACGTCATCCAGAAGACGTTCCGTGCCGAAGCGCTGGCGCGGTTGCAGCGCGCGACGCTGGTCGAGTGCGGCTTCACCGAGCGGCTGGTCGTGTTCTGGTCCAACCATTTCTGCATCTCCGCAAGCAAGGGCGAATTGGCGCGGATGTGGGCCGGCGCGTTCGAGCGCGAGGCGATCCGCCCGCACGTGCTCGGGCGTTTCGCCGACATGCTGAAGGCGGTCGAACAGCACCCGGCGATGCTGTTCTTTCTCGACAACCAGCAATCGCTCGGACCGGATTCGCGTGCCGGCCAGAACCGCAAGCGCGGGCTGAACGAGAATCTCGCGCGCGAGATCATGGAGCTGCATACGCTCGGCGTCGGCGGAGGCTATACGCAGGAGGACGTCACCTCGCTGGCGCGCATCATCACCGGCTGGACTTTTGCCGGCCGGCAGGGACAGCTGGGAACACCAGGCTCGTTCGTGTTCAACACCAATGCGCACCAGCCCGGGCCGCAGCAGCTGCTCGGCAAGACCTATGAGGCGACCGGCCTTGCGCAGGGCGAGGCGGCGCTCGCCGACATCGCGCGCCATCCCTCGACCGCGAACTTCATCGCCACCAAATTCGCCCGACACTTCGTCGCCGACGATCCGCCGCCCGCGCTGGTGGCGCGATTACGCGACGTCTTCGTCAGGACCGACGGCGATCTCAAGGCGCTCGCGACCGCGCTGGTCGATTCCGACGAAGCCTGGAAGGCCCCGCTGACCAAGATGCGCTCGCCTTACGACTTCCTGGTCGCGAGCGGCCGGCTGCTCGCGCGCGTGCCGGAGGACCCCGGTCTATATCTCAACAGCCTCAACCTGCTCGGCCAGCCGCTGTGGTCGCCTGCGGGGCCAAATGGCTTCCCGGACACCAGCGCCGCCTGGGCGGCGCCCGAAGGCATGAAGCTGCGGCTCGACATCGCCGCGCAGATGGGCGCGCGGCTCGGCAACAACATCGACCCGCTTGACCTCCTGGAGTTCGCCGCCGCGGACGCGGCCTCCATCGAAACGCGGCGAACCGTCGAGCGGGCGGAGTCGCGCCAACAGGCGCTCGCACTGCTGTTGATGTCGCCGGAAATGCAGAGGAGATGATGTGATGGATTGCACCGAGAACCGGCTCCTCACCTCGCGTCGCGGCCTCCTGCTCGGCGGCGCCTCCTTCGCGGCCTGGGCTTACTTGCCGAAATTCGCGCGCGCGGCGGACGGGCGCGATCCCCGCCTGGTCGTCGTAATCCTGCGCGGCGCGCTCGACGGGCTCTCGACCGTCGCGCCGGTCGGTGATCCCGATTACGCCGGCCTGCACGGATCGATTGCGCTCGCGGCGGATGGGGCGCATCCCGCGATCATGCTCGATACCTTCTTCGCCCTGCATCCGGCGATGCCGGAATTCGCCCGCATGTATCGCGACAAGCACGCCGCGGTGATCCATGCTGTCGCAACACCCTATCGCGACCGCTCGCATTTCGACGGCCAGGACGTGCTCGAGAGCGGCTATGCCGGCCCGGGCCGAGTGCAGTCCGGCTGGCTCAACCGCGCACTGGAAGCGCTGCCACGCGGTGAGCGGGTGTCCAGTGCGCTCGCGGTCGGCCCCACCACGCCGCTGGTGCTGCGCGGCGCGGCGCCGACCGTCGGCTGGGCGCCGGTCGCGCTGCCGCAGGCCGACGACGACACCGCGATGCGGCTCGTCGATCTCTATCGCCATCGCGATCCCGTACTGGCATCGGCGCTGTCGCAAGGCCTACAGCTCGAAAAGGCCGCGAGCGGCGATGACATGAAGCCGAAGCCCGGCAATGCGGCCATGCAGATGCGGCAGGTGGCGCGCGGCGCCGCCAAGCTGATGGCCGCCGACGACGGTCCGCGGATCGCGGCACTCGCCTTCGACGGCTGGGACACGCACGCCAATGAAGGCGGCCCGGTCGGTCGCCTCGCATTCCTGCTCGGCGGCCTCGATGGCGCGCTGGCCGAATTCGAGAGCAGCCTCGGTGAGCGCTGGCGCGACACCGTTGTTGTGGTCGCCACTGAGTTCGGCCGCACTGCGCGCATCAACGGCACCGACGGCACCGACCACGGCACCGGCACCATCGCGCTGCTTGCCGGCGGCGCCGTGAAAGGCGGCCGCGTCGTCTCCGACTGGCCGGGCCTCAAGCTCGCCAACCTGTACGAAGGTCGCGACCTCAAGCCCACCACCGATTTGCGTTCGGTGATCAAGGGCGCGCTGCAAGGCCAGTTCGGCCTGTCCGATCGCGTGCTGGCCGAGACGGTGTTCCCCGACAGCGCCGCGGCCCGGCCGATGAAGGGGTTGGTGGCTTAACTCAAAATTGTCATTCCGGGGCGCGCGTCAGCGCGAGCCCGGAATCCATTCATCCGCGGAGCAATGGATTCCGGGCTCGCGCCTTGCGGCGCATCCCGGAATGACGAAATAATCCGCGCAGCATCAGGAGACCATCCGCATGTACATCGCCATGAATCGCTTCCGCGTTGCCAAGGGTTCGGAGGCTGCTTTCGAGCAAATCTGGCTCACGCGCGACACCCATCTCGACAAAGTGCCGGGCTTCATCGAGTTTCATCTGCTGAGGGGACCCGAGCTCGAGGACCATACGCTCTATGCCTCACACACCGTGTGGGCGAACCACGCGGCGTTCGAGGCCTGGACCAAGTCGGAGGCGTTTCGCGCGGCGCATCACAAGGCCGGCGACAACAAGCCGCTCTATCTCGGCCATCCGCAGTTCGAGGGTTTTGAGGTGATGCAGACGGTCGGACGCGGCGCGAAATAGCGCCGCGCTGTTTGTTGTTTGAGCATGATCTCCGCGCAAACGCGTTCCGCGTTTGTCGCGAGGGAAAACCGCTGCATGCTCAAGCCTTGGTGATCTGATCGATCTCGGCAAGATCATCCGCGCTGAGCTGCCAGGCGATCGCCTTCACGTTCTCCTCGATCTGCTCGACGCGGGTGGCGCCTGCGATCACGCTCGACACCTGCGGGCGCGCCGCGAGCCAGGAGAAGGCGAGCTCGAGCATGGTGTGGCCGCGCGCCTTGGCAAACGCCTGGAGCTTCTCGACCATGTCCTCGTTGCGCGGCGTGACGTAGCGGTCGCGCAGCGCCGGCGCCTTTGCAAAGCGCGTGTCGGCGGGCGCAGCGGTGCCGCGCTGGTATTTTCCGGTGAGCAGGCCGCTTGCCAGCGGGAAGAACGGCAGCAGGCCCAGTTTGTATGCCTGCGCGGCCGGCAACAAATCCGTCTCGATGTCGCGCACCACCAGGCTGTATTCGTCCTGGCAGGAGACGAAGCGGCTGACGTTCATCGCGCGCGCGGTGAACTCGGCCTCCGCGATGCGCCAGGCCGGGAAGTTGGAATTGCCGATATAGCGGACCTTGCCCTGGCGGATCAGATCGTCGAGCGCGCGCAGCGTCTCTTCCATCGGTGTCAGCGGGTCGTAGTCGTGCTGCTGGTAGAGATCGATGTAGTCGGTCTTGAGCCGCGTCAGGCTGGCCTCGACGGCGTTCATGATGTAGCGGCGCGAGGCGCCCTGCTTGGTGCCGTCGGTCGCCATCGGCTTGGAATATTTGGTGGCGAGCACGATGTCCTTGCGGCGATCGCCGAGCACGGTGCCGAGCACGGTCTCCGATCCGCCCATACCCGCATAGATGTCGGCGGTGTCGAACAGCGTGATGCCGAGATCGAGCGCGCGATGGATCACCTTGCGCGAGGTCTCCAGATCCGTGCGCTGGCCAAAATTGTTGCAGCCGAGCCCGACCGCAGAGACGCGCAGGCCGGAGGCGCCGAGATTGCGAATTTCCATGGGAGATCCTGATCAAGGGCAAGCAGCAATGGCATTGTGACCCGCCGAGCACCGCGCCGGCAAATGCGCTGCCCGCGCTGCTGCCATGCTGACAAGAAAATTGCAGGCAAAAAAATGCGGCCCCTGTCAGACGCGGCGACTGACGGGGACCGCTTGGGGCGCTTGATCGGTGACGGGGGGCCGGATCAGACGCAGGCCCAACCTAGCGCTCTACTGTTACGTGCGGGTGACAGGCAAAGTTATCCACAGGGGCGTGCGCCCCGCCGGGATCAGAACAGCTTGCGGTAGACGATGAAGCCGGAGCGCTCCGCGACCTTGTCATAGAGGCTCTGTGCCGTGAGGTTGGTCTCGTGCGTCTGCCAATAGACGCGCGGCGAGCCTGCGAGCTTCGCCCGCTCGTAGACGCCGTAGATCAGCGCCGAGGCAACGCCCTTGCCGCGCGAGGCTTCGAGCGTGAACAGGTCCTGCAGATAGCAGGACGGCTCGATCGCGGTGGTGCTGCGGTGGAACAGGTAATGCGTCAGCCCGAGCAGCCGGCCCTCGCTCTCGGCGACCAGCGCGTGCACCGGCTCGTAGGCATCGAAGAAGCGCTGCCACGTCATGTGCGTGATCTCGGCTGCGAGCGCGGTCGGGCCGGAGCGGCCGTAGAAGGCATTGTAGCCGTCCCACAGCGGCAGCCACTGATCGTAATCCTGCCGCGTGACGGAGCGAATGGTGAGCGACATGTCGAAATCCCGCGATCCAAAGGAGGAGAGGCGCGAGGCCTCCGTGACGCGTCCTTCATACGTGATGATGGCCGCGCCGATCAATCCGCGCTCGCGCTACTCCGCAACGCGTAAATAGCGGATCAGGTTGCGGTTCGATGGATCGCGCAGCGAGCGGTAGTAGTCGGCCTGTGCCGGCGTATCGGTGTGGCGCACGAGGTCGGTCACCGGCGTGTAGCTCAGCATGCGTCCGCCGTCGGGCAGCGCGGTACAGACGAAGCGCAGCACCTCGCCATTCCGCAAGTTGATGTTGATCGGGGTGGCGTCGCCGATCCGCACCATCTCCATGCGTTGCGCGATGAAGGCGCTCAACTCGTCCTCCGGCAGCTCGAACGCGCCGGTGTCGCGGCCGTGATACATCAGCGCGATGAAGGGCGGCTTGCCGTCGGCCTTGGCGTCGGGCAGCGCAAAATAGTCGCGGAACGCGCGGTTGATGAACTCGGCACGGGTCTCGGCATCGAGCAGCACGATGCCGATATCGACCTGGTCGAGCGCCGCCGACAGACGTGCGGCGATGGCGTGGTTGCGGCGCTCGGCGGCGAACGTCTCGAGCAGGCGCTCGCGCATCAGCCCGGTGATGGCGGCGGTGCCGGCAGCCGTTGTCGCCAGCAGGCCGAGCCGGACCAAATCGATCAAGGTGATTCCGGGAATGGCGCCGTGATTGAAGAAGAACAGCACAGCACCGATCACCGCGAAAGCCGCGCTGGTTGCGGCGGAGCCGAAGCCCGACAGCGATCCGGCAAGGGCCACGATGCAGACGAACAGCGGCGCGGGCGAGGGGCCGGCGACCGATCGATCGAGCAGGATCGCCAGCAGCGCAACCGCTGCCGTCAGCACCGGACCGGAGATCGCACGCCAGCCGAACCGCATGGCCCTGTCTCGCTCCTCCCTGAACGAGGAAGGGCGTCAGACTGGCCGATTGTTGTGGAAAGGCGATGTGTTTCGTGCATCGCGCTTAAGGGGGAGCTGCGCGGAAGCGCAAAGCTTTCGGATGATTTTAGGCCAAATGTGCGGGCATCGGCTGCCGTTGCAGCGTGGGCGCGTTCAGCATCGAGGTGCCGATGTTCTTGCGCGTGCCGGCAAAAATCAAGAGCGACGCCGCGACCAGGATGGCCGCGGTCAGGGTAATTGCAACGAGTATCACCGGTGACTTCATCGAAGTCCTGTCGCGTTGCCGATCGGCGGGTCGTCACAGGGCGCCGTGAAGGCTGGTCCAGGATGAGACGGGGATCAGACCGGAAGACCCATCGCCATGGTCGCCTTGGTCGACAGCACCGTCAGGGTGACGATCAGGCAGAGCGAAAGCGCCGCGATCGCGAGCGAGGCCGCGACGGCGTTGGTCAACCGGGAAGAGGCGGCGATGACGGGTCGGCCCTGAAAGCCTGCCGTGCCGGACGCCCGAATCATGGTCTAAATCCTTCAGCGTGCGAGCGAATCACCCGCGACGCCGAACAATTTCACAGTTTCAACCGGCAACATTGGGGCGGCTATCGCGCTGATCGTGGCGGGATTGCGGCAAGGAATACCGTTATGCCCGCTATTTCCCCGATATGCCCGCTATTCCCCTCATCCCAGCCGGGGCCCTCAGGCGCCGGCCGCAATGCTGGCGGGATCGTCGATGTCGGCCGGCCGCCAGGCCATCGTGACGAAGCCGGGCGTTTCCTCGACCCGTTTCAGCCAGTCCCGGATCGCCGGAAAGGTCGAGAGGTCGAAGTCGCACCGCTCGGCGACGTGGGTGTAGCCGTAGAGCGCGATGTCGGCGACCGTGAGCTGGCGCGCGGCAAAATAGGCGTTGGTCTTGAGGTGATTTTCCATCACCTGGAGCGCGCCATAGCCGCGCTCCATCCAGTCCTCCAGCGCGTGGGTCTGGAGGTCGCGACCGCCCTTGACCAGCGACAGCCAGAAATAGGCCGCGCCGAGGTTCGGCTCGAGCGCGTGCTGCTCGAAGAACATCCATTGCAGCGCCTCGGCGCGATCGATGCGGTTCTCCGGCGCGAGCGGCGTGCCGACGGCGACGTACCAGAGGATGGCGTTGGATTCGGCAAGGTAGCGGTCGTCGCCGACCTCGAGCAGCGGCACTTGCCCGGACGGATTCTTCGACAGAAAGTCCGGCGTGCGGCTCTCGCCGCGCAGAATGTCCACCTCGATCGCTTCGTAGGGCACGTTCAGCAGCGCCAGCGCAAGGCGGACCTTGTAGCTGTTGCCGGAGCGTTGCATCGAATAGAGCTTGTACATTCTAGAGGATTCGATTCCGAGGACGTGAAGGCGCGGCGCTTGTTGCCCCGCAACGCGGCTAAACAATGATGCCGTTGCGAATCCGCCGCAAGGCCTGATCAATAGAAAAACTCGAAAACCCTACCGCACTGCAACGCTGCGGAAAATCATTTCCGCAGCATGATGCAAATCGGATCACGCTTGCGTCAACGTGTAAGCGCTTGCCTCCGCGCGATCGTGTAGGAGCGGTGAATGAGTGTGATCGCATCAGGCGCTGTCGATCGAGCGCGGGCTCGCGGCGTCAGCCTGACGTCAGTCTCATGGCGGTCCCTTGGCCCTTTGGAAGCGCTAAATTGCTCCGAGGACAGCGCTTGCCGGATATGAGGGATTCAGGCGGCAAAGTTGCGAAATATTGCGTTCCGCCGTGCTCAGAACGCCCCAAATTCGTAAACTTTTTCAAGATCGGGCCGAAGTTTCTTGCGGTGCAGCGGCGCCCGTTTTAGGGTGGCGTATTCCCACAATCAGAGTCGTGAGACCTCAAGGGTTCACGACGCTCGCCAGGAGATGATGATGTCCTTCCTTGCCGCTGCGCTCGACCGTGTGAAGCCGTCCGCGACCATCGCGGTCACGGATAAAGCACGCGCGCTGAAAGCGGCGGGCCGCAACGTCATCGGCCTCGGCGCCGGCGAGCCCGACTTCGACACGCCCGCCAACATCAAGCTTGCGGCGATCCACGCCATCGAGGCCGGCAAGACCAAATACACCGCGGTCGACGGCATCCCCGAGCTGAAGGAAGCGATCATCGCGAAATTCCAGCGCGAGAACGGCATCAGCTACAAGCCGAACCAGGTGATCGTCGGCACCGGCGGCAAGCAGGTGCTCTACAATGCGCTTATGGCGACCATCAATCCGGGCGACGAGGTGATCATCCCCGCGCCGTACTGGGTCAGCTATCCCGAGATGGTGGCGCTCGCCGGCGGCGAGCCGGTGTCGGTGGTCTGCACCGCCGCGACCGGCTTCAAGCTCCAGGCCGAGGCGCTCGAGCGCGCGATCACGCCGAAGACCAAATGGGTCATCCTGTGCTCGCCGTCGAACCCGACCGGCGCTGCCTATACCAAGGCCGAGCTGAAGGCGCTCACCGACGTGCTGGTGCGGCATCCGCATGTCTGGGTGATGACCGACGACATGTACGAGCACCTCGTCTATGACGACTTCCAGTTCACGACCGTCGCTCAGGTCGAGCCGAGCCTCTACGACCGCACGCTCACCGTGAACGGCGTGTCCAAGGCCTATTGCATGACCGGTTGGCGCATCGGCTATGCCGGTGGTCCGGCGCAGCTCATCAAGGCGATGGCGACGATCCAGTCGCAGTCGACCTCGAACCCGTGCTCGATCGCGCAGTGGGCGTCGGTGGAGGCGCTGAACGGTCCGCAGGACTTCATCCCCGCCAACAACAAGGT
Source organism: Bradyrhizobium sp. Cp5.3 (assembly GCF_000426265.1). NCBI lineage: Bacteria > Pseudomonadati > Pseudomonadota > Alphaproteobacteria > Hyphomicrobiales > Nitrobacteraceae > Bradyrhizobium > Bradyrhizobium sp. Cp5.3. Next base: position 99,888 of record NZ_AUFA01000008.1, on the reverse strand, counting down.
GTTCAAGGAGCGCCGCGACCTCGTGGTCTCCATGCTCAACCAGGCGAACGGCATTGAATGCCCGCGGCCGGAAGGCGCGTTCTACGTCTACCCGTCCTGCGCCGGCACCATCGGCAAGAAAGCGCCGTCGGGCAATTTGATCTCCAACGACGAGCAGTTCGTCACGGAGTTGCTGGAGACCGAGGGCGTCGCTGTCGTGCAGGGTTCGGCCTTCGGCCTCGGCCCGGCCTTCCGCATCTCCTATGCGACCAAGACCTCGGATCTCGAAGACGCCTGCAAGCGCATCCAGCGCTTCTGCGGCAATCTGCGCTAAGCTCGCAGTAACGATCTGACATGAAAGGGCCCGCATCCTGCGGGCCCTTTTGCTTTTACATTCTTTAACGCCCGCGCGATCTGGTACCACCGGAACGATTGTGGCATAGAACCTCGCGCGGCTTTGTGCCGCGCCCTCCATGCTTGCATCACCTCATCGCCGGAGACATTTCATGCGCCGCTCAATCTTCCTCGCCGGACTCGCTGTCGCGAGCCTCGTTGCCTCCGTCGCCGGCGCCAGCGCGCAGCAGCGGATGGTGCGGGTCGGCGTGCTCGAATGCCGCGGCGGCGCCAGCGTCGGCTTCGTGGTGGGATCGGTGACCAATCTCGGCTGCGTCCTGCGCGCCGACAGCGTACCTGACGATCGTTATGTCGCGACCATCCGTAAAGTCGGCCTCGACATCGGCATCACCCAGGAGACCGCGCTGGCCTGGGGCGTGTTCGCGCCGGTCGACCGTCTCGGCCCCGGCGATCTCTCCGGCAATTACGCGGGCGCGCAAGGCAGCGCGTCGGTCGGGGTCGGCTTAGGAGGCAATGTGCTCATTGGCGGCTCCAACAATTCGATCGCCCTTCAACCGCTTAGCGTGCAGGGCCAGGTCGGACTCAATGTCGCAGCCGGTCTGGAGAGCCTGGAACTGCGTCCGGGTCGCTAAGACTTGGTCAATTGTAGTTGAGACAGCGCCAGCAGAAGTTCATCTCTCCCGAAGGGAGAGGTGGAACACCCTGGGGCAATAGGTCGTACCTGATTCATCAGGCGCTAAGACTTGATCTGACTGACGACGCACCGCAGCGACGTTTGATGCTTGCCAAACCCGGATGACGGGCAGAGCATCAACGTTTGCCGACCCAATCACGGGCCGAGCTCCACACAAGGGAGGCGGCGAATGGGACAAGACGTCAGAAGTCCCCGAGGTCCACGGTGCATTGCACTGGTGGGCCCTTTCCAAAGCGGTAAAACCACTCTTCTTGAAGCGATATTGGCGCGAACGGGCGCAATCCCGCGCGCCGGCAGCGTCGACGCCGGAACTTCCGTCGGCGACGCCAGTGCCGAGGCCCGTCTTCACAAGATGACCGTCGGCCTTACTGCTGCCACCACGAGTTTCATGGGCGACAGCTACACCTTCCTCGATTGTCCCGGTTCCGTTGAGTTTGCCCACGACATGCGCGCCGCGCTGCCCGCGATCGACGCCGCGGTCGTGGTTTGCGAGGCCGACGAGAAGAAGCTGCCGCAGCTTCAGATCATCCTGCGCGAGCTGGAGGAGCTGAAGATTCCGCGTTTCCTGTTTCTCAACAAGATCGACCGTGCCAACAAGCGCATCCGCGAGACCCTCGCGACGCTCCAGCCCGCCTCCCGCGTGCCGCTGGTACTGCGCCAGATTCCGATCTGGAAGGACGAGCTGATCGAAGGCTTCGTCGATCTCGCGCTGGAGCGCGCGTTCGTCTATCGCGAGCACAAGGCGTCCGAGGTGGTCGCGCTCGAGGGCGGCGATCTCGATCGCGAGAAGGAAGCCCGCTTCTCGATGCTGGAGAAGCTCGCCGATCACGACGACGCGCTGATGGAGCAACTGCTCGAGGATATCCAGCCGCCGCGCGATGCGGTGTTCGACGACCTTGCCCGCGAATTGCGCGAAGGCCTGATCTGTCCCGTGCTGCTGGGCGCCGCCGCGCGCGAGAACGGCGTGCTGCGCCTGATGAAGGCGCTGCGCCACGAGGCGCCCGGCATCGCCGAGACCGCCAAGCGTCTCGGTGTGCCGGACACCAAGGACGCGCTCGGCTACGTCTTCAAGACGCTGCACTCCCAGCACGGCGGCAAGCTGTCGCTGACGCGGCTGATCGCCGGCCATCTCGATGACGGCGCCACGCTGCAATCCTCCTCGGGTGGTGCGAGCCGCATCTCCGGCATTCTCGCCGTCAATGGCGCCTACGACACCAAGCGCCCGTCGGCGGAAGCCGGTGACACGGTGGCGCTCGGCAAGCTCGATCCGGTCAAGACCGGCGACATGGTCTCGAGCGGAAAGACCCAGCCGACGGCGCTGGTCACCGCGGAGCCGACGCCGCCGGTGCTCGGAATGTCGATTGCGGCGACCGATCGCAAGGACGACGTCAAGCTCGGCCAGGCGCTGGCGCGGCTGCACGAGGAGGATCCCTCGCTCGTCATCGTGATGAACGCCCAGACCCACGACACGGTGCTGTGGGGGCAGGGCGAGATGCATCTGCGCGTCGAGGTCGAGCGGCTGCGCGACCGCTTCGGCGTCAACGTGAAATCGCATCCGCCCGCGATCGGCTATCAGGAGACCATCCGCAAGCCGATTACCCAGCGCGGCCGGCACAAGAAGCAGTCCGGCGGCCATGGGCAGTTCGGCGACGTCGTGCTCGACATCAGGCCGTTGCCGCGCGGCGACGGCTTCAAATTCGCCGAGAAGGTGGTCGGCGGCGCCGTGCCGCGCAACTACATCCCGGCGGTGGAAGAGGGCGTCGTCGACGGGCTCGCGCGCGGGCCGCTCGGCTTCCCCGTCACCGACGTGCAGGTGACGCTGACCGACGGCTCCTATCACAGCGTCGATTCCTCCGACCTGGCTTTCCGCACGGCGGCGCGGGTCGGGCTCAACGAAGGCCTGCCGCAATGCCAGCCGGTGTTGCTGGAGCCGATCCACGTCGTCGAGATCGTCTGCCCGACCGACGCCACCGCCAAGATCAACGCGATCCTGTCGGCGCGACGCGGGCAGATCCTCGGCTTCGACACCCGCGACGGTTGGAGCGGCTGGGATTGTGTGCGCGCCATGATGCCTGAAGCCGAGATCGGCGAGCTGATCGTGGAGCTGCGCTCGGCCACCGCCGGCGCCGGCAGCTTCACCCGTCAGTTCGACCACATGGCCGAGGTGACCGGGCGCGCCGCCGACCAGATCATCGCCGCGCATCAGCACGCGGCGTAATCCGTCAGGGACGCACGGTTCTCTCACTCCCTCTCCCCGTCCTTACGGGGAGAGGGTGGGGTGAGGGGCTGCCTCCACGAGTTCGGTCTGAATCGCAGATAGAATGCTCTCGATGGCCTCACGAGCCGGATGGACATTCGATCGTGGCAGCGAAGTGCCATGCCCCTCACCCGGATCGCACTGGACGATGCTTCGCATCGCCAGGCGCGATCCGACCTCTCGTTAAGATGCATCTCTCCTTCAAATACCCCGCTGACCAATTCATCGACGCCACCAAGCGGTCGCTTGCGTTTTCGCTCCAGATGATGTATTTTACATCATTGTATAGGCGTGAAATATCAATTATAATCTTTCACACGTGAGGCCAAGGTGATCACGTCATTTCAAATGCGGGCAGCCCGCGCGCTGCTCGGCATTGACCAGAAAACCCTGGCCGAGCTCGCCGGCGTTTCGCTGCCGACCATCCAGCGGATGGAGGCCAGCACCGGCAACGTGCGTGGCGTGGTCGAGACCTTGATCAAGGTGGTCGAGGCGTTCGAGCGGGCCGGCGTCGAACTGATCGGCGAACATGCGCGCAGCGACAGCGGTGGGCGTGGCGTTCGCCTCAAGGAGTCGGGGCCGCCGCGCCGGGTGGGAGCATGATCAGAACGACGGTCATGCTCGGAAATGAAATGAGCTAAATGCACCGTCGCGCCGGAGCACGCGGCCGCACGATGCAGCGGAGCGTTGCGGGGCATGAGCATTACCAGCGAGCGCGCAGGCGGACTGCGGCAGTTTCGTCAGCCGACCTTTACCGAACTGTACCTGCCGAAGCTCGTCACCGTCTGGCGTGAGGGCTATGGCCTTGCGGATTTCCGCGCCGATCTGTTCGCGGGCCTCACGGTGGCGATCGTGGCGCTGCCGCTGTCGATGGCGATCGCGATTGCCTCGGGCGTGACCCCCGACCGCGGCCTCTACACCGCGGTCGTCGGCGGCTTCATCGTCTCGCTGCTCGGCGGCAGCCGGTTCCAGATCGGTGGACCGGCCGGCGCCTTCATCGTGCTGGTCGCGGTGACCGCGGAGCGGCACGGCGTCGACGGCGTGATCCTCGCCACCATGATGGCGGGACTGTTCCTGATCGCCGCGGGTCTGCTGCGGGTCGGCACCTATATCAAGTTCATTCCCTATCCGGTGACGGTCGGCTTCACGGCCGGCATTGCCGTCATCATCTTTGCAAGCCAGCTCCGCGACCTCGGCGGGATCACGCTCTCGGCCAAGGAGCCCAGCGAGTTCGTCCCGAAGCTCGTCGCGCTCGCCGGGGGTCTGCACACTGTCAATCCGTCCGCCGTCGCCATCGCTGCGGTCAGCATTCTCGTCATCGCCGTGCTGCGGCGCTGGCGGCCGTCCTGGCCGGGCATCTTGATTGCGGTCGTCCTTGCGGCGGTGCTGAGCGCTGCATTGTCGCTGCCGGTCGAAACCATCGGCACGCGTTTCGGCGGGATACCGCGCGAATTGCCATCGCCCGCGCTTCCGGCTTTCTCGCTCGAGAAGGCGAAGGCGGTGCTGCCGGATGCGATCGCCTTCGCGCTGCTCGCCGCGATCGAGTCGCTGCTGTCGGCCGTGGTCGCCGACGGCATGACCGGACGCCGCCACCGCTCCAATTGCGAGCTGGTCGCACAAGGCGTCGCCAATATCGGCTCGGCGCTGTTCGGCGGCGTCTGCGTCACCGGCCTGATCGCGCGCACCGCCACCAATATCCGCGCCGGCGGGAGGAGCCCGCTCGCGGGCATGCTGCATTCCATCTTCCTGCTGCTGTTCATGCTGATCGCGGCGCCGCTCGCCAGCTACATCCCATTGGCCGCGCTCGCCGCGGTGCTGGTGGTGGTGGCCTGGACCATGGCGGAGAAGCAGGAGTTCGCAATCCTGCTGCGCTCCTCGTGGGGTGACGCCGTCGTGCTGCTCGCGACCTTCCTGCTCACGGTCTTTCGCGATCTCACCGAAGGCATTTTGGTCGGCTTCGCGCTCGGTGCGGTGCTGTTCATCCACCGCATGGCCGAGATGACCGGGATCGAGGAGCGCTCCCCACTGGTGCTCGCCGACCGTCCCGACGACGGCAATGGCGAGCGCGTGCCGTATGATTCCGCCCTCGCGGTCGATCGCGACGTACTGGTCTATCGCATCAGGGGTGCGTTCTTCTTCGGGGCGGCATCGGCGATCGGCAACGTGCTCGACGGCGTCGCCGACGCGCGCAAGGGCATCGTCGTCGATTTCGCTGCGGTCCCGTTCCTGGACTCCACCGCGGCGAACGTGCTGGGGCGTGTCGCCGCCAAGGCTCACCGCCAGGGCATCAGGCTGTTCGTCACCGGTGCCTCGCCAACGGTCCGCCGCGCGCTGCTCACCCATGGCGTGTTGCCGCCGCGCGCGCGTTACCGCGAGACGATCGAGCGCGCGATCGCCGACATCAAGGGGGCCTCGGCTCCTGCCGCGTCCGATGATGCTGTCCCCGCCTAGCGCCGCGTCCTTCTCAAGCCGGCGAATCTGATCGACACTGCCTCCGACCCATCACGGCGATGGGCGCCGCCCTGCGACGCGCCCGTGCTTGACAGGGCAGGCTGGACGCGAAATGGATCGCCACGAGACCAAAGGGAGGGACCATGCAGGCCTGCGGCTTGAGAGGACGATCGTGACCAAGGCGCCAGCGGCTTGCCTGATCGGATGGCCGGCGGCGCATTCGCGCTCGCCGCTGATCCATCATTACTGGCTGCGCACGCTCGGCATCGCCGGCGGATATATCATCGAGGCCGTCCCGCCCGAGGATCTGCGCGATTTCGTGCTGCGGCTGTCGCTGCGCGGCTTCGTCGGCGCCAACGTCACCATCCCGCACAAGGAGGACGTGCTGGCGCTGTCCACGCCCGATGCGCGCGCCAAAGCTGTCGGCGCGGCCAACACGCTGTGGTTCGAGGGCGGTGAGCTGCATTCGACCAACACCGATGTCGAGGGCTTCATCAACAATCTCGACGCCAGCGCGCCCGGTTGGGATAAGGCCGAGGAGGCCTTGGTGCTCGGCTCCGGCGGTTCCTCGCGCGCGGTCGTGTTCGGCCTGCTCGAACGCGGCGTCAGCCGTATCCACCTCGCCAATCGCACCATTGCGCGGGCCGAGGCGCTGGCGAAGCAGTTCGGGCCGAACGTGCATCCGATTCCCTGGGACGGGATCAACGATGTCCTGCCGCGGGCAAAATTGCTGGTGAACACGACCTCGCTCGGCATGCACGGCCAGCCTTCACTCAATGTTGATGTGTCACGTCTGCCGCAGACCGCCGTGGTCGCCGACCTCGTCTACGTTCCGCTGATCACGCCGCTGCTCGCGGGGGCGCAAGCACGCGGACTGAAGACTGCCGACGGGCTCGGCATGCTGCTGCATCAGGCCGTGCGCGGCTTCGAATTGTGGTTTGGCCAAAGGCCGCAGGTGACGGCGGAACTGCGCGCGCTGGTCGAGGCCGATCTCACAAAATCTTGAGAGAATAGCGGGCGATCTCCGGAGTTCTGTCCTCGTGGGGACAATCGGAGATCGTTCATGACTGTTCAACGTGTAACTCTTGCGCGCCCGCTTCTCGCTGTCGCGATGGTGGCCTTCTCAACTTTCTACGCGATCGCGCAAAAGGCGCCGGTGCCGACGCGCGTGCGCGGCACGATCGAAAGCGTCAATGGCGACGTGATGGACGTCAAGTCGCGCAGCGGCGAAGACGTCAAGCTCCGCATCGCATCCGACGTGAACGTGTCCGGCATCACCAAGATCGCGCTGTCCGACATCAAGGTCGGCTCCTTCGTTGGCGCGACCACCGTGCCGGGGCCGGACGGCGGCCAGAACGCCGTGGAAGTGCATGTGTTTCCGGAGAGCATGCGCGGCACCGGCGAAGGCTCGCGCCCCTACGACCTGAAGCCGAACTCCAGCATGACCAATGCGACGGTGGCCGAGAGCGTGGTCGGCAATGACGGCCATACGCTGCTCGTGAAATACAAGGACGGTGAGAAGAAGGTGTTCGTCGCCGACAACACGCCGGTCGTGACCTTCGTCCCCGGTGACAAAGCCGAACTGAAGGCCGGCGCCAAGATCGTTGCTTTCATGAAGCAGTTGCCGGACGGCTCGTTCGAGACCAACCGCGTCAGCGTCGGCCGCGATGGCCTGACACCGCCGATGTGATCGCGAGGCGGCGGAATAGCGGTGGTCTTGCGGGGTTGCCGTGATGGACCACCGCAACGTCCAGGAGAGACAAGGCCATGCCGAAGTTGACCAACCTGCTGCCACGCCTCGTCGTGGCCGCATTCGCCGTCTGTATTCTCGCTTCAACCACCACGGCGCAACAGCCGCCGTCGGTACGCATCCGCGGGACCATCGAGAGCGTCGACGGCAAGACGCTCGACATCAAGACGCGCGAAGGCAATGACGTGAAGGTGAACATGACCGACAACGTCGCCGTCTTCGCCGTCGTCAAGACCTCGCTGTCGGAGATCAAGGAAGGCTCCTACATCGGCGTCACCGGAATGCCGGAGCCCGACGGCACGCAGCGGGCGATCGCGGTGCACATCTTCCCCGAGAACCAGCGCGGTGCGGCCGAAGGCTTCCGTCCCTGGGATGCGCGCGCCAACTCCACCATGACGAATGCGACGGTGACGCAGACGGTGCAAGGCACCGAGGGGCAGATCATCCTGGTCAGGTACAAGGATGGCGAGAAGAAAGTGGTGGTGCCGCCGGACACGCCGATCGTCACCTTCGTCGCCAGCGACAAGTCCGAGATCAAGCCGGGCGCCAAGCTCATCATCTTCGGTGCGGCGAAGAAGGAGGACGGCTCGCTGGAGGCGAGCCGCGTGAATGTCGGCCGGGATGGGATCACGCCGCCGATGTGAGCGCGGGTAGACGGCGGTGCTTCGTCAGTGAGGGACGTGCCACCGTCTCACTCCCTCTCCCCGTTCTTACGGGGAGGGGTGAGGGGCCGTCTCCGCGAGTTCTGAATTGGATTGCGGGCAGAGTACCGCTCCGCGGCGTCGCGAGTCGGACGGATTTTCCAATTTGGTGACGGGGTGCCTTGCCCCTCACCCGGATCGCTGCGCGATCCGACCTCTCCCCGCTGAAGGGCGGGGAGAGGTTAAGACACGCTCGCTTGTCTGGGACGACGGCCCTTATTGCTGCTGCAACTCGCCCGACGCCTCACACCGCAATGATATGATCGTCGATCTCGTCAACCTTGTTGACGCCGCACAGGCCCATGGTCGTGAGCAGCTCCTTCTGGATGATGTCGATCGCCTTGGCGACGCCGGCCTGGCCGCCGGCACCGAGGCCATAGGCGTAGGCACGGCCGATCATGCAGGATTTTGCGCCGAGCGCGAGAGCGCGCATCACGTCCTGGCCGGAGCGGATGCCGCCGTCGAACATGATCTCCATCTTCGAGCCTACGGCATCGACGATTTCGGGCAGCACCTCGATCGAGGAGGGCGCGCCGTCGAGCTGCCGGCCGCCATGGTTGGACACGACCAGTGCCTGCGCGCCGGTCTTGGCGGCTTCCTCGGCGTCCTCGACGTCGAGGATGCCCTTGATGATGAGCTTGCCCGGCCAGATGCTGCGGACCCACTCGACGTCCTTCCAGCTCAACGACGTGTCGAACTGCGACGCCGTCCATTCGGCGAGGCGATTGAGGTCCTCGGTATTCTTCACGTGGCCGGCGATGTTGCCGAAGGTGCGGCGCTTGCCGCGCAGCACGCCGGAGACCCAGGCCGGCTTGCTGGCGAAATCCAGGAGCTTCGACAGCGACCATTCCGGGGGTACCGTCATGCCGTTCTTGATGTCGGCGTGGCGCTGGCCGATCACCTGGAGGTCGACGGTCAGGACCAGCGCGCTGCACTTTGCCGCGATCGCGCGCTGGATCAGATCCTTGATGAAGCCGCGGTCCTTCATCACGTAGAGCTGGAACCAGAACGGCTTCTCGACATTGGCGGCGATGTCCTCGATCGAGCAGATCGACATCGTCGACTGCGTGAACGGGATGCCGGCGGCCTGCGCGGCGCGGCAGGCGTGAATTTCGCCATCGCCATGCTGCATGCCCAACAGGCCCACCGGCGCGAGGATCAGCGGCATGGTCGACGGCTCGCCGAGAATCGTGGTCGAGGTGTCGCGCTTGGAGACGTCCACCAGGATGCGCTGGCGGAACTTGATCGCCTGCAAGTCCTCGCGATTGGCGCGCAGCGTTTCCTCGGCATAGGAGCCGCGGTCGCAATAGTCGAAGAACGCCTTCGGCACGCGGCGCTTATGCAGCGCGCGAAGATCGTCGATACAGGTGATGTGCTTCATAAACGTTCCCCCGGCCCGTCTTGCGTCAGAAGATTTAGGGGTCATCTAGCATGGTTGGATGCACAGCCAAATCGTTTGCCAAATCGTTTTGTGAGGAGGGCGCCATGAGCAGGCCCCGCGGTGAACCGACGCCAGAAGAGATCAAGGAGAAGCACCGCCTCGAAGAAGCGCTGGAAGAGGGTCTGGAAGAGACCTTCCCGGGCTCGGACCCCGTCAATGTCACCCAGCCGCCGCCGAGCCGGGACGATGGCCACGTCAAGCGCACGGACTAGCGGGCGGGTTCCATTCGGCGGCCGCATCTCAGCGGGAATTTCAATGTTAACAAATGGTTATCGGAGTACCGGCGCGGCCGGTTCCGTAACGATTAATCACATTTTTTGAAGCCAATTTAGCCCTGATGGCTTTATAAGGCAGAAAGCAGATCAGGGATGCGGGGCCCGTCCGGGCACCGATGGTTGTAGCGGGGATCCCTGATTGTTGCGTGGGGGATCATATGAGCCGCAAATATTTCGGGACGGACGGGATTCGGGGCCGCGCGAACGGATTGATCACGCCGGAGCTCGCGCTCAAGGTCGGTCAGGCTGCCGGACTTGCTTTTCAGCGCGGCGATCATCGCCATCGCGTCGTGATCGGCAAGGACACCCGCCTGTCCGGCTACATGATCGAATACGCGATGGTCGCGGGCTTCACCTCCGTCGGCATGGACGTGCTGCTGGTCGGCCCGATGCCGACGCCGGCGGTGGCGATGTTGACCAAGTCGATGCGCGCCGATCTCGGCGTGATGATCTCGGCCTCGCACAATCTGTTCGAGGACAACGGCATCAAGCTGTTCGGGCCGCAGGGCTTCAAGCTCTCCGACGACGTCGAGAAGCAGATCGAGCAGCTGCTCGACGAATCCCTCGACAAGAGGCTCGCACAAAGTGCGAGCTTGGGCCGCGCCCGCCGCATCGACGGCGTGCATGACCGCTACATCGAATTCGCCAAGCGCACGCTGCCGCGCGACCTGTCGCTGGACGGCCTGCGCGTCGTCGTCGATTGCGCCAACGGCGCCGCCTACAAGGTCGTGCCGGAAGCGCTGTGGGAGCTCGGTGCCGACGTCGTGCCGATCGGCGTCGAGCCGGACGGCTTCAACATCAACAAGGAATGCGGCTCGACCTCACCGGAAGCGCTGGCCAGGAAGGTGCGCGAGATGCGCGCCGATATCGGCATTGCGCTGGACGGCGACGCCGACCGCGTCATCCTGGTCGACGAGCGCGGCCATCTCGTCGACGGCGACCAGCTCCTCGCGGTGATCGCGCAGAGCTGGAAGGAGGACGGACGGCTGTCGCGGCCCGGCATCGTCGCGACCGTGATGTCCAATCTCGGGCTCGAGCGCTTCCTGAAAGGCCACGGGCTCGATCTCGTGCGCACGCCCGTCGGCGACCGCTACGTGCTCGAGCAGATGCTGAGCGGCGGCTACAATCTCGGCGGCGAGCAGTCCGGTCATATCATCCTGTCCGACTACGCCACCACCGGTGACGGCTTCGTCGCGGCATTGCAGGTGCTCGCGGTGGTGCAGAGGCTGCGCCGGCCCGTCTCCGAGGTTTGCCACCGCTTCGATCCGCTGCCGCAGATCCTCAAGAACGTCCGCTACAAGAGTGGCAAGCCGCTCGACGATTCCGACGTCAAATCGGCGATCTCCGACGGCGAGAAGCGGCTCAACGGCCACGGCCGTCTCCTGATCCGCTCCTCCGGCACCGAGCCGGTGATCCGCGTGATGGGCGAGGGCGAGGACCGCGTCCTGGTCGAGGATGTCGTCGACACCATCGTCTCCGCGCTCGGGCAGGCGGCGGCTTAAGCGCATCCCAGCCATCGGCGATTGGCGGTGGTTACGCCGCCGGAGGCATCGTAACTAGCGAGTGCGGCGGTTCGCCGCGCCCGCCGGGATGCCTCCCTTGAACAAGCCTGTCGTCGTCTCCGAGGAAACGCTGACTGAGCCCGTTGCCGTGGCCGGATTGGCGTCTGCTGTCCCCAAGCCGAGCGCGGGGCCGGCCTATGTCGTGCTCGCCGGCATCAGCTTCTCGCACTTCCTCAACGACACCATGCAGTCGCTGATCGCCTCGGTGTACCCGATCCTGAAGGACACCTACGCGCTCGACTTCACGCAGATCGGCATGATCACGCTGGCCTTCCAGTTCACGGCCTCGCTGCTTCAGCCGGTGGTCGGGCACTACACCGACAAGAGGGCGCAGCCCTATTCGCTCGCGATCGGCATGGCCTCGACCTTCTTCGGACTGCTGCTGCTCAGCGCCGCGCACCGATATCTCGTCATCCTCGTTGCGGCTGCGCTGGTCGGCCTCGGCTCCGCGGTGTTCCACCCGGAGTCCGCGCGCATCGCGCGGCTCGCCTCCGGCGGCCGCTACGGCTTCGCGCAATCGGTATTCCAGCTCGGCGGCAGTTTTGGCACCTCGATGGGACCGGTGCTGGCAGCGCTGATCGTGGTGCCGTTCGGGCAGGGCAGCATCGCCTGGTTCTCCTCGATCGCGTTCCTCGCGATTCTCATCCTCTGGCGCATCGGCCGCTGGTACGCGCCGCAGATCACCACGAAGAAGGTGGCCCCGGTGCACACCCAGCCCGGCGGGCCGAGCTCGCGCCGCGTTGCAGTCGCGCTTCTCGTGCTGGTGGCGCTCTTGTTTTCCAAGCAGCTCTACGTATCGAGCCTGTCGAGCTATTACATCTTCTATCTGATCGACCGCTTCGGCGTGTCGACGCAGGCGGCGCAGATCTATCTCTTCATCTTCCTCGCGGCGAACGCGGTCGGCGCTTTCTTCGGCGGACCGCTGGGCGATCGCTTCGGCCGCAAGATCGTGATCTGGATCTCGATCGTCGGCGCACTGCCGTTCACGCTGGCGCTGCCCCATGCAGGTCTCGCCGGCAGCGCGGTGCTCTCGGTGATCATCGGCCTCATCATCTCCTCGACGACCTCGTCAATCATCGTGTTCGCGCAGGAACTGGTGCCGCACCGCTTCGGCATGATCTCCGGCGTGTTCTTCGGCGTCGCCTTCGGCATCGGTGGCTTGGGGGCGGCCGCGCTCGGCAGGCTCGCCGATCACACCTCGATCGAGTTCGTCTACCAGGTCTGCGCCTACCTGCCGGCCATCGGGCTGCTCGCGGTGTTCCTGCCGAAACTGCCGCAGCACGCGCGCTGACGCCCTCTCTCGCTGCGCTCCGCTTTCATACCTTGTTAGCAATTGGGCGCCGCATTTCTGCAACGCTCACGCAGCACGCGCGTGTGCAGTGAGGAAAAATCAACCTTAAAAATTAGGGTTAAGTGGCGCTTAAGCATTTAGTGCCATCGTCCGGCTGTGAGTTTCCAGAACGTGAGGCCTGCGTATTTTGCCTCACCGGCCAAAAGGACGAAGCCAATGCGTAGCGTTAAGTCTTTCCTTGCCGCGGGTGCGGCAAGCCTGATCTCGTCGGTGGCGTTCGCCGCCGACATGCCGATCGCGGCACCTCCCATGTACGCGCCGGCTCCGCCCGCCGACTTCGGCGGCTGGTATCTGCGCGGCGACATCGGCTTCAGCAATCAGAGCGTCAAGAACATCCGCAAGTCGGACCCGACCGCCTATTCCCAGATCAGCACGCTCAACGAGACGACTGATTTCGATACGGCCGGAATCTTCGATGTCGGTGTCGGTTACCGCTTCAACAACTGGTTCCGGACAGACGTCACGGCTCAGTATCGGGGCAAGTCCAACTTCAAAGGCTCCGATGTCTTCACGGCCTCCGCCTACGGCGTCGCCTATAACGGCATCGACAACTACAACGCCAGCAAGTCGGAATTGCTGTTTCTGGCAAACGCCTATGTCGACCTGGGAACGTGGTGGTGTGTAACTCCGTTCATCGGTGCGGGCATCGGTGCATCGCGTGTCAATATTTCCGGCTTCACCGACAGCGGCGCCGTCAATCCTCTCGTGACTGCCGGTCCCGTCATCAACAACGGCACCTTTCCGGGCTTTGCGACTGCCGCCAGTGGATCGAAGTGGAATTTCGCCTGGGCGGCGCACGCCGGTCTGGCTTACAAGGTCAATCCGAGCCTGACCCTCGAACTCGCTTACAGCTACGTCGATCTCGGCAGCGGGACCACGGGCGTGATCTCAGACTTCACGGGCTTCTCGCGAGGCAATACCTTCAAGTTCAATGACATCACATCGCACGACCTCAAGCTCGGCGTACGCTGGGATCTGAGCAGCCCGCCGGTCTACGCGCCGCCGCCGCTCGTCACCAAGGGCTGATCGGCAGCTCGATCACTTTAAGGTTTCCTAACGGCGCGGGATCATCCCGCGCCGTTTCGCTTTGCGTATTTTTCATTGCTGGGCGGCAATTAATGCCGCTGCGCAACCATTGGTTAAGGTTAACGAGCGATGATCACCATCGAAAGTTCGAGTTCGATGGAGCGTTGCAATGCGTAGGCTTTGGTTGATGGCGGCGATGTTGGCGACTGCGTCCGCTGCGCACGCGGCCGATATGCCGGATCTGCCCATCCTGCGCGGCAGCTTCACCGACGGCCTGTCGAAGGCCTCCCATAACTGGGACGGCTTCTATGTCGGTGGCCAGTTCGGCTTCGCCACGACCGACATCGATTTCAGCCACGCCCCGAAGTCGATGACCGACTTCATGCTTCGCAACAGCGTGCTTCAGGCGCCGGTCGGCGGATGGTCGCTGCTGCCGAAGAACCACGTGCAGTCGACTGGGTTCGGTGCCTATGTGGGCAAGAACTGGCAGATCTATGATGCCGTGATGGGCGTCGAAGCCAATTACAGCTACATGAACAATATATCGAGCACGGCGAGCGACTCCATGGGGCGAATACTCCCAGGCGAAACGGCTCCCACAGGCCATACCTACACCTACGACACCAGGCTTGGTGGCGGTGCTTCGCTGAAGCTCAAGGATTATGCGACTTTCCGCGGCCGGGTCGGCTGGGACGGCGGCGACTTCATGCCGTATGGTTTCGCCGGGTTGGCGATCGGGCGCGCTGAAGTCTCGCGATTTGCGACCGTGACCTGGCAGAAATACGACGACTTCGACGAGGCCGTGATCAGCGGCGGCGTGGTCACGACGGTTCATCGCCATCTGCCCGCCGGTTCAGACACACTGTCCAGCGCCGAGCAGCGCTCCAACGCCTTCATGTACGGATGGACTGCAGGCATCGGCATCGAATACGCGATCTGCGGCAACTTCCTCATTCGCGGGGAATGGGAGCATGTCGGCTTCTCGAACGTGAAGGACATTACTGTCGGCCTGAACAACTTCCGCGTCGGTGCCGGCTACCAGTTCTAGACGCGCCGATGCAGCCGGTTGACAGGGCGGCGGCGTCCTGATGCTCTGTCGCTCCCACACGGGAGGCAGCGATGAAGATCCACGGCGACAGCAATTCCGGAAATTGTCTCAAGGTGAAGTGGGTCTGTGACAGGCTCGCGCTGCCCTATCGCTGGATCGAGATCGACACCCGCAAGGGCGAGACGCGCACGCCGCAGTTCCTGAAGCTGAACGGCGCCGGCCAGGTGCCGGCGATCGAATTCGACGATGGCCGCACGCTGGCGCAGTCCAACGCCATCATCCGCTATCTCGCCCGTGACAGCGCGCTCGTTCCGCGCGATGCGTTCGCTGCGGCCAAGATGGATGAATGGCTGTTCTGGGAGCAGTACAGCCACGAGCCCTATATCGCGGTGTGCCGC
Organism: Bradyrhizobium sp. Cp5.3; assembly: GCF_000426265.1. Lineage (NCBI taxonomy): Bacteria > Pseudomonadati > Pseudomonadota > Alphaproteobacteria > Hyphomicrobiales > Nitrobacteraceae > Bradyrhizobium > Bradyrhizobium sp. Cp5.3. The sequence goes on along the minus strand of NZ_AUFA01000008.1, from coordinate 84,601 downwards.
TTCCAACTCGTCTATCTCGGCAAGGCTGCCTCCGAGCTCGATCCGGAGAAGGTCAAGCGCGGCCATGCGGCGCTCGACCGCATGGACCAGCATCTTGCAGCGAGCCGCTTCTTCGTTGGGGATGCGATTTCGCTCGCCGACGTCGCACTGCTCGCCTATACGCGCCTCGCGCATGAAGGCGGCTTCGATCTTGCCCGCTTTGCTGCCGTTCGCCGCTGGATCGGCGAGGCCGAGGCCGGTCTCGGTCTTCCGCCGGCGCGCTGATTTGAAGGTTCAGATATGACTACGAAGTCCGTCTCCATCCGCCGCGCGCGCCGCGACGACGTTGCCGCGATCGTGGCGATGCTCGCCGACGATCATCTCGGCCGAGCGCGCGAGCGGCTGGAGGATCCACTGCCCGCGTCCTATTACGAGGCGTTCGAGCGGGTCGATCGCGATCCAAAACTCCAGCTCGTGGTCGCGGAGAGCGAGGGCAGGGTGGTCGGCTGCCTGCAGCTCGCGATCCTGCCTGGCCTGAGCTCACAAGGCGGCGCGCGCGGTCTGCTCGAGGATGTTCGCGTTGCTTCCGATTGTCGCAGCCGCGGCATCGGCGAGCGGTTGGTGCAATGGGCGGTGGCGGAGGCGAAGGCGAAAGGCTGCAATCTGGTCGAGCTGCTGACGCATGCGAGCCGTGTCGATGCGCAACGCTTCTACAAGCGGCTCGGATTCACGGCGAGTCATGTGGGCATGACTGTCCGCTTTTGAACCAGCTCGGCGTCGCCGTTGCGTCGCCTGCAAAATCGGATTGCGCATCCGTTCATATTGAGAGCTGATTAACTACCGAGCCGTCGTTCACGTTTGCTCTGGGACGAACGGTGCTAGGTAGCGTCTGACACCGGGCTCGGTAAGTTCGGGGATTTCGATGACGAGCTATTCTCTGATCAAGGTCGGCAACGACTACGTCGTCCAGGCCGGCGACAAATGCATTTTGAAAGTGAGCAGCCGACGCCGGGCCGCGCAGTTGATCAGCGAGGCAACGGATTTGCTGAATGCGCTGGCCGCAGTCGAATCACCGGAAGCTGCACCGGAATCGCCATCACTCCGCCGTGAGGCGCCCGAACTTCCTTGACGATTCTACCCGTTTCCCGTATGAGCCGCGGCGGGACACCTCCCCCCAACGGGAGGCTTACTATCTGGAAGGGTAGATCATGACTGTAGCGAAGCCCGCTTCGCGGCCGAACGTGCCGCATTTCTCCTCCGGCCCCTGCGCCAAGCGCCCCGGCTGGAACGCCCAAAATCTCAAGGACGCAGCTCTCGGCCGCTCGCATCGCGCGAAGATCGGCAAGACCAAGCTCAAGCTCGCGATCGATCTGACGCGCGAGGTGCTCGAGGTGCCCGCCGATTATCGCATCGGCATCGTGCCCGCCTCCGATACCGGCGCGGTCGAGATGGCGCTGTGGTCGCTGCTCGGTGCGCGGCCCGTCACCACGCTCGCCTGGGAATCCTTCGGCGAGGGCTGGGTCAGCGACATCGTCAAGGAATTGAAGCTCAAGGACCTCACCAAGCTCAACGCGGCCTACGGTGAAATCCCCGATCTCTCCAAGGTCGATCCGAAGAGCGACATCGTCTTCACCTGGAACGGCACCACCTCGGGCGTGCGCGTGCCGAACGCCGACTGGATCAGCGCGAGCCGTGAAGGCCTGACCATCTGCGACGCGACGTCCGCTGCGTTTGCGCAGCCGCTCGACTGGGCCAAGCTCGACGTCGTCACCTTCTCCTGGCAGAAGGCGCTCGGCGGCGAGGCCGCGCACGGCATGCTGATCCTGTCGCCCCGCGCCGTGGAGCGGCTCGAGACCTACAAGCCGGCCTGGCCGCTGCCGAAGATCTTCCGCATGACCAAGGGCGGCAAGATCAACGAAGGCATCTTCGTCGGCGAGACCATCAACACGCCCTCGATGCTCTGCGTCGAGGACTATCTCGACGCGCTGAACTGGGCGAAGTCGATCGGCGGCCTGAAGGCGCTGATCGCGCGCGCCGACGCCAACACCAAGGTGCTCGCCGACTGGAAGGCGAAGACGCCCTGGATCGATTTTCTGGCGAAGGACGCCTCGATCCGCTCCAACACGTCGGTGTGCCTGAAGTTCACCGATCCCGCGATCACCTCGCTTCCCGCCGACGCGCAGGCCGAATTCTGCAAGAAGCTCGTCGCCCTGGTCGAGAAGGAAGGCGCGGGCTTCGACTTCGCGTATTACCGCGATGCGCCGGCAGGCCTGCGCATCTGGTGCGGCGCCACGGTCGAGGCCAAGGACGTCGAGCTGCTGACCCAGTGGATCGACTGGGCGTTCGCCGAGACCAAGGCCGCGCTCGCGAAAGCGGCTTGATCTTTCTTTCTTAGCCCCTCCCCGTTCTTGCGGGGAGAGGCCGGATCGCGCAGCGATCCGGGTGAGGGGCTCTCTCCGCGAGCACCTTGCCTGTGGCTGCCCCTCACCCCGTAAGAACGGGGAGAGGAAGAGAAACAGCATCAACCTACTCCCGTCGAAGGCCGCCCTCGTTTCAGGGGAAGGTAGAGGATCATTCAGATGACCAAACCCAAAGTTCTCATTTCCGACGCGCTCTCTCCCGCCGCCGTGCAGATCTTCAAGGATCGCGGTGTCGAGGTCGACTTCCAACCCAATCTCGGCAAGGACAAGGACAAGCTGGCCGAGATCATCGGCAACTATGACGGCCTTGCGATCCGCTCCGCGACGAAAGCGACCGCCAAGATCATCGAGAAGGCGACGAAGCTGAAGGTGATCGGCCGCGCCGGCATCGGCGTCGACAATGTCGAGATTCCCGCCGCCACGGCAAAGGGCATCATCGTGATGAATACGCCGTTCGGCAATTCGATCACGACCGCCGAGCACGCCATCACCCTGATGCTGGCGCTGGCGCGCGAAATTCCGCAGGCCGATATCTCGACGCAGTCCGGCAAATGGGAGAAGAACCGCTTCATGGGCGTCGAGATCACCGGCAAGGTGCTCGGCGTGGTCGGCTGCGGCAACATCGGCTCGATCGTCGCCGACCGCGCGCTCGGCCTGCGCATGAAGGTCGTCGCCTACGATCCGTTCCTGTCGCCGGAGCGCGCCAAGGACATCGGCGTCGAGAAGGTCGAACTCGACGACCTCTTGAGGCGCGCCGATTTCATCACGCTGCACACCCCGCTCACGGAGAAGACCAGGAACATCATCGACGCGGCCGCGATCGCCAAGATGAAGAAGGGCGTGCGCCTCATCAACTGCGCGCGCGGCGGCCTGGTCGACGAGCAGGCGGTGGTCGATGCGCTGAATTCCAAGCACATCGCAGGCGCCGCCTTCGACGTCTTCGTCGAGGAGCCCGCCACCTCGAACGTGCTGTTCGGCCATCCCAACGTGATCTGCACACCGCATCTCGGCGCCTCCACCACGGAGGCACAGGAGAACGTCGCGCTCCAGGTCGCCGAGCAGATGTCGGATTATCTGCTCTCCGGCGCGATCTCGAACGCCGTCAACTTCCCCTCGATCACGGCGGAGGAAGCGCCGAAGCTGAAGCCGTTCATCGCGCTCGCCGAGAAGCTCGGCTCCTTCGCCGGCCAGCTCACCGAGACCGGCATCCTCAAGGTGCAGATCACCTATGAGGGCCATGTCGCCGAGATGAAGATCAAGGCGATCACCTCCGCGGTGCTGTCGGGCCTGCTGCGGCCGATGCTGGGCGAGGTCAACGTCGTCTCCGCGCCCGTCGTCGCCAAGGAGCGCGGCATGGTGGTCGACGAGATCGTGCGCGCCGCGCAGAGCGACTATGAGAGCCTGATCACCGTCACGGTCGCGACCGAACGCCAGGAGCGTTCGGTCTCCGGCACGGTCTATCACGACGGCAAGCCGCGCCTCGTCGACATCAAGGGCATCCGCGTCGACGCCGAGTTCGGCAAGTCGATGATCTATGTCACCAACGAGGACAAGCCGGGCTTCATCGGCAGCTTCGCGGGCCTCCTGGGCGACGCCAAGATCAACATCGCGACCTTCCATCTCGGCCGTGTCGAGCAGGGCGGCGACGCCATCGCGCTCGTCGAGGTCGACGGCGCGGTGCCGGCGGACGTGCTCGCCAAGGTGCAGGCGCTGCCGCAGGTCAAGCAGGTCAAGGCGCTGACGTTCTAAGGCCCATAGGCAGAATGCGCTGGCGCTACTCCGGTAGCGTCAGCGATCGAAGCCATAAAGCCGGGTCGGATTGTCGACCAGGATTGCGTCGCGGGTCTTTTCATTGCCGGCCCACGCCGCGAGCAGTTCGAACAGCTCTGCGTCATCAGGTTTGTGCTTCTCGGTGACATGGGGCCAGTCGCTGCCCCAGACCAGGCGATCGGGCGCAACCTTGACGAAGGCCTGCGCGATTCGCGTCGCGTCGGCATAGGGCGGGCCCTGCTCGGTGTTGAGATAAGCACCGGCGAGCTTTACCCAGGCGCGGCCCTTACCTGCGAGATCGGCGATGACGCGGAAAGCCGGATGTTCCGGCCCCTGTTTCGGCGGAAGCCGCCCCATGTGGTCGAACACGATCGGGCAGGGCAGGCGGCCGAGCATTGCCGACGTCTCGACGATCTGATCGCCTGACATGTGAAGCTGGACGTGCCAGCCAAGATCGGCGCTGCGCTTGGACAGCGGCTCGATCATGTCGATTGTGGTCACTGTGTCGCCCGGATTCCAAACGCTGAAGCGAAGTCCGCGGATTCCGCCGGCATCGAGCCGTTTCAGCTCCGCATCAGTCACGTCGGGATGACAGACCCCGACGCCCCGTCCGTTCTTGCCGAGCCGACTGAGCGCATCGAGGATGCAGGCATGGTCGGTGCGGTGATATTTCGGCTGCACCGGAACCGCGCGCGTCGTGCCGATGCGGCGCTGATGCAGCACATAGTCATCGAAGGTCGAGCCTGCCGGCTTGGCACTTTCCGGTGTCGGAAAGCGGGGATCGATGATGTGGAAATGCGCGTCGCAGGCATTCGCCGGCGCTTTTGTCTTCGGAGCCTCGGTGCCGGATGAATTGGGGATCGTTTCGGCTGCCGCATGACGCGACTGAGCAAGTCCTGCGGCCGTTGCGGTGGCTGCCGCGACGAATGTCCTTCGCGTCATCTGGTGCAGCATCGAGACCCTCCGTTACACGCTCGAATGGCGTTTCGCCGGCGCGGCGTTGTTCGAGGCTTCGCAGACCACGTTGGCCTCGCGCAGTGCCGCGTAGCCGTCGTCGCCAATGCCGATTTCGTTGAGCAGCTCGCGATTGTGCTGGCCGAGTGCCGGGGCGGGCGTCCGGATCGTGCCTGGCGTCTGCGACAGCCGCGGCACCACGTGGTGCATCGGGAGCTGCCCCATGTCCGGGTCCGGATAGTCGGCGATCAGCTCGCGGGCGATGACGTGCGAATCGGCCATGATCTGCGGGGTGTCGTAGATCGGGCCGATCGTGACCTCGGCTTGCTCGAAGAAGGCGACGTTCTCGGCCTGCGTCCGCGCGCCGATGAACTCGCCGATGATGGCGTCCAGCTCGTCGGCATGCCGCAGGCGGTCGGCGTTGGTGCGGAAGCGCGGGTCGTCGACCAACTCGGGGCGGCCGATGGCGCGGAACAGCCGCTCTGCCATCTTCTGGATCGATCCGGACAGGCTGACATAGTGTCCATCGCTGCACCGATAGGCGTTGCGCGGGGCAGAATTGGTGGAGCGGCTGCCGGTGCGCGGCTTGACCTTGCCGGTGAGCCGATAGTTCGCGGCCTGCGGGCTGAGGATTGCGAACAGCGGATCGAGCAGCGACAGATCGACGACCTGGCCGCGGCCGTCCTTCATCTCGACCTCGCGGAGCGCGATCATCGCGGCGGAGGCGCCATAGACGCCGGCGACGCCGTCGGCAAGATACATCGGGGGCAACACCGGTTCGCGGTCGGCAAAACCGTTGATCGCGGCAAATCCCGACACGCCCTCGATCACGGTGCCGAAGCCAGGACGCTGCGCGTAGGGACCGTCCTGCCCCCAGCCGGAAATCCGGATGATGACCAGGGACGGATTGAGCGCCAGCAGCGCCTCCGGCGACAATCCCATCTTTTCCAGAACGCCGGGGCGAAAGCTCTCGATGAAGATCTGGGTCGACGGCACCAGTTTCCGGATGATGTCGATCGCGCGCGGATCGCGCAGCGATAGGCACAGGCTCTTCTTGTTGCGCGAATAGACCTTCCAGTGGGTCTCGATGCCCTCGGTTTTCCAGGCGCGCAGCGTGTCGCCCTCGGGCGGCTCGACCTTGATCACCTCGGCGCCGAAGTCGCCGAGGATCTGGGTCAGCACGTTGCCGGCGAACAGCCGCGACAGGTCGAGGATACGGACACCATCCAGCGTGCCGCTGCGGCCGGGCTCATAATCGCGGGCGTGCAATTGGCTCATGGCGTGGCCTCGGTCGAGATTGTGTCGGCCAGCGACACGACGGCGCGAGCGCGTTCGACGAATGGCTTGTCGATCATATGGCCGTCGACCAGATAGGCACCGATGCCCCGCGCATCGGCTCCCGCAGCGGCGGCCACGACCTTGCGCGCCCACGCGATCTCGGCCGCATCGGGCATGAATGTCTCGTTGGCGATCGCGATCTGGCTCGGATGGATGCAGCTCTTGCCGGCAAAGCCGTGGTTTCGTGCCGCCAGGCATTCGGCGCGGTAGCCGTCGGTGTCCTTGACTGCGGCAAAGGCGCCGTCATAGGCGGCGATACCGGCCTCGGCGGCAGCGAAGCGTACCGCAAGGCGGATATGAGCGAGTGCGTCGCGGTCGGACCTGATGATGCCGCAGGGTTCGAGCAGATCGGCATAGCCGATCTGAAGCCCCATCACGCGCGGATGCGAGCTGGCCAGTTCGGCGGCATTGCGCAGGCCCTTGGGTGTCTCGACGTTGAGCAGCACGCCGACCCGTCGCGACGAGGTCTCCAGCATTTCGATTCGCGCGATCGCCTGGAGCACCGCATCCGCGTCCTCGGCCATCGGCAGGTTGATGATATCGACCACGGCTCCGGCCAGGGCTTCGATGTCGGCGTTGAATTCGGCGGTGCCGAACGCGTTCACCCGGACCACGATGGATTTACGGGTTGCCGGCAGCCCGCGCAGGAATTTGGCGAGCAGCGCACGCGCCTGCGACTTCTGGCCTGGAGCGACCGCGTCCTCGAGATCGAACGACAGCGCGTCGGCGGCTGAGTTCAGCGCCTTGTCGAACAGTTCGGGCCGCGAGGCCGGAACGAACAGCTTGCTTCGCATCAGCATGCCCTTCCCTCCGCTCAGATGACCTTGAAGTGGGCCATCGCGATGATCGCGAGCGTCACCGTGATCGCGCCGCCGATCCGGGTCGCGACCTGCGCGAACGGCATCAGTTCCATTCGTTCGGCAGCGGTCAGGATCATGACGTCGCCGGTGCCGCCAAGACCGCTGTGGCAGGCGTTCACGATCGCAGTCTCGATCGGATACATCCTTAGCAGGCGGCCGACATAGAATCCTGTCGCCGTCAGCGTCACGACGGTCGCGATGATGGTCACCAGATTCGCCGGGTGGAACGCTTCGACCAGTTCATGCCACGGCGTCAGCGCCACTGCGGTGGAGAACAGCAGCGGATAGGTCACCGCGGTGACGAAGAAGCGGAACACGACGCGGGCGCCTTCCTCCAGCGAGGCCGGCACCGCCTTGAGCAGCTTGACGAGCACGACCAGGAACAGCATGGCGACCGGAGCCGGCAGACCGATCAGGCTGTGGATCAGCGTGCCGAAAACGTAGATGGCGATGCCGCTGATGCCTCCGGCCGCAACGGTTGCGACATCGACGCTGGTGACGCCGGCATGCGCGTGGTCGCGGACGGCGTCCGCCGCAACGTCGGCGCCCGGCTGGAGCTGGCCGTCGCCGGTGAGATCCGGCCGCCGCTTGCCCAGCGAGTTCAGTGCTCCGCAGCAGATGATGGCGACGAGGTTGCCGAAGAACACCAGCGGCAGGATCTGACCGAGCATGGCGCCCTGGTTGAGGCCCAGCGCCTCCGCATAGCCGACCGAAAGCGGGATCGCGCCTTCGCCGACGCCGCCCGCCATCACGGGGACGACGACGTGGAGAATCGAGCGCCAGAAGCCGATCCCGCACAGCCAGCCGACCGCACCACCAACGCCAAGCGCGAGGATCGAGCCGCTCACCAGCGGAATGAAGATCTTGACGAAACCCTGGATCAGCACGCGCCGATCCATGCTCAGGATCGAGCCGACGACGACGGCGGTGATGAAGAGATAGATGAAGTTGGTGGACTTGGTGAATGTCGTCACCTGCTGCACCAGCGGCGCCGGCAGCAGCTGATGCGCGACCAGGAACGACGGCAGGAAGATCGTCACCAGCGAGGAACCGCCGATTACGTTCAGGATCGGGATCCGCCGCCCGATCTCGGCGCAGGTGAAGCCGCCAGCGACGAGTACGGCGATCATCACCGTGACCTCGCCGGAAATCTTACCCTTGAAGGAGAAAGCCGCGATCAGGCCGAGCAGGAGCAGATAGACCGGCAGAGGGATGATGCCGACCCTGATCTCCATCAATCGCTGCAGGATATTGGCGGCGGATGTCTCGGCCGTGGGCGCGCGCTCCGTGACCGGGTTCATGGGGCCGGCCACCGCATTGGTCGTCATCGTTCCTCCCGAAATTCCAAATAGGTGCGGCCGGTTGCGTATCCTTCCGTCGGAAGCGATCTTGCGGGAGGCTCCAGCCTGCGTAAAATGCATTAATCGCAATTTTTCATGAGAAATTGGCATGAAGATCCCGATCGACGGCGTCCAGGCCTTCGTCCATGTCGCCGAGCTCGGCAGCTTCAACCGGGCGGCGGATCATCTCTTCATCACCCAGACCGCATTGACGCGCCGCATTCAGCGGCTGGAGGCCTTCGTCGGGCTCCGTCTGATCGACCGCACCACGCGCTCGACGGCGTTGAGCCCGATGGGGAAGGATTTCCTGCCGCTGGCGCGCCGCATCGTCGATGACCTCGTCCATGGCCTCGACCGGCTGCGCACGACATCGCGCCTCGGGGTTGGCGACGTCACCCTGGCGACGCTCCAGTCGGTCGCGTTCCGGCAGTTGCCGCTTGCACTGCGCATGTACGCCAGGAAGTATCCGCACAATCGCATTCAGCTGCTCGAGCGGTCCGGTGCGCTCGTCACCGATGCGGTGCGCGAGGGCCAGGCCGACTTCGGCATCCACATCCAGCAGGAGGCCAACCCCGATCTCTCCGAGGAGATGCTGATGCGCGATCCCTTTGTTCTGGTCTGCAGCCGCGCGCATCCGGCCTCGAAGCTGAAGCGGGTGGCATGGTCGAACCTGGCGGGCATCGACCTCATCACGCTCGGCGGCGCCAGCGGCAACCGCCGCATCGTCGAGACGCAGCTCGTCAAGGCAGGGCTGCAGACGCGAGGCCGCTTCGTGGTCGAGAGCACGCCGAGTGCGATCGCGTTGGCGCGGGAGAATGTCGGTGCGGCAATCCTCCCCGCAGCTATGAACGCGACCACGGTCGCGACCGGCCTGGTCGAGGTGCCGCTGCTCGATCCGGTCCTGTACCGCACGATCGCCCTGGTGCGGCGGCGCAACGAGACGCTGGCGCCCGCTGCCAGCGCACTCTACGGAATTATCAAGACACGGCTGTCGAGCGGAAGGCGATGATATCGGGCCGTTCCGCTTGCCGGAAAATCGGGCGAAAACGATTTCTGTTGCCTTGGCCGGATATCTGTACGAAGAGCGTCTGAAGAGCCACAATCGACGATCCGAAAAGGGAGAAACCAATGCGTGAAGCCGTCATCGTTTCCTATGCGCGCACGGGCCTGGCGAAGTCCGCCCGCGGCGGGTTCAACATCACGCCGCCGATGTCTCTCGCGGCCCACGCCATCCAGCACGCGGTCGATCGCGCCGGCGTCGACAAGGACTATGTCGAGGACTGCTATCTCGGCAATTGCGCCCACGGCGCGCCGAACATCGGCCGTCAGGCCGCGCTGCTCGCGGGCCTGCCGAAGACCACCGCCGGCGTGTCGGTGAACCGCTTCTGCTCGTCAGGGCTCCAGACCATCGCGATGGCCGCCAACTCGATCCGCTCCGACGGCGCCGACTGCATCGTCGCCGGCGGCGTCGAGAGCATCTCGATCCCCGGCGGCGGCTCGCCGAAGGAATCGATCGATCCGGAGCTCTTGAAGGTCGCGCCCGACATCTTCATGGCGATGATCGACACCGCCGACATCGTCGCCGAGCGCTACAAGCTCAGCCGCGAATATCAGGACGAGTTCTCGCTGGAATCGCAGCGCCGCATGGCCGCGGCGCAGCAGGCGAACAAGTTCAAGGACGAGATCGTCCCGATGAAGACCAGGATGAAGGTCGTCGACAAGCAGACCAAGGCCGAGAGCATCGTCGACTACGTCGTCGATCGCGACGAGTGCAACCGGCCCGAGACCACGCTGGAAGGCCTCGCCAAGCTCGAGCCGGTGAAGGGTCCGGGCAAGTTCGTCACCGCCGGCAATGCCAGCCAGCTCTCCGACGGCGCCGCCGCCGTGGTGCTGATGGAGGCCAAGGACGCCGAGAAGCGCGGCCTCAAGCCGCTCGGCCGCTTCGTCGCCTGGGCGACCGCCGGCTGCGAGCCTGACGAGATGGGCATCGGTCCCGTGTTCGCGATCCCGAAGCTGCTCAAGCGCACCGGCCTGAAGATCGACGACATCGATCTCTGGGAGCTGAACGAAGCCTTCGCCAGCCAGTGCCTGTATTGCCGCGACAAGCTCGGCATCGATCCCGCCAAGTACAACGTCAATGGCGGCTCGATCGCGATCGGCCATCCCTTCGGCATGACCGGCGCACGCCTGACCGGCCACCTGCTGCAGGAAGGAGCGCGCCGCAAGGCCAAGTGGGGCGTCGTGACGATGTGCATCGGCGGCGGCCAGGGCGGCGCCGGCCTGTTCGAAATCTATAGCTGATCAAAGCGCGCTAATGAGAAAAGGCACGGTGCCGCAAAGCGCCGTGCCTTTTTGTTTGAGCGCTGCATCAGAATGGGCTGACCCGATTTAGCAGCTCGATCAAGGTTGATCGTTCGGCCTCACTGAGGGGAGCAAGCATTCGGCGGTTATAGGGCGCCGTAAGCCTGACGGCATCCCTCATCAATTTCTCGCCTTTCGATGTCAAAGTGATCTCTGTGGCGCGCCGGTCGATTTTTGACCGGCTTCGCTTCACCAGACCGGCATGTTCGAGCTGGTGCAGGATTTTGGTCAGATTCGGCAGGTGAAGTCGCAAAAGGGTCGCGACGCTACTGGGAACGATCCCCGGGTTGTCCCGCACCAGCATGAGGATGGCATAGGTCGCAGGCGTCAGTCCGAGTTCAGCGAAGGTATCGTAGAAGCCGTCAAAGAACTTCAACTGGATCAATCGGATCACGAAGCCGGGGGTGCCGCGAAGGGCAGCTAGATCGAGCTGCTTCTCTGCCGCCATTGTTGCGATTGCCATTGGCTCCCCTGGGTCATCTTCGTTTCGCATCTATCACGACGCATGCCGAATTGACACCGCCAAGCTACTTATAAAATATAAGTATTATGCGGCTGAGACCGCAATGGTAGCTGGGAGGAGTATCCATGAAGGTGGCAAGCCTATTGGCGACGTGCATCTGCTCACTCGCGCTTGGTTGCGGGTCGGCCGATGCGCAGGAACGGGTAAAGCTCGGCGTCCTCAACGACCAGTCCGGGGCTTTTGCGAGCTACCAGGGCATCGGGTCGGTCATCGCGGCACAAATGGCTGTCGAGGATTATGGCGGAAAGGCTGGCGGCAAGCAGGTCGAAGTCGTCAGCGCAGATCACCAGAACAAGACCGATGCCGGCGTCAACATCGCACGTCGCTGGTATGAGAATGAGGGCGTCGATGCAATCTTCGACGTTCCCAACTCGGCGATTGCGCTGGCGGTCGCGGGAATGAGCGCCGAAAAAAACAAGGTGTTCGTCGGATCGGGCGCCGGCACGGCGCTCCTGACGGGGGAAAAGTGCACACCGAATACGGTTCACTGGACTTACGACACCTACGCTTACGGTCGCGGGCTCGGCAAGGCTGTCGTCGAGCAGGGCGGCAAGAAGTGGTTCTTCATCACGGCCGATTATGCCTTCGGCCACGATCTGGAGAAGCAAGCGGCCGAAGCGGTCAAGGCATCCGGCGGACAGGTCCTTGGAGCTGTCCGTCATGCTCTCGGGACGGCGGACTTCGCCTCGTTCCTGTTGCAGGCACAGGCTTCCGGCGCCGACATCATTGGCATTGCCAACGCCGGCGATGACACGATCACCTCGATGAAGCAGGCCGCCGAGTTCGGCCTGACCAGGGATCACAAGCTGGTCGGCCTGATTCTGGGCATGAACGGCATTCCGTCCCTTGGGCTGCAATTCGCTCAAGGCGCCCAGATCATGAATCCGTTCTACTGGGACCTCAACGATGGCACGCGGTCGTTCGCCAAGCGCTTCTCGGAGCACATCCCGTCCAAGGCCTACCCCAACGACATGCAGGCCGGCGTTTACGCCTCCGTCATTCACTATCTGAAGGCTGTCGACAAGGTCGGTAGCGCGAAAGACGGCAAAGCGGTCGTCGCGGCCATGAAGGAGCTTCCGACGGATGATCCGTTGTTCGGCAAAGGCTTCATTCGCAGGGACGGACGCAAGATCCATCCGCTCTATCTCCTCCAGGTCAAATCGCCCGACCAATCGAAGTCCAGTTGGGACCTCCTGAAGGTCGTCGGGACCATCAAGGGCGAAGATGCCTTCAGACCCGAGAGCGAGGGCAATTGCCCTCTCAGCAAACAGTAGGTGGAGGGAACCGGCATGAGCCAGTTTGCCTCCACCCGGATCGATCCGTTCGCTGACGACGTGCTGACGGATCCGTATCCGGTCTACCATGCGTTCCGCGAATTAGGGCCGGTATTCAGGATCGAGCAGTACGACATCTGGGCGATGGCGCGGTATGAACAGGTCGAATCCGCTCTCAAGGATTGGCGAACCTTCATTAGCGGGGAGGGCGTCGGCCTGAAGGGGATGAACCCGGCGCTGCCCCGGCCGATGACGTTGCAGATCGACCCACCTGATCACGAGAAGGGACGTCGGGTGCTCGCCCGGACCATGTCACCGGGCGTCGCGAAAAAGCTGCGCGAGACCTTCCAGAGGGAAGCCGAGAAGAAAATCTGCGAGCTCGTCGAGCGCGGTACCTTCGACGCGATGACGGATCTCGCCATGGCGTATCCGATGAAGGTCTTCCCCGATGCCATCGGCGTCTCGGAGGAGGGACGCGAGAACCTGCTTGCCTGGAGCACGTTCGTCTTCAACAGCTTCGGGCCAGAGAACCACATCCTCGCCAGATCTCGTGACCCGGGCCTCGCCGCGCAGAAGTGGATCATGGACCGTTGCGCGCGTAGCGAGCTCAGGCCCGATGGTATTGGCATGATGATCTACCAAGCTGCGGATGCCGGGGAGATCACGGAACACGAAGCCACGCATCTGGTCCGGCCGTTCCTGACCGCGGGAGTCGACACGACGATCAATGGTCTCGGGAATACGCTTCTTGCGCTTGCCAGTCATCCAGTGCAGTTCGAAAGGCTGCGCGAACGGCCCGAACTCGCCCGCAACGCCTTCGAGGAAGGGCTGCGCTATGACTCGCCTGTGCAAACTTTCTTTCGTACCACCTCGCGCGAGGTGGAAATAGCCGGCGATACCATCCCGGCAAACCGCAAAGTGCTGATCTTCATGGCTTCCGCCAACCGTGATCCGGCGCGTTGGCAGGAGCCCGACCGGTTCGATGTGGAGCGACCCGCAGCGGGGCATGTGGGGTTTGGTTCGGGCATCCACGCCTGCGTGGGGCAGATGATCGCGCGCCTGGAAGGTGAGTTGGTTCTCACCGAACTTGCCAAGCGCGCGAAATCGATCGAACTCATCGCCGAGCCGGAGCGGATGCTCAACAACTCTCTTCGGGGTCTCAAAAGCATGCCGGTCCGTGTGACGGCTGCTTGACCTCTCCGCTGATGACGGTGGGCGACCCTTGCGAGATCTCAATCTCCGCTATGGGGCACGAGCAAGGGCGTACCCGCCGCACGTGATCTGGACGTGCAAGAGCCTAATACCGCGCGGCAGGCTGCTTGGTCTTCGAGGGCGCCATGCCGGTGGTTTGCCCAGTCGTCTCCTTCTTCATGTGCTTCGCATGCTTCATGTGCGTCGCGTGCTTGGACGTGTGCTTGGCGACGCCGGGTGACGCCTCTGGCGCGGGCTGCGTCTGGGCCATTGCGCTGCCAACCGCAAGCGCAAGAGCGCATATCGTTGTGAAAATGAGCTTCTTCATGCTTGTCTCCAGGGGATGGGAAACAATCGCATAAACTGGAGAACCGCCAAACAGTTCCAATCGCGGGCAACGCGCACCTCCCGCGTGGCAGCAATCAACCTGGTCTGATCACGCCTTACGCCCGCGCCAGCGCCTGCGCGAACACCACCTCGATCAGCGTGCCGGAATTGGCCGCGCTCTTGATGTTGAACTGGGCGCGGTTGGCTTCGACGAGCGCCTTGGTCAAGGACAGGCTGAGCGCCGAATTGTCCGACGCGTCGCCCGGCGGCGGCGTGCGGAACGGCTCCATCGCGGCCGCGACCTCCTTCTCGGACAGGCCATGGCCGGTGTCGCGGATGCGAAGGGCAACCTCGCCGCGATCGTTCAGCGCGGTCGAGACGATGACCTGGCCGCCGGCGCTCGCAAGCCGGATCGAGTTGGTGATCAGGTTCATGGTGATCTGCCGCATCGCGCGCGCATCCGCCATGACCTGCGGCAGCGCGTGCGCGAGCGAGGTGCGGATGATGATGCGCTCGCGGTTGGCCTGCGGCTGCATCACCGTGACGCAGGCTTCGACGAGATCGTTGAGGTGGAGGTTGGCGAAGTTGAGGTCGAGCTTGCCGGTCTCGATGCGCGAGAGCTCGAGCAGATCGTCGATGATCGCGATCACGCGCTCGCCGGAGGCGCGGATGTCCTTCATGTATTCGCCGTAGCGCTCGTTGCCGAGCGTGCCGAAGCGTTCAGAGATCATCACCTCGGCAAAGCCGATGATCGCGTTCAGCGGCGTGCGGATCTCGTGGCTGATCCGCGCCAGCATGTCGGCCTTGGCGCTGGCCGCGCCATTGGCGAGCCGCTGCGCCTGCTTCAATTCGCTCTCGCCCTTCTTGCTCTGCGAGAGATCACGGAACACGGCGAAGAAGTTCGGGCCGTCGGGCCTCGTGCGGCCCATGATCATGGCGAGCGGAAGGACGCCGCCCTTCTTCTCGCGGCCCAGCACCTCGCGGCCGTGGTCGAGCAGGCTCGATATGTCCTGGCTCCTGAGGCTTTCGAGATAGTCGGTCACGACGCGCTGACTCTCGGGCGCGAACAGGGTCAGCAGATTCTGCTGCAGCAGCGTCTCGCCGTCATAGCCGAACAGCGCTTCGGCGCTGCGGTTGCAGGCGTGGATGTTGCCTTCGGCATCGAACATGATGATGCCTTCGGCTGTCGTGTCGAGGATCGCCGCAAGATCCTCGGCGTCCGCGTCGCCGGCCTCGATTTCAGGCCCGGGCTCATCGGGGATCATCACCACGGGCTCGGCGACGGCGGGCGCGGCAGCAACAGGCGCGGCCTGCGGCAGCGCGCAGATCAGCGCATGCGCGGTGTCGCCGTCCCAGGCGATCGTGTGCAGATGCGCCTCGGTGGCCGCTAGCGGCTCGTCGCCATCGGCGACGCTCGCGCTGATCGTCACCGGCGTGCCGGCTTGCGACGTGCTGCTCGCCGCGGAGACGCCCACCTCGATGTAGAGCGCATCCAGCCCGCCGGCATTCTCCAGCGCGCTCAGATCGGCATAGCCGATGCGCGCGAGAAAGGCGGGGTTGGCGTAGAGCAGGCGGTCGAGGCGATAGATCAGGACGCCTGATGGCAACAGGTCGAGCAGCGTGCGGTCGCGCGCGCTGTCGCCGCGCGCCGGCGGCTCGGGCTCGGTCAGCCATCCGGCCGGCAGGCGCGGTGGCTCCGCCTCAGGCGGCGGCTCGGCGGCGGTCTCGCTCGTCAGTGGCTCGGACGATGCGCCCGCAATGGTCTCTCGCTCTCGCTCGAGCCGCTCCGACAATTGCCGGGCGAGCTCGTTGAACGCGCTGTTCTCGACAGGCGTGAGCGTCGGCGATCTCGCATCGCCGTGCGGGCGGAACGGCACAACGTTGGGAGGCGTTTCCACTGGCGTGTCCACGGATTTTTCCAAATCGGTTGGGTGTGAATTCGCGTCGGTTGCTGGTTCAGGCAGTTCGGCTTTGTTCAGTTCGGCTTTGTTCAAATCGTCTTGGGGTAGTTCGTCTTGAGGCAATTCCTCTTGGGGCAGTTCGGCTTCGAGCGGTTCAGGCTCGGACGGTTCAGGCCCGGCCGAGGCCAGCTCATCCGGAGCAGGCGGCGCCTCCGGTTCGGGCTCAGGCGCGACGATGTCGGCGGAGAGGCGCTGCGGCGTCGGCGGCTCGGTGAACAGCTCGAACCGGCGCAGTGCATCGAGCCGGTTGAGACCGTCCAGATCGCGGCACACGCCAAAGCCCTTGAAGCCCGCGAAATTGCGCGCGCGGTCATGGACCGGCAGGCCGGCGAGCTCGACTGGCAGGTGCTGGTCGCCATCGACCGGCCAGTTCACGGTGATCCCGGCCCAGGTGTCGCGGCTCGCCAGCGCCTGCGCGACGTGCCCGTCCGGATCGAGCGAAAACTCCTCCGCGATCTCGTGCCAGGGCCGGCCGAAGCCGGCTGCCGTATGCGCGCCGATCAGGCGGATGAACTCGTCGGAGCCGAGCGCGAAGCGCCCCTGCGCATCCATCTGCCACAGGAAGCGCAGCGGGTGATGGCGCGGTGCGGGCGGCTCCGCATGTCGTGACGGCGGCTCGACCATGCCAGCCGTGATCGGCTCGGCTTGGGGCGAGACAATGGCTTGCTTGAGGATTTCAACCGGAGATTTGATTGCAGCCTGGGTCGGCTCCGGCTCGCTCAGCGCGGGAGCAGGCAGCTGATCCGGCTCGGCAAACGCATCGAACAGCGCGAATTCGGCAGGGGCCTCGTTCGACAACGCCGGTTGCTCACAGTCCGGCACTGCGGCCGCAGATGCGGGCGGCGCGGCCTCGGGTTCAGGCTGTGCGGAGTCCTGGTGCGCGATATCCTGGACGACCTCAGGCGCGACCTCGTCCGCCTCGGGCTCCGCCGTCCGGACGAAAGGCGCGATCAGCGCAACGAGGCCGACATCGGCACCCACGCCGACCCTGTACAGCACCATGTGGCCGATGCCGGTCGTCGTCTCGACATGGCCCTGCCGCAGCGCCTCGCTGCGGGCTTCATCGAGGCCGGCCTCGCCGAGATCGCGAAAGCCGAGCAGGGGGCGGGCGGCCTCGCTCGCGCCGATGAACAGGCCGTCGGGCGTGAACGCGGCCATCGGCACATGGACGCCTTCGACCAGTCGCTGCAGGCGTTCCACCAGCGGCATGCCGCGGCCGGTCGGGTCCATCGCGGTGACGAGCACGCCGTGGCTGCCGTCGGGAAATTCGAGCCGCGCGCAGGCGCAGGTCATGAGGACGCCGAGCGGGGCGCCGAAGCCGCGCAGCCGCTCGAGCCGGACCGCGCCGCTCGCGGCGAGTTGGCGCGCGAGGCGGGCGACCTGGCGGCGATGTGGGTCCGCGGGCCCGAACGCCTTTGCCACAAGCGTTGCGGCATTGGGCGCACCGAACAGCCTTGCGCCGACCGGATTGGCCCAGAGCACCCGCGTTCCATCGATCGACCAGAGCCACGCGGGCAGCGGAGAGGTCGCATGCACGGCCAGCCGCGGATCACCGACGCCTCGCAACTGGAAATCCGACCTACTCATCCAACCGGCTGCTTCTCAAGCTCTCACGCGTCTCCCACGTGTCTCTCACGTGTCTTGGGCGTCGGGGGCTGCCGGAATGGCAGCCTTAAGAAAGGGTTAGTATCGCCCGCGGGCGCGGGCAGGTCCACGGCCGCAGGGCCGAAGGGGCGCCCCAAAGCCGCGATAACCTTAATCCGGATGAACCCGCAAGGGCGCGTCTGCGTTAGCCCCCTGAGATTCGCGAGGGCCGGGCCGCCGCGTCACACCGGCAATACCCAGCGCTGCTAGTCTCACTGTGGGCACGTCAGGGACGGCCCGGGGCGCGTCGGGGACGGCCGCAAAAGGCCGAAAAAAACCAACAAGACAGGAGTGGTAGGGATGACCCAGCAGGCGCATGAACGTTTTGAGATTCCGCCGGAGATGCGATCCATGGCGGAAACCGGCTTCAAGCAGGCGCGCGAGACATTCGAGAAACTGCTCGCCGGCGCCGAGGCCGCGGCCGGCTCGTTCGAGGAGCGCGGTGCGACCATGCGCGCCGGCGCCAAGGACGTCGGCACGAGGGCGATCGCCTTCGCCGCGACCAATGTGGAGGCCTCCCTCGACTACGCCCAGTCGCTGGTCCACGCCAAGGACCTCTCCGAGGTGATGCGGCTGCACGGTGAATATGTGCAGGCCCAGATGCGCGCCCTCGCCGAGCAGGCCAGCGAGATCGGTCAGGCCGTCAGCCGCGCCGCGATCGACGCGACCAAGCCGAAGCACTAGGGCCCCTCCGTCATTCCGGGGCGCGCCACTTGGCGCGAGCCCGGAATCCATTCATCCACCTGCTCCGCGGCCCGATGGATTCCGGGCTCCCTCGTTTGCGCTCGGGCCTCGGAATGACGGAATGAACCGTCGCGCCTCCAGGGCACAGCCGCGCCGCGAACGACGCGACCAGGCCGAAGCACTAGGGCCCCTCCGTCATTCCGGGGCGCGCCCCTTGGCGCGAGCCCGGAATCCATTCATCCACCTGCTCCGCGGCCCGATGGATTCCGGGCTCCCTCGCTTGCGCTCGGGCCCCGGAATGACGGAATGAACCGTCGCGCCTCCAGGTCACAGCCGCGCCGCGAACGACGCGACCAAGCCGAAGCATTAGAGCCCTCCGTCATTCCGGGGCGCGCCCCTTGGCGCGAGCCCGGAATCCATCCACCTGCTCCGCGGCCCGATGGATTCCGGGCTCCCTCGTTTGCGCTCGGGCCCCGAAATGACGGAATTGAACCGTCGCGCCTCCAGGTCACAGCCGCGCCGCGAACGACGCGACCAAGCCGAAGCACTAGGGCCCCTCCGTCATTCCGGGGCGCGCCCCTTGGCGCGAGCCCGGAATCCATTCATCCGCCTGCTCCGTGGCCCGATGGATTCCGGGCTCCCTCGCTTGCGCTCGGGCCCCGGAATGACGGAATTGACCGTCGCGCTTCCAGGTCACCGCCGCGCCGCGATCGACGCGACCAAACACAAGCACTGAGGGCATCGAGATACCGCAACCATGGGTTCCCCCGGCCAGGATCTGCATCCCGGCCGGGTTAAATTTTCGCGGCGCACCTCTGATCACATTGCGTTGCACAATGTTGACATGATAGCCGTGAAGAATGCTTGGCGCTGGGCGAGCCATCTCTCGTTTGAAGCGTTAGCAGTTTTCGTACCCGCCGACTTGGCCGGCGGGCGCGCCAGACGGCTCACTCGATTTTGCAACTTAATCGTGAGGGACAATCATGACAGGTGCGACTGATCCATTCTCTGCCTCGATCATTCCGTTCGAGGTTCCGGAGCAGATGCGGGCGTTCGCCGAGAAGGGCGTTTCGCAGGCCCGCGAAAGCTACGCCAAGTTCAAGGACGCGGCCGAAAGCCAGAACGGCGCCATCGAGGCCGTGTTCACCACCGCCAGCAAGGGCGCGAGCGAATACACCGCCAAGCTGATGGAGTTCATGAAGGCCAACACCAGCGCCCATCTGGACTTCGCCCAGGAGCTGCTCGGCAGCAAGTCGCCGACGGAGGCGATGGAGCTGTGGACCGGCCATACCCGCAAGCAGTTCGAGACCCTCCAGGCCCAGGCCAAGGAGCTCCTCGAGATCGGCCAGCGCGTCGCCACCGAGACCGCCGAGCCGATCAAGGCCAGCGCCGCCAAGTTCGGCAAGCCCGCTGCCTGACCGATTTGGCCCGTTCAAATTAAGAGAAACCCGGGCCCAGCGGCCCGGGTTTTGTTTTGGAAATAACGTCGTTTAAGGGGTAATTCGAGGGGATTGCGGCCTTGCCAAAAACGGCCGTTGCACCTAGTTTCCGCCCCGTCCAGCCCCTTGGCCTCGGCCTGCTCAAGGCCCCTAAAGGCGGCTCGCAAGGATGCAGTTGTAGCTCAGTTGGTTAGAGCGCCTGTCTGTGGAACAGGAGGTCGGTGGTTCGAGCCCACCCAACTGTACCAATGATTTCAATCGGTTAGTATGGAGCGCGCTTTGTTCGCCCCGTTTGGGCAGCGGATTTTGTAGCGATGCGCGCACGTGGGGTCCGCAGCGAGTACGGAGAAAAAGTAGAAATCGTAGCTAGGAGTCGTCGCCAAGATCGGTCCGGACAGGGTGTCCACGACGCTTCGCTTCCTTCAGGTAGTCAATTATTGATTGCGGTAGCGGCCGACCCGCACGTTGTCTGCGGCTTCGCAACTCATCCACTTCATTCTTTCGAAGAGCTGCGGCTTGGTGGCTTAGTCCGAACGTCGACATGATGTCTTCGACCGATGCGCCCTCTGGGATCAGGTGTTCGGGGGCGAGAATAATTGGCGCCAACCGGCGGGCTTCGTCCTCCTGCTTGACGATGCGCGGGATCGACACCTCCGCGAGGGACTTCTCTGCCCTTCGGTTCAGAAATCCTTTGTGCCTAAGCAGGTAATGGGACAGCTCATGCGCGACCGTCATTCTCGCGCGAGGCTCGCCGCGTTGCATGGCGACGAATACGCTCTCGCGCATGCTGAGTTCGAAATCGTCTGAATACCAATGCGCTTCTGCGTCCGGCATCTCGGCGTCTGGCACTCGCCGATATCTGAAATTGGACACCTCGCGCTTGATCTTCGAGATCAGCGTCATCATGTCCGGCCGAACCTGATGTTCGAGCCCAAGCCTTTTCAGGAACCCACGGGCAATCGCTTCAAGATCATCATTGGTTTTATACATTGGATGCTGCTCGCGCTGAGACAGGATACACTCTCCCTTGTAGGAGGTGGCTGTTCCAAGTACAAAATCAAGCGTTTTTGCGAATTTTTATAGGTCAAGTACGCTGTCTTATCGTTGCCGTCTCGTGCAACGTTAGGAGCGACATTATGCCGAAGGCTTAGTCGCGAGCTGCTCGCAGTGGTTGTCTCGTGGCTTCGTCACGCTAAAGTGCCGTGGGGGGAATGCATGGCATTTGCGGACAAGCTCGTTCAAACGCCACGACGTGAGAAATCCGGCGAGACTGGCTATGAGCGGTACGACTATCAGGCCATCTGGGGACTCGTCCTGATCTTCGAGAGCCACAGCGAACTCGACGATTACGCGGTCGCCTTTGAGTTTCACGATGACATCGTGCGGTTGAACAGCAGTTCAACGCCTACGCGAGCTCGGTTTTACCAGGTCAAGACCAAGGTCAAAGGCCATTGGACGCTCACAGACCTGAGCTCTAGAAAAAAATCGAAGGACGGAGCCTCGTTGCTTCCATCCTACATCGGGAAGATGCACGACAACTACGAGCTCTTCCCCGACGAAACCGAAAGGCTGAGCTTCGTTTCCAATCTGCCCTGTGAATTCATGGACGCCTCCGCCACAATCTGCTGCTTTGCCGATTGTGATGCGGAAGCTTTCAGGAAGTTCTTGGCGAAGCTCAAGCATGAACGTCCGGCAGCGACGCAAGAAACTGCGAAGCTAATGCATTTTGTCAGAGCCGACCTGAGCCTGCATGATGCCTCTGCGCACGTGAAGGGCTTGATGCAAGACTTTATAACAAGCCAGCTGGGCACCATAAGCTACAGTCCCGACACACTTTATAAGGCCATCATCGAGGACTGCCGGACGAAATCAAAGTTCACCGGTTCAATCGATACGTTCGATGACCTGATTAAGCACAAAGCGATCACCAAGAGCCATGTAAATAGTTGGCTGGCACAGATCACCAACAACGATGCCGTACCGAGTTGGTCAGACTTCGCAAACGATCTGACATTCTCGGCGATCGAAAAAGCTAGCATTGCTAAGGAGTGGCGCCTCTATAGAGCGCTCGCACTAGGCGCCGGCAACGAGGCAATAAATCGTGTCCGCACGCGTGTTCGCGTGGAACTGCGGAAGATCCCCAATTCTTCTCTCGCACTGACGCCGTTGACCGATCATTTGTTTGGCGCAATCTGGAGCTTCGCAAAAGCTACAATATCTAATCTGACGCCGAGCCGTGCAAAGGCAATGATCATTTATGAGGTGATGACCTATGACCCGTCAGGAGATGTACAAAAAGCTGATAAGGGCTCTGCGGACGCGAAGTCATGAAAAACTTGCAATTAAGAAGGTTGCTTCTGTTGTCCGAGCGCGAGAAGGCGGCCCGGCTAATGACGTTCGATCCACGCAGGACAGTGGTCTTAGGAGACAATGACACTGGTAAGTCGTGCCTGATCAAATCAATCTATGCTGCCTTTGGTGCTGACTCTGCCAAGATTAATCCGACTTGGAAGGATGCTGCAGTCGATACACTGGTCGAGTTCACCGTAGATGGCACGCCCTACAGCCTATTGAGATCGGGCAACACCTTTGGGCTTTTTGACGGCGACGGTGCAGCGATTTGGGTAGGTAGCAACGTAACAACGGGGATTGGTCCGCAGATCGCTAAGTTGCTCGATTTCGGTCTTACGCTGGCTGATCGAAAGGGCGAGCTGCAGATCCCTCCTCCCGCGTACTTGTTCCTACCATTCTATGTCGATCAAGACGTCAGTTGGGTAGACAATTGGAGTTCGTTCTCCAACCTCCTGATGTTTGCTGGCTATCGGAAGGATGTCGCGAATTTTCACGCTGGCCTACGGCCGAACGCGTACTATCAAGCCAAGGCATCAAAAGCCTCGGCCGACAAGGCCAGAGAAGAGTTCAAGATCGAACGTCGCGCATTGGATCGGGCAGGCACGCGGCTGCGCGCTAATCGTAAGCGTCTCCATTTCGATCTTTCTCCCGACCGGTTCGTTGATCAGATTGATGCTCTCGTTGCGGAGTGCCGGTCGCTGCAGTCCGCGCAAGACAAAGTGCAGCGTTCGCTTTCGGAGTTCAATTCCAAGAGAGCAATACTTGTAGAGCAGAGCGTGATAGCTGAAAGCGCTTTGGCCGATCTCAGCGCAGATTATGAATTTTTGCGGCGCGAAACCGAAGACGAGATCATATGTCCGACATGTGGGACCGTTCACTCTAACGATTTTGCCAACAAGTTCAGTTTGATTTCGGATGTCGACACGTGTCGCGCGTTCCTCATTGATGTTCGGAGTGACATCAATGCGGTAGATGCCGAGATTGCTGCTGCAAAAGAGCAAATAGGGCACTTTTCAGCCTCGATGGAGCGCATCAATGGAATTCTTGATGAGCAGCGGGGTGATCTGAAGCTACGAGATCTCATTGAAGGCGAAAGTGAGAAGCTGATGGATGAGACCATTGCCTCAGAGCAGAAGGAGATTGACTCGCAAATTGGCGCGCAAGACATGAAGTCCGACGAGGCGGCGCAAATCATGAAGTCGCTGGATGACAAGAAGCGGCAGGGCGAGATTAAGGGTTTCTACTTGCGGCAAATGAACTCCTTCGTTCAGCAACTTCACGTCCCAAATCTGTCGGAAGACAGTTACAAGGCGATCGACTGTCATATTCGTGAGACGGGCAGCGATTTGCCACGGGGGCTTCTCGCCTACTACTACGCGTTCATCCACACGATGAAGAGGTTTTCTACATCTGCATTTTGTCCGATCGTGGTTGACTCGCCCGTGCAGCAGGATCAGGACGCTGCAAATGCGACGCGTATGATCGATTTTTGTCTCGGTGAAATTCCAGAAGGCTCTCAGTTAATTCTTGGTACAGTGAGTCTTCACGGCGCGAAATATGATGGGCACATCATAGAGACTGACACGAAGAACAAGCTTCTTAAGACTACGTTGTTCGATGAGGTGAGTGATCTCATGCGGCCCTTCTATACCAAGCTCCTTCAATGAATTGTGGCAGTTACGGTGACAGTCCAGGACTGTCACCGTAATTCAGCAGGAAGGCGGCGGCCGGCATCACCAGCAGTTTGAGCGCGCACATGACGACGATGCCGAGCTTGTCGCCCTTGACCTCGAACCGGAACAGATTGATGCCGAGCGCGATCAGCGCTGCCGGCGATCCCGCCTGCGCGGTGGCGGTGTTATCCGCCGGTCCTAGGAGATCATCGCTTTGATCTGCGCGGTGTCCGCAAATTCAGTTAGCTCAACGATTTTGCCGTCCTGAAATCTGAACAGGTCCAGGACTTCGGTCCGGAAGGTTTTCCCGGTCGGGCGATGTTCTACGACGAGGAGGGATCGCACGGCAGCATGCTGCCCCTCAACCAGCTCGCTTAGGATTTGGCGATCTACGAAGCCGAAGTTGTCGATGAATTGACCGAAAGCTTCTCGCAAGGTCGGGTGCCCCTGAACACTTCCGGCTATTTCGAGTGCGCTTTTGTCGCCTACCAGCGTGAATACACCTTCGGGATGAAAAGCTGCCACGAGGCCCTCGGCATTGCCGTTACCGCGCGCCGCGTAAGCCTCCCTGATGACCTTGAGCATGTCTTCGCGATGTCCCATGTCGGGCTCCCTGCAACACATCTCACGTCGGAACAGAGTAGCTACCTTCGCGTGCAAAGGCAAAATCCTGACACTGGACGCCAATTTGGACGCTGCCCTCGATACGAAACCTGCTCATGGAGGAGCAAATAGATCAGGCTTATCAAAGGGAAGCTCGTTCATGAGCTTTGCGAGCAGGAAGGCCGCCAGAGCCAGCCGCTTAGTACGGTCGCAGCGGCAGCGGCCAGGAGCTGAGCGATGATGAAGGGGACAACGCCCGCGGGTGCAATTCCGGCGAATGTATCGGATAGTGATCTTGCTATCGTCACGGCCGGGTTGGCGAACGATGTCGAGGCCGTGAACCAGTAGGCCGAAGTGATGTAAAGGCCGACCGCATAAGGGATCGCGCTCGGCGCTTTGGCGGCGCAGCCGAAGATCGTCAGCACGAGGCCAAAGGTAGCCACGCCCTCCGCCAGCCATTGAGCGCCGCCCGTCCGCTGCGTCACCGAGACTTGCCAAAGGGGAAGCTCGAACATCAGATGCGCGATCCAGACACCCGCGATAGCACCAGCAAGCTGGGCTACGATGTATGCTGGCGATAGACGCCAAGGCAGTTCGCCGCGTGCGGCGAGAGCCAGCGTGACGGCTGGATTGAAGTGAGCGCCGGAAACGGGTCCGAAGATCGAGATGAGTACGACAAGAATTGCGCCGGTTGGAATGGTGTTGCCGAGCAGCGCAATAGCTACGTTCCCGCCCGCGAGCTTTTGGGCCATGATCCCCGAGCCGACGACTGCGGCCAGAAGGAATGACGTCCCAAGCCATTCGGCAAATAGTCGCCGCCCCAGCGACTGCATCTAGGTAGCGCCCTTGGTTCTGTTGTCGATGACTCGCTCGCCGTCTTCCTTGACGAATTCGCCCTGCTGGGCCGGAAGAAGGTCAATGACGGCCTCCGACGGCCGGCAAAGCCGCACGCCGAGCGGTGATACGACGATTGGTCGATTGATGAGAATCGGGTGCGCCATCATGGCGTCGAGCAGCGCATCGTCGCTCAAGCTCTCGTCGCCCAGCCCCAACTCTTGATAGGGCGTGCCCTTTTCGCGGAGCAGCTCGCGTGCGCTCATGCCCATGCGAGCGATCAGCGCTTGCAGCATCGTCCGTGATGGTGGTGTCTTGAGATACTCGACGACACGCGGCTCCACGCCCGCGTTGCGGATCAGCGCGAGCGTGTTCCGGGAGGTGCCGCAATCGGGATTGTGGTAGATGATGACATCCATCAGCAGCACGCCGAGGTGGGCTTGGCGGCGGCTTGCGGAGCGCAGCAAGCACCCTGCTTCTCATGAGCCACGCGTGCACGGTTCTCGCCGGAGCCGTCGCCATAGGTCGTGCTTTCGCCGGTGGTGTGGAAGGTCTCCCAGGGGATCCCGGCCGGATCGTCGATCCACGATTTCTCCGACTTCGCGTAACAGCAGGCCGTCTGGCCTTGCTCGATGACATTGCCGCCGGCTTGCCGAAGCCGCTCGTATACTTCGTGCAGCTCGTCAGTGTTCTCCACCTGGATACCGAGATGGTCGAGGCCGGGCTGACGGCCGCGCGTCGAGATCGCGAAATTTACGCGGGGATCTTCCAGCATCCACTTCGCATAATCTGGCTTCACGACCGTGGGCTTGGACGCGAAGAGCGCCGAATAGAAGCCGATGGAGTGCGTGATGTCTTCGACGGAGACGTGAACGTGAAGGCGCTTCATGGCGTGTCCTTTCAAGCTGGCACTTTGGTCTTGCGCGTAGGCTTGCACGCGGCCGCCGGGGCGCATGGTACCCCGCCGCAGCAGTTCTCGGTCAGGAAGGCGAGCAGGGCGTTCATCTGCTCGAATTGCGCGGCGTAGATCATCGAGCGGCCCTCGCGGCGGACGGTGACAAGGCCGGCCATGCGGAGGCGGTCGAAATGGAAGGTCAGCGTATTCGGCGCAACATCGAGCGTAGCCGCGATTGCGCCCGCGGCCATGCCTTCCGGTCCGGCCTGCACGAGCAGCCGAAAGGCATCGAGCCGATTTTCCTGGGCTAGCGCAGAAAGGGCCGCGACAGCATCCGTCTTTTCCATAATTCAACGATTATCGAAATGATCGGAGGAGTCAAGCCGCGCCCTCGAGCATCGCAAATAAGGAGCCGCCGCCCACACCGACGATTGGCGCTGCGCGACCGCCATCCTGACTTCCACAGTCCGATTACATCGCGCGCATGAGATGCTGAGCAGATGACGCGGTATCCTGCGGAGCTAGTTCAACCCCGCCACGATCACCACCACCACCGGCAGCGTCACCGCAGCCGGCAGCGTGCCCAGCGCGACCGCCCCCGACACCGGGTTCACCAGCCGCTGATACTGAACCGCAAAGATGTACGCGTTCGCGCCGGTCGGCATCGCTGCGAACAGCACGACCACGCCGGCCGCCAGCGGCGGCAGGTCGAGCAGCTTTGCCAGCAGGAAGGCGGCCGCCGGCATCGCCAGCAGTTTGAGCGCGCACATGACGACGATGCCGAGCTTCTCGCCCTTGACCTCGAACCGGAACAGATTGATGCCGAGCGCGATCAGCGCCGCCGGCGATCCCGCCTGCGCGAGCAGCTCGATCGTCCTGTCGACGACGGGGTGCAGGCCAAAACCGGTGAAGCGCCAGACGAGGCCGAAGCCGATCGCCAGCATGATCGGGTTGCGCGAAAGATCCAGCAGCACCGGCAGGATGATCGACAGGGCCGAGCCCTTCTGCTTGCGGTCGACCAACTCCATCTGCAGCGTGCCGCAGAGCCAGAGCAGCGGCGTGTTCACCGACAGGATCAGCGCCATCGGCCCCGCGGCCTCGTTTCCCAGCGCCGAGAGCGTCAGCGGTATGCCGAGCATCACGATGTTGCCGTAGACCGAGCCGATCGCGAGCACGACGCCATCCTCGCTGTCCTCGCGGTTCTCGCGCAGCAGGGCCGACAGCGCCAGCGCCGCGATCCAGGTGATGGCGAGCGCGCCGTAATAGGCGCCCCACATCCGGAAGGCGCTGAGGTGCGGGAATTCCGAGACGACGATGGTGCGGAACAGCAGGGCAGGAATGGCGATGCTGAACGCGAATTCGGAGATGCCCTTGTGCGCCGTCTCGGAGACGAAGCGAAACAGCACCGCCGCATAGCCGGCCGCGATCAGGGCAAACACCGGCGCGACGATCAACACGGTGGCCATGCGGTCCTCACCTCACGGGGATATAGACTGGCCACCCCACGCGCCCTCGATCATGGCATCATGCCGCTGTTTTGCCCGACATGTCAAAGGGGCTTCGTAAAATCCGCAAAATGTGCTTCGGCCCTCGTCGGCTCCTTTGCATGGGGTTGTTTTCGCGTTTTTTGTCGGAGGGGAGCGGAAGATTCAGGCCGCACCCGATCTCGTCAGCGCTGCCAAAGGGTTAAGCCGGCAGCCTCGGCCATTTGCTGCCGCTGGCCTGGCTGGTGCCGGGCTGACCGCCCTGTTGCCGAGAGCGCACAGCTCGCGGTTTTCGTATCGCGGCTCGGTTGCCAACGAAGGGACGTTCACCCACTATCCCCCGACACGACAATTGGGGGGATCGATGCCGGCGTTTCGCTTCGAGAAGTCCTTGGCTGCCGCAATCTGTGGGATTGCCCTCGCCGTCATGGTCCAGCCTGGCGCTGGCTTCGCCTACACCCCGGAGGAGCAGCAGGCCTGCACGCCGGATGCGATGCGGCTGTGCGGCGAGTTCGTGCCGAACGTCGATGCCATCACCGCCTGCATGGTCCAGAAGAAGTCGCAGCTCTCGCCGCAATGCCGGGTGTTCTTCCGGCGGGGGCCGGAGGCGGGCGAGGAGCGCGCCGGGCGGCCGACCGACTTCAAGCCGCGCACCGCGAAGAAGAGCACCAAGCCGACCTCCAAGCCAACATCGAAGGCGAGCAAGAAGAAAAAGACCGACGAGGGCTGAACGCCCGTCACGCTCTTTTCGCAACCGCCGCCATGCCCGGGCCTGTCCCGGGCATTCGCGTTTTGGCGCCTTCGCGCGGATGCACCTCTGTCAAAATGCCCCGGCATCAGCCTCGCGAAAGCCCGGGGACTCCTTTTGTTCACGCGCCACGCGCGCGGCGCTGCGGCCATGACGAGCGCGATGATAGGAAAAGAGTCGGAACAGGATTTGCGCGGCGAGGTTGCATCCCGCCTGTTGCCGCATCGCTGCTCAAAAAGCGCACGGAATGCTTGCGGAGCACGCGTTTTATTACAGTTCGTATCGGCGTCGCGCGACGCAGTGTGACTCAAAAGCCAACACGCCTTGTTATTTCGTGGCGGCGACGCAACTCCCGGTAAATTTTTCTTTCACGAATCAGCGCGGTGATTCATTTTCGGTACCTGGGGTCAATCTGGAGGCCAGAGGTATGAACGTTATTGTTTTTGCATCGCGTAAAGGCGGCTCGGGCAAGAGTACCCTGGCCGCACATCTCGCCGCGCAGATCAAGGCGACCAAGCCTATTCTGCTCGTCGACGCGGATCCGCAGGGGTCGCTCACGCTGTGGCACAAGCTGCGTGGCACCAACGAGCCGCCGATCAAGGCGGCAGTGAATTCTGTCAGCGGCATCGTCTCCGCTGCCAAGCGCGACGGATATGAATGGGTGTTGATCGACACGCCGCCGAACCTGTCGGCCGTCGTCGACGATGCCATCAAGAACGCAACCATGGTGGTCATTCCGGCGCGTCCCGGCGTGTTCGACGTCAACGCGGTGCAGGAAACCATCCAGATGTGCCGCGCGGCGCGCAAGCCCTACGCGGTCGTGCTGAACGGTGCGCCGGCCCGTCGTGACGAGTCCGAAAGCCCGATCGTCACCATCGCCCGCGAGGCGCTGGCGAAGTTCCGTGCGCCGGTGTGGGGCGGCCAGATCACCAACCGTTCCGATCTGCTGATGGCGCTGAGCCATGGCGAGGGCGCGCGGGAGTATCAGGCCGAGAGCCGTGCGGCTCAGGAAATTGCAAGGCTGTGGGCGGCGATCGAGCGTTCAGTGAAAGCTATTCGCGGCACGGCGTCGGCATCCGGCGCAATGCACAAGCAAGCGGCTTAGTTTCTTTGTTCATTCTCGGGTTACGAAAAACGCGCGGGCCAGCCGCGCGTTTTGCCTTTCCGGGACCTGGTCGTGCGCCCTACGCCACCATCAGCATGTAGAACACGATGACCGGCGACAGGGTCAGGATTACCGACCAGATGCCGACGGACCAGAGGATGTCCTCGGTGGTGAAGCCTTGGTTGGCAAGGTTTTGGTTGGCAAGGTTTTGGTTCGCAAGTGCTTGCCGTCCGGCGTCGTAATGCGACGCCATCTCATTCTGATTATTCACAAACGCCCCCGCGATTTCTTCGCTAACGGGCTTAACGATACGCGCGATGTTTTAAGATCGGGATCGCAACTCCGTTCGCATTTGAGCGCGGCCGCTACCACGGATTAACCATCCGCGTCAGCCGACGAGCCAGACGCGAAACAACAGCAGCGGCATCAGGCCGAGCATCACGGCCCAGAAGCCGAACGACGATACCACCAGAATTCCCTGCAAAAGATCGGCGGGCGCGAATTGGCGCGCGGCCGTAGGCTGAGTTCGATGCCCCATGGTTCTCCCCCTCTGATCTTGGAGGACCACGATAGGCGCGATTGCGTAAAGGAGCCGTGGATGCGTCGTGCCGCGGCCGCGAAGGAAGTTCGGGCGCGGTTAACCACAGATGCGCTCTCCCCTTCTCCCCTTGCAAGGGGAGAAGGGAAGGCAGCGAGCGCGGGGCGAGATGAGATGAGATGAGATGAGATGAGATCGTCTACGCCGCGACTTTCGCCCGCTGCTCGATCTCGCGATCGAGGGTGGCGGCGAGCTCGCTGCTCACTTCCACCATCGGCAGGCGCACTTCGGGGCTGTCGATCAGGCCGCTGCGCCACAGCCAGTACTTCGCCGGCGCGGGGCTCGGCTCGGTGAACAACAGGCGCGTCAGCTCCTTTACCTCCTGCCAGCGCGCCAGCGCTGCGCCGGCGTTGCCGCGCTTCAGCTCCGCGCAGACGGCGGCGAAGGTCGCGGTCTCGATATGGGCGGAGAGCAGGATGCCGCCGTCGGCGCCATCTGCGAGCGCTTCGTGATAATTGGCATCCTCACCGGTGAGCACACGAAACCTCTTGGGCCGGTCGCGCAGCAGTGCGATCGATTGCTCGCGGCTCGCGCCGCAATCCTTCAGGCCGACGATGTTCGGATGCTCGGCGAGCCGCAGCAGCGTCTGGTTGGTGATGTTGACCGAGGTGCGATAGGGGATGTTGTAGAGCGCGAGCGGCCAGGCGGCGTGATCGGCGAGCGCCTCGAAATGCGCCAGCATTCCGCGCTGCGACGGCCGCACATAGTAAGGGCTTGCGATCAGGTAGCCATCGATCGGCCAGTCCGCGGTCTCGTCGAGACGATCCTTAAGCCGCGAGGTGTCCGCACCGGACAATCCAAGGCAGATCGGAACGGTGCGGGGGCCAGCCGCCATCTCGTCGCGCACGGTGGCGACGAGGCGTTCGAGCTCGGCGTCCCGCAGCGTCATGCCTTCGCCGGAGGTCGCCCCCAGGATGAAGCCGTCGATCGCTTGCGCCGCGTAGTGCCGCGTCAGCCGCCGCAGCGACGTCTCGTCGAGGCGGCCATCGCGAAACGGTGTCACCAGCGGCAGCCAGAGCCCGTGCAGATGTGATCGCAGGTCGGTCATGTTCCATCTCCTTGTCTAGATTCGACCTGAGACGGAGGGCACATGAAAAAACCCCGTCCAGGTGGCGGGGTTTTCGGGATTGCGACGACGAAGTCTGCTTCTAGCGCGCGCACATATCCCTGGTCCCCGGATGGGGGCCTTTTTTCGAGGCGATTGCCTTGAACGAGATTGCGCACGACTTCGTGATCATGAGCAAATGATGCGGGGTAGGCGTGGAACTGTCAATACACGCGGAGGGCGAAAGCCAGAATCGACGAAAAAAAGCCGGGCCCAAAGAGCCCGGCTTAGGTATTGGCCACGTGAGGCCGACACAATCACCTTCCAAGAGGGATTACTGAACTCCCGCGCCACTGGAGGAGGGGGACAAATGCGCAACGCGAAGGCTCAGCGTGGAAACATTATGGGCTCGCCCTGCGCCATGCAGCAACCGTCGAGGTCGCATGTCAGACATGCGGAAATCAGGACGGCCAGCGCTGCGCCTTGCTCACCACGAAGTCGCGGAACACCTGCACGCGCGCGACCGTCTTCAACTCCTCGGGATAGACGAAATACGTATCGAGTTGGATCGAATCCGATTCGCCGAAGAGCTGCACCAGGCGGCTGTTTTCCTCGACGAGGTAGTCGGGCAGCGCTGCGATGCCGAGGCCCTGCTGACAGGCGCGTACAAGGCCAAGGATGTTGTTGACCTTGAAGTAGGCTTCGCGCGGACCCGAGCCGTTGCGCCCGGCTTCGATCAGCCAGTTGCGGTTCTGCAGATGCGGCGCGAAGTTGCCGTCGGAGAGCGTGATGATGCGGTGGGAGTCGAGCTCCTCCAGCGTGCGCGGCGTGCCGAAGCGCTTGATGTATTCCGGCGAGCAATAGGCGTGAAAGCCCATCGCGAAGAGCTTGCGCTGGATGAGATCGGGCTGCGTCGGCTTGCGGGTGCGGATCGCGACGTCGGCCTCGCGCATCGACAGATCCAGCTCCTCGTCGGTGACGATCAGCGAGATGCGGATCTCCGGATAGAGCGCGGTGAATTCGCCGAGCCGCGGGATCAGCCAGTTGATGCCGACGCCGGGCGTGGTGGTGATCTTGAGATCGCCGCTCGGCCGCTCGCGGCTGTCGGTCAGTTTCGCGCGCGCCGCCTGCAGCTGCATGAACACGTCATGCGCGGTGCGGAAGAGCAGGTCGCCCTGCTCGGTGAGGATCAGGCCGCGGGCGTGGCGGTGGAACAGCGAGACCGACAGCTCCTGCTCCAGCGCACTGACCTGGCGTGAGACCGCCGACTGCGACAGGCCGAGCTGTTCACCCGCATGCGTGAAGCTGCCCGCTTCCGCCGCTGCGTGAAACACCTTCAGCTTGTCCCAGTCCATATCCGTGAATCCGTCGCGTGTTCGAGCCATGGTCATCATTCCGCTGCCGCGCGCTCGCTGGCGCGCAGGGCCAAGAAACGTTCGGCTTCGAGTGCTGCCATGCAGCCGAGGCCAGCGGCCGTGACGGCCTGGCGATAGGTCTCGTCGGCGACGTCGCCGGCGGCGAACAGGCCGGGCACCGAGGTGGCGGTCGAGTTCGGGGCGACCTCGACATAGCCCGACCGTTTGAGCTTGACCTGATCCTTCACGAGCTCGGTTGCCGGCGCATGTCCGATGGCGATGAACACGCCGTCGGCTTTCACTTTGGTGAGCGCACCGGTCTTGACGTTCTTGAGGCGGACATGCGTGACCTTGCTGGGGTTCGCCTCGCCGCAGACCTCGTCGATGGCGCTGTCCCAGATCACCTTGATCTTGGGGTTCTTGAACAGGCGTTCCTGGAGGATGCGCTCGGCGCGGAAATGGTCGCGGCGGTGAACGATCGTCACCTGCGAAGCGAAGTTGGTCAGGAACAATGCCTCCTCGACCGCGGTGTTGCCGCCGCCGACCACTATCACTTCCTTGCCGCGGTAGAAGAAGCCGTCGCAGGTGGCGCAGGCCGAGACGCCGAAACCCTTGAAGGTCTCTTCCGAGGGAATTCCGAGCCAGCGTGCCTGGGCGCCGGTGGCGAGAATGACGGTGTCAGCGAGATAGACGTCGCCGGAGTCGCAGGTGAGGCGAAAGGGGCGGTGCGAGGTCTCCAGCTTGGTCACCAGATCGGTCTTGATCTGGGTGCCCATGTGCAGCGCCTGCTTCTCCATCTGCTCCATCAGCCAGGGGCCCTGGATCACGTCGGCGAAGCCCGGATAGTTCTCGACGTCGGTGGTGATGGTGAGCTGGCCGCCCGGCTGGATGCCCTGGATCAGGATCGGCTCGAGCATCGCGCGCGCGGCATAGATGGCCGCGGTGTAGCCGGCGGGGCCGGAGCCGATGATGACGACCTTTGCATGGACGGGAGCTGGCATTTTCTTGGACTGCCTTTCTCGGGGGGAATTGCAGCGCGGGCGCGGAAAGTGCCAGGTGAGCATCGCGGAGGCGCTGAAATATCAGAGCTAATCTAAGCCTTCTGGTGAGCTATGCAAGAATTGCATTCCCTCTCGGCGGATTTTTCCAACAAGGAACAAAAGTCGATTGCGCTGCACGCGCAATAAAATTGCGCACCCGGTGCGGACTCGGCTATGAGGATTGCGACAGACCCACCCGATACCGCCGCAAGGCCAGGAGTTCCAATCACGTGTCGCGGAACCTAGACGAGATCGATCTCAAAATTCTCGCCGAGATTCAGGCCGACGGTCGAATCACCAATGTCGAGCTGGCCAAGCGCGTGGGTATTTCCCCGCCACCTTGCCTGCGCCGCGTCCGGGCGCTGGAGGAGGAAGGCTACATTCACGGCTATCGCGGGCTCCTTGATGCGCGAAAGCTCGGCTTCGATGTCACAGTGTTCGCCGCCGTGCACCTCTCCAGCCAGGCCGAAGCGGACTTGCGCGCCTTCGAGCAGTTCGTCCGCGCCGAGCCGCTGGTGCGGGAATGCTGGATGCTGTCGGGCGAAGTCGATTTCATCCTGAAATGCGTCGCGCCCGACATGGCGACCTTCCAGGATTTCGTCACGCACCTCACCGCAGCGCCTCATGTGCGCAACGTGCGGACCTCGCTGGTGCTGCACAATTCGAAATACGAGGCGGCCGTGCCGCTGGATGTGAAGGGAAGGCGATAGGCCTTGCGCTGACTTTTCTCGGAACTGTCGGTCTTCTCCGTCATTGCGAGCGCAGCGAAGCAATCCAGCATCTTTGCGCGGCGACAGTCTGGATTGCTTCGCTGCGCTCGCAATGACGAGTGGTGAGAGCCCCAGTCACTCACGCCGAGCAACACGCGCCGAAACAAAAAGGCCGCGCGATGCGCGGCCTTTTCAAATTGTCAGACATAGCGGCAAATGGTTACCGCCACTCCACCTTGGTGATCTCGTACGCCTTGGCGCCGCCGGGTGCATTGACCTCGACGGTTGAACCCTTCTTCTTGCCGATCAGCGCGCGTGCGAGCGGGGAGGTGATGGAGATGCGGCCCTTCTTGGCGTCGGCCTCGACCTCGCCGACGAGCTGCCACACCGTCTTCTTCTCGGTGTCCTCGTCGACCAGCGTCACCGTGGCGCCGAACTTGATGGTGTCGCCGGACAGCTTCGAGATGTCGATGATGTCGGCGCGCGCGAGCTTGTCCTCGAGCTCGGCGATGCGGCCCTCATTGTGGGACTGCTCTTCCTTCGCGGCGTGATACTCCGCGTTTTCCGACAGGTCTCCGTGCGAGCGCGCCTCCGCGATATGCTCGATGATCCGCGGACGGTCCACGGACTGGCGCTGCTTCAATTCTTCCCCGAGCGCGGTAAAACCGGCCAGAGTCATCGGAACCTTTTCCATCGCTTCTCTCGTTCTCCGGTCGCACGTCCTCGAAAACAGGAGGACGTGGGCGACCTTGATTCGTCGCTGTTTCCAGGGGCGGAACACACGGCCACCGGAACGTTATGTGGGTCTGGCGCCGGAACAGAACAACCACATGGCCGGACAGTTCCTCCGGCCATTGTGGCAGCATTGCCAATCACTTAGCGGAGGCTTCGGCTCCGCCAAAGATCAGGTTTCCGAAAAATAGCTCTGCAGGGTACGAACCTCAAGGTCCCCGCCCAGATAGGCGCGGATGCCCTGCGCGGCCGCCACGGCCCCGGAAAGAGTGGTGTAATACGGCACTTTATGCAAGAGGGCCGCGCGCCGCAGCGAACGGCTGTCGGCGAGCGCCTGCGGGCCTTCGGTGGTGTTGAAGACGAGCTGGACGTCGCCATTGGTGATGGCGTCGACGATGTGCGGCCGGCCCTCGAGCACCTTGTTCACCTTCTCGGTCGGGATGCCCTGGTCGGTCAGGAAGCGCTGCGTGCCCGACGTCGCCAGCACCTTGAAGCCGAGCGAGTGCAGCTGGCGCACGGCATCGGCGATGCGCATCTTGTCGCTCTCGCGCACCGAGACGAACACCGTGCCATTGGCCGGCACCCGCGTGCCGCCGCCGAGCTGGCTCTTCGCGAACGCCACTTCGAACGAGCGGTCGATGCCCATGACCTCGCCGGTCGAGCGCATCTCGGGGCCGAGCACCGTGTCGACGCCGGGGAAGCGCGCGAAGGGGAACACCGATTCCTTGACGCCGACGTGCTTGAGCTGCGCCTTCTTCAGCTTGAAGTCGGCGAGCTTCTCGCCGGCCATGATGCGCGCGGCGATCTTTGCGACCGGCGTGCCGATCACCTTGGCGACGAAGGGCACCGTGCGCGAGGCGCGCGGGTTGACCTCGAGCACATAGATCTCGCCGTCCTTGATGGCGTATTGCACGTTCATCAAGCCGACGACGTCGAGGCCCAGCGCGAGCTCACGCGTCTGCCGTTCCAGCTCGCCGATCATCTTGTCATCGAGCGAATAGGGCGGCAGCGAGCAGGCGGAGTCGCCGGAGTGAATGCCGGCTTCCTCGATATGCTCCATGATGCCGACGATGAAGACGTCCTTGCCGTCACAGAGGCAGTCGACGTCGACTTCGGTGGCATCGGACAGATATCGGTCGAACAGCAACGGGTTCTTGCCGAGCACGGTGTTGATCTGCCCGGTCTTGTCGTTCGGATAGCGCGCCTTGACGTCGGCGGGCACCAGCTCCGGCAGCGTGCCGAGCAGATAGTCGTTGAGCTGGTTCTCCTCGCGGATGATCTGCATCGCGCGGCCACCGAGCACGTAGGACGGACGCACCACGAGCGGGAGGCCGAGATCGGCTGCAACGAGGCGGGCCTGCTCGACCGAGTAGGCGATGCCGTTCTTCGGCTGCTTCAGCCGCAGCTTGTCGAGCACGCGCTTGAAGCGGTCGCGGTCTTCCGCAAGATCGATGGCGTCGGGCGAGGTGCCGAGGATCGGCACTTCGGCAGCCTCTAGCGCGCGCGCGAGCTTCAGCGGGGTCTGGCCGCCGAACTGCACGATCACGCCATGCAGCGTGCCGTTCGTGCGCTCGGTCGCGATGATCTCCAGCACGTCTTCGGCCGTGAGCGGCTCGAAATAGAGCCGGTCCGCGGTGTCGTAGTCGGTCGATACCGTCTCCGGATTGCAGTTGACCATGATGGTCTCGTAACCGGCGTCTGCGAGCGCGAAGCAGGCGTGACAGCAGCAATAGTCGAACTCGATGCCCTGGCCGATGCGGTTCGGGCCGCCGCCGAGGATGATGACCTTCTTCTTGTCCGACGGCGCGCTCTCGTCCGCGAGGCTGCCGGCAAACGGTGCCTCATAGGTCGAGTACATATAAGCGGTCGGCGAGGCGAATTCTGCGGCGCAGGTGTCGATACGCTTGAACACGGGACGGACGCCCAGCGCATGGCGCTTGGCCGTGATCTCGGCCTCCGTCGTGTGCGAGAGCACGGCGAGCCGTGCGTCGGAGAAGCCCATCGCCTTCAGGGTGCGCATGCCGAACGCGTTGGACGGAAGACCATTCTTCTTGATCTTCTCCTCCATGTCGACGATGCCGCGCATCTCGGCGAGGAACCACGGATCGATCTTGCAGGAGTTGAAGATGTCCTCGTTGGACCAGCCGAGGCGCATCGCCTGGGCGACCTGCAACAGCCGGTTCGGGGTCGGCGTGCCCAGCGCAGCGCGGATCGCGTTCTTGTCGTCGCCCTGGCCGAGGCCATCGATCTCGATTTCGTCGAGGCCGGTGAGCCCGGTCTCGAGCCCGCGCACGGCTTTCTGAAGGCTCTCCTGGAAGGTGCGGCCGATCGCCATGACCTCGCCGACCGACTTCATCGAGGTGGTCAGGGTCGAGGAGGCGCCCGGGAATTTCTCAAAGGCGAAACGCGGGATCTTGGTCACCACGTAGTCGATGGTCGGCTCGAACGAGGCAGGCGTCGCGCCGCCGGTGATGTCGTTGGCGATCTCGTCCAGTGTGTAGCCGATCGCGAGCTTGGCCGCGACCTTGGCGATCGGAAAGCCCGTGGCTTTCGAAGCCAATGCCGAAGAACGAGAAACGCGCGGGTTCATCTCGATCACGACCATGCGGCCGTCGGCGGGATTGATGCCGAATTGCACGTTGGAGCCGCCGGTCTCCACCCCGATCTCGCGCAGCACCGCCAGCGAGGCGTCGCGCATGATCTGGTATTCCTTGTCGGTCAGCGTCAGCGCCGGCGCGACCGTGATGGAGTCGCCGGTGTGCACACCCATCGGATCGAAATTCTCGATCGAGCAGATGATGATGCAATTGTCCTTCTTGTCGCGCACCACCTCCATCTCGAACTCTTTCCAGCCGAGAACGGATTCTTCGATCAGCACTTCGTTGGTCGGGGACGCGTCCAGGCCGCGCTCGATGATGTCGAGGAATTCTTCCTTGTTGTAGGCGATGCCGCCGCCGGTGCCGCCGAGCGTGAAGGAGGGACGGATGATCGCCGGCAGTCCGATCTCAGACAGCGCCATCATCGCCTGGCCCAGTGCGTACTCCTGGTAGCGCTTGCGACGCTCGTTCTCACCGAGGGACCACTGCCGATCGAGGTCCTCCTGCGCGGCGCCGGAGAGCTTCTCGCGCTCGGCGAGGTATTTGTCGCGGAAGGACTTCTTCAGCTCGGACGCGTTGGCGAGCCGGGACTTCGGGGTCTGAAGGCCGATCTTCTCCATGGCGTTGCGGAAAAGCTGCCGGTCCTCGGCCTTGTCGATCGCATCCGCAGTCGCGCCGATCATCTCGACGTCGAACTTTTCGAGCGTGCCCTGCTTGCGCAGCGACAGCGCGCAGTTCAGCGCGGTCTGGCCGCCCATGGTCGGCAGCAGCGCGAAGCCACCGGGGATGACATGACGCTCCTTCTCGATGATCTTGGCGACGATCTCCGGCGTGATCGGCTCAATATAGGTCGCATCGGCCAATTCCGGGTCGGTCATGATGGTGGCCGGGTTGGAATTGACGAGGACGATGCGATAGCCCTCTTCCTTCAGCGTCTTGCAGGCCTGGGTGCCGGAATAGTCGAATTCGCAGGCCTGGCCGATCACGATGGGACCGGCGCCGATGATCAGGATGGTCGAGATGTCGGTTCGTTTGGGCATCACCGCTCGCGGGCTGGAATTTGGGCACAAAAAAAGGGCGCGCTCGCCGCGCGTCCCCTTTAGCAGGAGCGCGATCAGCAAAAGTGGCGCCCGGTTTTGCGTCCGATCGCGCTCCCAATATTAGAAGGCGCATGATCTTCGCGCCAAACCGCCTACACTTTGGCGGATCATGCGCACGCGCGGGTTTCCCGCGCGCGCGGGTGGGTCATAGACCAGATTTTGGAGCGGCGAAACCCCGAAAAATGCCCATCAACCGGCAATTTTCACGGGTTTTGGCCGGGCCTGCCAGCCGCGGGCGAGGTGCACCAGAAGCGAGGCCGTGACGCTCGATCCGCCGATCCAGCCGAGGTCCGTCGGCGAGAGCGGTTGCGAGGACCGCCCCGCCCAGCGCCCCGCCGATGGCGAAGCCGAGATACATCGCCGAGGCGTTGAGGGAGAGCGCGATCATCGAGGCCTGCGGCTCGATCCGGATGATGCTGGCGAGCTGGGCCGGATAAAACGCCCAGCCCGAGATGCCCCAGAGAAAGATGGCTCCCAGCACGGCGTAATGCGCCTGTTCCGGGATCAGCTTCAGCACCAGCGAATGCAGGATCAGGGCTGTCGCCATGCCCGCGAGCCCAAGCGCCGCCGTGGTCAGCGTGCCGAGCCGGTCGGCGAGGACGCCGCCGAGCATGTTTCCGATCGCGGCTGCGCCGCCGAAGACCAGAAGCGCAAGACTGATCCTGGAGGCATCGAAACCGAGGCTTTTCAGCGGAACCGCGAAATAGGTGAAGACCGTGAAGCCGCCGAGCGCCCAGAGGATGGTGATGACGAGCGCGATCAAGACATTACCGTGACGGGCCACGGCGAGCCGCTCGGCCAGCGAAGCCGTGTTGCGCGGCAGGCCGCGGGGCAGGCCGAACAGCAGGCCGGCGAGCGCGACGGCACCGAGCAGGGCGACCATGGCAAAGGTCGCGCGCCAGCCGAACAGGCTGCCGATGAAGTTGCCCAAGGGAACACCGACGACGGTCGCGACCGTGATGCCCGACGTGACCAGCGCCACCGCGCGACCGCGCCGCTCGGGCGAGGCAACCGCCACCGAGACGGCCAGCGCCGTCGGCACGCAAAGCCCGGCGCCAAGCGCCATCAGCATGCGTGAGGCCAGCAGCAGCACATAGCCTGAGGCCATCACCGCCACGAGATTCCCCGCGATAAAGGTCGACAGCGCCAGTGCCAGCACGGTGCGGCGGTCGATGTTGTTCAACGTGATCGCCAGGATCGGCGAGCCGACCGCATAGGTGAGGGCATAGGCCGTCACCAATTGGCCGGCGGCCGAGACCGAAATCGAAAGGTCGGTGGCGATCGCCGGTAAAAGCCCTGCAATCACAAAGCCTTCTGTACCGATCGCGAAGGCCGCTAAGGCAAGCCAGAACACACTCATTCCAAACATTCCTATGTTCAATGTTTATTGAACTATTGTTCCCCAGGTTTCCCATGTCAATTGGTTCAAGAACTATTGAACATTGAGGTCGGCTCGCTATCATGCGGATATGAGCCGCACGCCCCCGCATCCCACCCGAGAGCAGATCGGACTCCCGATGGTCCTGGATTGCCTGAGTGATCCGATCCGGCTGGCGATCGTCTATCAGCTCGCCCAGCAAGAACGTGGCAGCAGCGAATTGCGCTGCGGCGATTTCAGCGGCCTCGGGGCCAAGTCGAATCTCGCCTATCACTTCGCCAAGCTGCGCGAATGCGGTCTGATGCAGACGCGTGTGGCGGGGACCAGCCGCTTCATGCGGCTGCGCAGCGAGGATCTGGAAGCGCGTTTTCCCGGCCTGCTCGATGCCGTGATCAACTCCGCAGCCAGGGATGCCGATCGGCTGCAGCTTGTTTCCGAGTGTGATGTGGTCGATGCGGATTGAAGATGAGACGCGTGCGTGCGTCCGGCCAACGATTAAGGTGGGATCCAGTCCGTCTACGCTTTCGCTTCACTCAAGCTACGCCGGACACGCTTTGCCCGCCGGTCTAGCGTGGCTGCGCCACGCGTAGCCCCGTCGGGTCGAAGCGTGGAGACCCGGCCTGGATTTGAACCAGGATAAAGAGCGATGCACCGCCCTCGCGTAGACGCTTCCGCCACCGGGCCACTGCGATCATGCCCGATCGGGATACCGCAAGCCACCTCAGCCGATAGTTAACCCTAACCGCGCACTAACGGCGGCCGCGCGATGAAGGTCATGCGCCAGCGGTTGTGGCCGATATTGGTGTGGGCCCGCTGCACTGCGAACCCGGCCGCGGTCAGCTTGGCGGTGATGTCATCCTCGCTGTAGCGCTGCAGCCCGATGCGCGAGCGAAGCTGGCGGTAGTCCGACAGCGCCGTGCTGATCAGCCCGATCAGCGCGTCCTTGAGGAAGCCGTGACGCAGGCCGAAGCTGAGCAAGGCCATCACGTCGCGGCCCATGCCGACGTTCGGCTGCAGGACATCACCGAGCACCAGCTTGCCGGACGGCTTGAGCAGCCGGCGAATGTTGAGGAGCGCGGAATCGAGCTCCTCCGGCGTCATGTATTGCGCAACCGAATTCATGACGACGAGATCGACGGACTGCTCCTGCATTTTCCTGACGTCCTCGAGCGAGCGGACGCGGATTTTCGTGTTCGGGGCAAACCGCGCAATCAACCGGCCGCGGACCCCGGGCGCGGGCTCGGCGAGGATCAGCTTGCCGCAGGCCGCTGCGACCTGACTCGCCGAAAGCGCCTCGCCGCAGGCATAGTCCAGTACCGTCGCGTCGGGCGATGAGATGTAGGCAATGATGTCCCGCGCGATGATCTGGAAATGCAAGTCGCGATGCAGCTTGCTGACATAGATCGTGTGCGTGGAGTCGTAATAATCGATCCAATCGTCCATGGTTTTCGAGGGTCCCGGCCAAGCGGTTCCTGCGCAGGAACCGGCGCAGCCCGCCTTGCGTTAGGGGTGCGACGGCGCGCCGTCAATGTCCGCGTCCTAACAGGAAGGTTTCCCGTGAGCAAAGCCCACAACAAGGTCTTGCCCGACCTCGACACCCCCACCGATCTGTCGCCACAGGCAGTCAACAAGGTTTCGGAGGCGCTCAACGTGCTTCTGGCCGACGCTTTCGCGCTCTATCTCAAGACCAAGAACTTCCACTGGCACATCAGCGGGCGGCACTTCCGCGACTACCACCTGCTGCTCGATGAGCAGTCGGACCAGATCTTCGCCACCACCGACCAGCTCGCCGAGCGCGTCCGCAAGATCGGTGGCACGACGCTGAAGTCGATCGGCCAGGTCGCCAAGCTCCAGACCATCAAG
The DNA here is from genome assembly GCF_000426265.1 of Bradyrhizobium sp. Cp5.3. Taxonomy (NCBI): domain Bacteria; kingdom Pseudomonadati; phylum Pseudomonadota; class Alphaproteobacteria; order Hyphomicrobiales; family Nitrobacteraceae; genus Bradyrhizobium; species Bradyrhizobium sp. Cp5.3. Next base: position 42,424 of record NZ_AUFA01000008.1, on the reverse strand, counting down.
GACAACAACGAGGATTACGTCCCGCCGCGCGAGATGCTGCGCGAGCTGATGCAGGACAACAAGCACGTCGCCAGCGCGATGCGCAAGGCGCACGAGGTCTGCGACGAGGCCGGCGATGTCGCGAGCGCCAGCATCCTCGAAGTCTTCATCGACGAAACCGAGCGCCGCACCTGGTTCCTGTTCGAGGCTACGCGCCAGGAAGGCAGCAACGCGGCGTAGGCGCACAGCCGTAGGCGTAGGGTGGGCAAAGGCGCGCTCTTTGCGCGCTGTGCCCACCATTTGCTGCCGTCACTCGCGGACGGATGGTGGGCACGCTACGCTTTGCCCACCCTACAGCACTGCGTTGATGGCTATCGCCACAGCCGCATCAGCGCACCATCCCCGCCGGTCACCGGATCGGCCGGCGGCAGCTTCACCTTGGGAATCGTCTTCAGCGCCTTGGCGTGGTTCTCCGGCGTTGCGCGGGTGATCTCCATGTTCGAGCCCGGCGGATAGGCGCCGATCACGCAGAAATCGTCGCTGGCCTTGATGCATTGATGTCCGGTGCCGGCGGGAAGGATCGCGACGTCGCCGGCCCTGATCTGGAGCTCCTGGCCGTGATCGCCGCCGAAGCGAACGCGGGCGTGGCCGCGTGCAACGCCGAGCGCCTCATGCACGGTCGAATGATAGTGCAGATAGTCGTAGACGCCGTTGCGCCACGTGCCGCCCCAGCGGTTGGCGCCGAACAGAGTCTCGATGGTCTCCTCAGGGTTCTTCGGGTCGAGTGCGACTGCACCCTGGTAGACCAGGAAGGGAAGGATGCTGTTCGGCACGAGCCCGTCGTCCTCGAAGACGATGGCGAGCGGTTCGGCATTGTTGCGGACGACGGACATGGCGGGACTCCTGCGTCGGGAGTAGCAGGGATCAACCGATCGCGAGAGATGACGTTCCTTCCGTTGCCACCGCCGTCATTCCGGGGCGCGCGAAGCGCGAGCCCGGAATCCATCGGACGGCAAACTCTGCGGCGTGATGGATTCCGGGCTCGCGCTTCGCGCGCCCCGGAATGACGAAAAAGCCCGGGACCAGGCCCGGGCTTGATGTCGTCAAAGCGATCGCTCGAGAGAGCCCTTACGCGCTCTTCTTCTGCCGCATCAGGTCCGCGAAGCGCTGGAACAGATAGTGCGAGTCGCGCGGACCGGGCGAGGCCTCGGGGTGATACTGCACCGAGAACACCGGCTTGCCGTCGAGCTGGATGCCGCAATTGGAGCCGTCGAACAGCGAGATGTGGGTCTGCGTCGCGCCCTTCGGCAGCGTCGCCTGATCCACGGCGAAGCCGTGGTTCATCGAGGTGATCTCGACCTTGCCGGTGGTCTCGTCCTTCACGGGATGGTTGGCGCCGTGATGGCCCTGATGCATCTTCTTGGTCTTGGCGCCGACGGCGAGGCCCAGCATCTGGTGGCCGAGGCAGATGCCGAAGGTCGGCGTGCCCGACTTGATCACTTGCTGGATCACCGGCACCGCATATTTGCCGGTCGCGGCCGGATCGCCCGGGCCGTTGGACAGGAATACGCCGTCCGGCTTCAGCGCCAGAATGTCTTCGGCCGAGGTCGTCGCCGGCACCACCGTCACCTTGCAGCCGACGCCCGCGAGCAGACGGAGGATGTTGCGCTTGATGCCGTAGTCGATGGCGACGACGTTGAACTCCGGATTCTCCTGCCGGCCGAAGCCGTTGTTCCATGCCCAGGGCGTTTCGTCCCAGGTGAAGCGCTGGCCGGAGGTGACCATCGGCACGAGGTCCATGCCTTCGAGGCCCGGCCATTCGCGCGCCTCTTCCTTCAGGCCGTGCAGGTCGAACTGGCCGTTCTTCGCATGCGCGATCACGGCGTTGGGCATGCCCTTGCTGCGGATCAGCGCGGTCAGCGCGCGGGTGTCGATGCCGGAGAGGCCGATGATGCCGCGCGCCTTCAGCCACTGGTCGAGGTGCCGGGTCGCGCGGTAGTTCGAGGGATCGGTGATCGCGGTGCGCAGGATCACGCCGCGCGCGCCGGGCGTCGCGGCCATGTTCACCGTCTCGATGTCTTCGTCGTTGGTGCCGACGTTGCCGATATGCGGGAAGGTGAAGGTGATGATCTGCCCGGCATAGGAGGGATCGGTCAAAATCTCCTCATAGCCGGTCATCGCGGTGTTGAAGCAGACTTCACCAACGGCTTGGCCTTCGGCGCCGAGACCAAAGCCTTCGAGCACCGTGCCGTCGGCGAGCACGAGGAGCGCGGTCGGTTTGTGGTCCGGCCAGGCGGGATCGTTGTCATGTTGTGTCATGAGCCCGCTTCATAGTCTGGCAAGTGGCGCCCGTCAAAGCGGGAGAGCGCGGATTCACATGCGTTTTTGCATATTTGACAGGCCCCCTCAGGCACTTAGGCTGGAACTGGTAATTTTGAGCAATTTCCGCGGCCAACGGGGAAACAATGAACCGGGGCCGGCCAGGGGTCCGGTATGGCCTCTTGCCCGCGAACGGCTTAGATCAGGCGCGATAGATTGAGAGGATCACGGCCATGCTGCGCGACGACATCAACAATGCGGTCAAGGAGGCCATGAAGGCCAAGGACGAGCGCAAGCTCTCGACGCTGCGCATGGTCAACTCGACCATCAAGAACGCCGACATCGAGGCCCGCGGCAACGGCAAGCCGCCGCTGTCCGACGCCGACCTCCTCAGCGTGCTGCAGAAGATGATCAAGCAGCGCCAGGAGGCGGTCGAGCTCTACGACAAGGGCGGCCGGGCCGAGCTCGCTGCGCAGGAGCGCGAGGAGATCGCGGTGATCTCGGCTTACCTGCCGAAGCAGATGTCGGATGACGAGGTGAACAAGGCGATCTCGGGCGCCATCGCCGAGACCGGCGCGGCCGGCATGAAGGACATGGGCAAGGTGATCGCAGTCTTGAGGGCGAAGTACGCCGGCCAGATGGATTTCGGCAAGGCCAGCGGATTGGTGAAGGCGGCGCTGACGGGCTAGGCCGTCATTCCGGGGCGACGCGTCAGCGTCGAGCTATGATGCGCAATTGCGCATCTGAGAATCCATCGCGCCGCCGAATCCGTTGATCAATGGATTCCGGGCTCGCGCTTCCGCCTTCGCTCTTCGAGCTTCGGCGGGCAAGCCGCGCGCCTCGGAATGACTCCCGAAAGCCGAGACGCTTCCCATCGTCATGCTCGGGCTTGTCCCGGCCACCCACGCGCTTAAACTGGCGGTCAAGCAAGAAGCGCCCGGATGGACGAAACTCCGGCCATCCACGCGAAAGGGAAACGCCCGCAGCCATGCTGACCGAAGCCGCAACCTACGACGAGCTCTACCGCAACTTCCGCTGGGACATCCCGGCGCGCTTCAACATGGCGGAGGCCTGTTGCGATCGCCACGCCGACGGCACGGGGCGGCTCGCGCTGATCTATGTCGACGAGAACGGCGTGACGAGCCGCACCTCCTTCGACGAGGTCGCGGACATGTCGCGCCGCTTCGCCAACGTGCTGAAGGCCGACGGACTCGTGCGCGGCGACCGCGTCGCGGTGTTTCTGTCGCAGTCGCTGGAACTGCCGATCGCGCATATCGCCGCGTTCCGCTCCGGGCTGATCTCGATCCCGCTGTTCGCGCTGTTCGGCGAGGACGCGCTGGAATTCCGCCTGTCGAATTCGCAAGCAAGAGCCATCATCACCGATGAGGCGGGCTGGGAGAAGCTCACGAAGATCCGCGATCGGCTGCCCTATTTGCAGGACATCTATGTCACGAGCGGAGCCGTCCACGCCGGCGCAAAACCGTTCTGGTCAGCGATCGAAATTGCGTCCGAGGATTTTCCGACCGTCGACACCTCGGCTGACGATCCGGCGCTGATCATCTATACGTCAGGCACGACCGGCAATCCGAAGGGCGCGCTGCATGCACATCGCGTCGTGCTCGGCCATCTGCCGAATGTGGAGATGTGCCACAACTTCCTGCCGCGCCCCGGCGACCTGATGTGGACGCCGGCGGACTGGGCCTGGATCGGCGGCCTCATCAACGGCCTGTTCGCATTCTGGTATCACGGCATTCCCCTGGTCGGTCACCGCGCGCGCAAATTCGAGCCGCAGGCGGCGATGCAGATGATGGCTGACCTTGGTGTACGCAACGTCTTCCTGCCGCCGACGGCGCTGAAGCTGATGCGGCAGGCCGGCGTGAAGCATCCCGGCGTGAAGCTGCGCAGCATCTTCACCGGCGGTGAATCGCTCGGCGGCGAGCTTTTGGGCTGGGTGCGCGAAACCTTCGGCATCGATGCCCATGAGGTGTTCGGCCAGACCGAGTGCAATCTCGTGATCGGCAGCAACTCGAACCTGTTTCCGATCCGGCCGGGCTCGATGGGCAAGGCGACGCCAGGATTCGATGTCCGGATCGTCAACGACAAGGGCGAGGAATTGCCGCGCGGCCAGCGCGGCATCATCGGCGTGCGACAGCCGTGTCCGTGCACGATGATCGAATATTGGGGCAATCCGGACGCGACGAAGAAGAAATATGCCGGCGAATTCCTGCTCACGGGCGATCTCGGCGTGCAGGATGAGGACGGCTATTTCTGGTACGTCAGCCGCGAGGACGACGTCATCACCACCGCCGGCTATCGCGTCGGTCCCGCGGAGATCGAGCACACGCTGATGAAGCATCCTTCGGTGGCGATGGCGGCGGTGGTCGGCATTCCCGATCCGATCCGTACCGAATCGATCAAGGCCTGGATCGTGCTGCGCCCCGGCTTTGCGGGAAGCGATGCGCTCGCGCGCGAGATCCAGGAGTTCGTCAAGGTGCAGCTCGCCGCCCACGAATATCCGCGCTTCGTCGAGTTCGCGGAGACGCTGCCGATGACCGCCACCGGCAAGGTGCTGCGGCGCGAGCTGCGCGCGCGGGGCTAGGTTCTTTCAATCCGATACAGTCAGGTCATGCCAAAGACGTCTCAAGCTGCAGGGCTTCACCGCGCCTCACTCAAGAAGCTGCACGACCTCGATGCGGCGCTGGAGCTCATGTATTACGGCTGGCGCGGGATGACGCTCGAGGCCGACGAGTATCTTGCGAAGCTCGGCCTGTCGCGCCCGCACCATCGTATCCTCTACGTGGTGGCGCGCCGGCCCGACATCGCGATCGGCTCGCTGCTCGAGATCCTCGGCATTTCCAAGCAGGCCTTGAACCGGCCGCTCAATCTGCTGCTGGAGCGCAAACTCCTGACGTCGAAGCGGTCGCCCGAGCAGCATCGCTCGAAACTGTTGCGCCTGACCGCCGCGGGGCAGCGCATCGAGCAGGGGGCGTCGGACCACGAGCGCAAGGTCTTGCGCGCGGCGTTTGATCGTGTCGGGGCGCCGGGTGCGGCCGCATGGATGGCTGTCATGGAGACAATCGCCGACAACAACTGACATTCTCAAGTCAAGGTAGTTGACATGAGAAATGAACTTTGCCACTCTCCCGGCAACGAGCCAGGGGAGGGCCGCGTCATGAGCGGACAGGCAATGAATCGCGCGGCGGCCGAACGGTTCGTCGCGGCATGGTGCGCCAACTGGTGCAGGGTCGACATCGACGCGGTCGTCGCGCATTTTGCGGACAATGCCGAGATGCGCAGCCCTCTGGCGCTGGCGCTGACTGATTCCCCCATCGTGACCGGGGCCGAGAACATCCGCGCCTACTGGCGGAAAGCCTATGGCCATATCGAAAGCGCCGACCTGAAGATCCTGAACTGGAGCTGGGACGAGGTGATCGCGCGGCTGACGGTGTGGTGGCAACTGGGCGACACGCGCGCCAGCGAATTCATGGACTTTGATGATGCCGGCCGCGTTGTGCGCAGCGAGGCCTTTTACGGAAAATAGACATGCACCTTTCGGATTTCGTCCTGCTCCTCAACGCGCTCTGGTTCGGCGGCGCATTCATTCAATTCAGCATTGCCCAGCGCAATACGCTGAAGATCTTGCTGCCGCGGGAAGAGCGCAGCAATCCGATCGCGCCGACCCTGGCGGCCAGTGTGGCGTTCCTGGGCGGGATCAATCTGCCGATCGGGCTTCTGTCGCTCTATCTGCTGGCCGTTCGTCCGCCCTTCTTCCAGCCGATCGAGGCGCAGCTCGTGCTGTTCCTGTTCTTTGCCGCCTGTCACTTCAGCCAGTTCGCATACAACCTTCCGGTGCTGATGCGCGGTGGACGTGTCGGGGTGGCTTACTGGCCGGTGTTGAAGGGCCCGATGCTCAGGATCTTCGTCATCGACGAAGCTCTGTTCGCGGCCAATCTCGGCGTGGCCCTTCTGCTCACGTCGCGCTAAGCGCGGCGCATCGGGCGAAGGCAATCGCGGTATCCGCTGACCGCTCATCTCTTTCGTGCAAGGATTGCGAGAGCAAGCTAACATCGGCGTCAACAGTGCCGCGCGCGACCAAGATCGCGCCGGCGGATGAGGAGGAGCCGATGTCCATCTCGGGCAAAGTCGATCCGGTGGTACGCCCCGTGGCGGCGACCGATATCGCCGAGGCGCTGGTCGAGGGCCTGCGCGACTTTCAGGCGCTGCCGCTCTATGGCCTTTGCTTCGGCGCGCTCTATGCCGCCGGCGGCATCGCGATCATGCTGTGCCTCACTGCCTTCGGCATGGTCTATCTCGTCTATCCGCTCGCCGCCGGTTTCGCGCTGATCGGGCCGTTCGTGGCGATCGGCCTTTACGAGGTCAGCCGCCGCCGCGAGCGCGGCGAGCCGGTCTCATTCGGCGCGATCTGGGCGACGGTGCGTTCACGCAGCGAGATCGGCTGGATGGCCTTTGTCACGCTCTTCGTGTTCGTGGTCTGGATGTACCAGGTGCGGCTCCTGATCGCGCTGCTGCTCGGCCTGCACGCGTCGTTCTCGAGCCTGCAGGATTTCATGACGGTGGTGCTGACCACGAACGAGGGCATCTTGTTTCTCGTGATCGGCAACGCGGTGGGCGCGGCGCTGTCGCTGATCCTGTTCTCGCTGACGGTGGTGTCGTTTCCGCTGCTGCTCGACCGCGAGGTCGATTTCGTCACCGCCATGGTGACGAGCGTGCGCGCGGTCGTGATGAGCCCCCTGCCGATGATCGGCTGGGCGGCCGTGATCGTGATGCTGCTGATCGTTTCGGCGCTGCCGTACTTCCTCGGGCTGATCGTGACGCTGCCGGTGCTCGGGCATGCGACCTGGCATCTCTATCGGCGCTTGGTGGTGCCGGTGCCGGCCTAGAAAATCATCGCCAGTCGGATGATGTCGCCTGCCACGACCGCAGCGGCGAACACCAGATAGCTGACGACCGTGATCCAGAAGGCGCCGGGCTTTGTTGCGCGCGAAAATTGCCGCGTGGGGCCGCCGTATCGTGGACGGGAGCTCACCACACCTGACTGCAACCCCACGAATGCCAGCCATCCGAAACGGATGGCCAGCACAAGCATGGCGATCTGCATGAAGGCGGCGAGCATAGGAAAGCGGGACGGAAACCGACACTGAATCGATGAGGGATCGCGCGGCACTTGTCAACGGGGCGCAAGGCGCGCCCCGTTGATCCGAGCCGGATGCTCGTCAGGGCGTCCTGATCCCCATCGCCTTGAGCGCGTCCAGCATCCGCTGCGGCGGGCCGAGCTTGACGACAAGCGGCTTGCCGGTTTCGAGCACACTCTTGAGGCTTGAGAGGATCGCAGGCCAACCCGAGCGGCCGCCGGCCAGGATGTCGTCGCTGAGCGGCCGATCGTGGCCTTCGCTCATGGTGAGTCGGACCGCGTCGCCGACCTGTTCGATCTCGTAGGTCACGAGCGTCGGTCCGAGCTTCTCGATCAGCTCGGGCCAGTTGACGTTGAAGGTGACGGAGAGCTTTCGCGGCGGGTCGTAGGCGAGGACCTCGCCGCTGATATGCAGCGCCCCGTCCGGCGTGCGCACCGTGAAGGCGCCGCCGAGCCGCGGCTCGACCTCGATCGTATTGCCGAAGAAATACATCCGGCTGAACTCGGCCGTGGTCAGCGCCTGCCACACCCTTTCGGGCGTGGAGGCGATGTAGATGGTGTAGACCGTCAGCGGCTTGAACTGATCGACGTTCATCATTCAAATCCTTCGATGCCAAGCGCAGCCGGCGGGATCGTCGGTGCCTTGCCGGTTTCAAGGAGGGTCTTGAGCCCGGACAGGATCGCCGGCCAGCCCTTGGAGATGCCGTCGAGCAGCTTGCTGCCTGCGGCGAAGCCCTCGTGGGTCACGCTCAGCTTCACGAGGTTGCCCCAGGGCTCGAGCGTGAAAACGACCCTGGTCGGCCGTTCGTTCCGCATGTCCTCGTTCACTTCGTGCTTGAAGGTGTATGACAGCCGCCGCGGTCGGTCGGCTTCCAGGATCTCGCCGGTATCGGTGGTCACACCTTTCATGACCAGCGCGAAGGGGGAGCCGACCTTCCAGTCGGATTCGACCTCGGTGTCGAACCAGTATCGTCGTGTGAACTCGCTGTTGGTGAGCGCCTCCCACAGCTTTTCCGGCGTGGTCTCGATGTAGGTGACATAGACGAATTCCGGTTTACTCATCGCGTTTCTCCAACTGACGTTTCAACTCGCTGAGCGCGGCGAGCTTGCCGCGCTCGAACTTCTTGATCCAGCGCTCGCCGATCTGATGGATCGGCACCGGGTTGAGGTAGTGCAGCTTCTCGCGGCCATGCTTGAAGGTCGTGACCAGATTGGCCTCTTCGAGAATGGCAAGGTGCTTGGTGACGGCCTGGCGCGTCATCTCCAGGCCCTCGCAGAGTTCGTTCAGCGTCTGCCCGTTTCTGGCGTGAAGCCTGTCCAGGAGCGACCGTCTCGATGCATCGGCCAGCGCTTTGAAGACTTCATCCATGGCAGAGATAATAGGCAACCAAATGGTTGCATGTCAAGATGGTGTTTTTGGCGCACGCGAATGCCTGTGCTAGCCTTACATCTCAGCCAACACAGATTGGTTCCGGGAGGATCAATGATCAGCCGCGCTCAACTTGCTGTCTGCCTCGTCCTTTTTGCCGGCAGCACATGCGTCCACGCCCAGAAGCAGCAGGTGATCGGCGCGCCGCCGGAAGCTTCCAACATGAAGCTGGTCGGCACCAGCGACCTGCAGGCGCGCAGCGCCTATCAGCCGACCATCCATCACCAGGGCGATCGCTGGATCGCCTATATCGGCCATCACGGCGGCACCGACGCCGTGCCGAGCCCCGTCAATCCGATGACGGGACAGGCCGAGCCGAACGGTACCTCGATCGTCGACGTCACGGACCCTGCGCATCCCAAATATCTGCGGCACCTGCCGGGGCAGGAGGGCAAATATGAATCCGGCGGCGCGCAGATGGTGCGGGTCTGCGACGGCAAGACGCTGCCGAAGGGCGATCCCAACGCGGTCTACATGCTCCGCACCTTCGGCAGCGAGGCGCACGAGATCTGGAACGTGGCCGATCCCGCCAATCCCGTGCTCGTCACCCGCATTGCCGGACTGAAGGACACGCACAAGAACTGGTGGGAATGCGACACCGGCATTGCCTATCTCGTCTCGGGCGCGCCGGACTGGCGCACGCGGCGCATGACGCAGGTCTATGACCTCTCCGATCCCGCGCATCCGCAGAAGATCCGCGACTTCGGCTTGCCCGGTCAGGAGCCGGGCGCGACCGGTGCGGTGCCGACCGAATTGCACGGGCCGATCTCGACCGGGCCCGCCGGCAACCGCGTCTATTTCGGCTACGGCACCAACAAGGGCGGCATATTGCAGATCGTCGATCGCGAGAAACTTTTGAACGGGCCAAAGGAGCCGACGCCGGACAATCTGCGCTATCCCGAGATCGCGCGGATGCCGATGTCGGCCTTCAACGGCGCGCACACGACGTTCCCGATGCTCGACATGCCCATCGCCGAGTTCGCCGAGGACAAGGACGGCAAGACCCGCGACATCGTCATGATCGTGGACGAGGCGATCCTGAACGAGTGCGGCGAGGCGCGGCAGATGGTGTGGTTCGCCGACGTCACCACCGAGACGCGGCCGATGATGATTTCGAGCTACACCGTGCCGGAGGCGAGCGGGCAGTTCTGCCAGCGCGGCGGCCGCTTCGGCTCGCATTCCTCGAACGAGAGCATGGCGCCGGTCTATTACCAGAAGATGGCCTTCATCGCCTTCTTCAATGCCGGCGTGCGGGCGCTCGACATCCGCGATCCCTATCACCCCAAGGAGGTCGGGTACTTCATTCCATCGATCACGAGTGCGACCGACAAGCGCTGCATTCCGGTCGAGGGTGGCGAGCGCTGCAAGGTCGCGATCCAGACCAACAATGTCGAGACCGATGACCGCGGCTACATCTATATCGTCGATCGCGCCAACACGGGGCTGCATATCCTCGAGCTGACCGGACCCGCGCGCGCCGTCGCCGGTCTGCCGAAGAACTGACGATGCGGCGCGCGGCGACGATCATGGCCACGGTGCTCGCGCTCGGTGCCTCGGGTGTCGGCGCCTATCAGCTTGCGCCGTCGCCGGCGGACAGGCCCGCACATTGGCGCGACATCGCCTGGCCGTTCCAGCGCGATGGCTGGCCCGCGGGCCGCGCGTTCCGTTGCGATGGAGCTTGCGAAGGGGCGCGGCTTTACGTCCGCGCAAAACTCGGCTTCTGCAATTGCGACCGCGGCGTCGCCGATGACGATGAGGTCGATCGCGTCACCGATCTTGATCTGATCAGTCCGCGCTTCACGCCGGTGGCGGCGGGCGAGACAGTGAGCGTCGGCGGGCTTGACGGTCGTGCCAGGCAATACGATCTCGACTTGGCCGACGGCGCGCGCCACGCAGCCACCGGCATCGCCCTCTCGCGCCGCTGCGATCTGCTGGTTGCGGTCGTGCAAGGGGCGGGCGAGGCGCATGTGATGCAGCGCGCGGCGTTGGAGTTCCTGAAGACGCAGGAGATGAAGCGATGGGTGACGGCTGCGCTGGATGGCAGGTGAGGGAGGCTTCGCCTCTCCCCGCGCGCGGGGAGAGGCCGGATCGCATCGAAGATGCGATCGGTGAGGGGGAGTCTCCCCGAGTCCGTCTGCTACCGTGATTGCGTATGCGGCCCCTCACCCCAGCCCTCTCCCCGTAAGAACGGGGAGAGGGAGAAGAGCTTCCGTTCCCGCCTCCGCCATGCATTAATGCAGCAAAACGCCCTCAGCGAGTCCTCCCCATGATGTCCATGCAAGCCTATCTCGCCTTCGTCGCCGCCTGTATCGCGCTGGCGCTGCTGCCTGGTCCGATCGTCACCCTCGTCATCGCCAACGGCTTGCGCCACGGGACCCGCGCTGCGCTGACCAACGTTGCCGGCGCGCAGGCCGGTCTTGCGATCGTAATCGGCGTCGTCGCGATCGGCCTGACCTCGCTGATGGCGACGATGGGCTACTGGTTCGACTGGGTGCGCTTTGCCGGTGCGGCCTATCTGATCTGGCTCGGCATCAAGCTGATCTGGGCGCCGGTCGAGGGCGTCAATGTCGACGAGCCGCCGGCACCGCCGCGCGGCGGATTCTTCCTGCAGGGCTTTCTCGTGCTGCTGTCGAACCCGAAGGTGCTGGTGTTCTTCGGCGCCTTCATTCCGCAGTTCATGGACATGAACCGCGATCACTTCCCGCAGGTCGCGCTGCTCGGCGCGACCTTCATGGTCACCGCAGCGATGACCGACGCGCTCTACGCCACGGCCGCCGGGCGCGCGCGAAAATTCTTCTCCGCACGCCGGACGCGGATGATGTCGCGCGTCTCTGGCGGCTTCATGATCGGCGGCGGTATCTGGTTGGCGCTGACCAGGGCGAAGTGAACGGTTAGTCGAAGAACTGTTCGCGATAGGTTGTCGTCCTCTCCATTGGCGCCGCTCTGCTCCCTCCCCCCTTGCGGGGGAGGGCCGGGGAGGGGGGTAGCCCAGGAAAAGGTCTAGACGCCGTCGAGAACAATTCTCGTACAATCGAGAGAGTGTGCCGTGTGGCACCCCCCTCCCTAACCCTCCCCCGCAAGGGGGGAGGGAATGCAGTGTGCGATGGGGCGCAAAGCGCTACACCAGCGCCTCCACCTTTAGCTCCACTTCGATCTTGCCAAAGATGCGCGCCAGCCGTTCGGCCCATTGCTGCTGGCCGGATTGATCCGCGATCAGGTCCTGACGGATTTCGATGCCGGTGTTGATCAGGCCGCGGGCCTCGCCGTGCACGGGGATGGTGTAGTCGGTGATGTCGCTCACCGCATAGGGCTGGTTGTCGCCGACGACGAGATCGCGCTCGCTGCGCAGATGCTTCAGCAGAAGCCGCGGCAACACGGTGTCGCGATGGTAGAGCGTGCCGATGTGCCAGGGCCGCGCGACGCCGGCATAGACCGGCGTGAAACTGTGCAGCGACACCAGCACAGTCGGTCGTTTGGCGTGCACGCGGCCGTCGATCACGGCGTTGATCCGGCCATGATAAGGCTCGAAGATTTCGCGCCGCCGCGCCGAGCGCTCGTCCGCTGAAATTCCCTCATTGCGCGGGATTGCGGTTGCCTCGGAAATCGCCGGGATCGAGCTTGCGACGCTCGGCGGGCGGTTGCAGTCGATCACGAGCCGCGAATAGCGCTGCGCGATCAGATGCGCGTCGAGCATTTCTGCGAGGCGGTCGGAAACGCCGGCAATGCCGATGTCCCAGGCGATGTGCCGCGTCAGCTCGCTGTTGGCGACGCCGAGATCGCCGAGCGCGCGCGGCAGGAGCCGCCCGTAGTGATCGGAGGTGAGCAGGAACGGCGATCGCCCCGCCAAATTGGCCTCATGAACCGGATGAACGTCGTCCGTGCCCAGCAGTTGCGCTGGCGCGGTTGTTGCGTCTGAAGCCATTCGGATTGCCTATCGGAGCAGCACTGTAGTCGTGACCGTACAAGGCTATAGAGGAGGCGGCCTCAAAGCACCATCGTGAAGAACGCTTGCAAGACCGCTTGAATCATCGCGTGCTCGCAGGATAACAAGCGCACATGACCTCCGATCTTCTCTTTGTCTACGGCACCTTGATGCGCGGTTTCGACCATCCGATGGCGCGGCTGTTGTCGATGCATGCCGATTTCCTGGGTGAGGCGACCTGTCGCGGCCGGCTGGTTCTCGTGAAGCATTATCCGGGGCTGCTGCTGTCAGATGCGCCGTCCGATCTCGTCCATGGCGAGCTGTTTCGCATGCGCGCTGGCGACGAGCTCCTGCGCGAGCTCGACATGTATGAGGCCTGTGGCGAAGGCTTTCCGGAGCCGACCGAGTATCTGCGCAAGCTGATCGGTGTGCTGACGGCAGACGGCGCGGTCATGCAAGCCTGGACCTACATCTACAATTGGCCCGTCACCGATCTGCCGCGCATCGAGTCCGGCCGCTTCCTGGATCACTAGGCCGACAGCACTTCCCGCACCAGGCGCACGTCGATCTCGCGCTCGACGTAGGTCCACTCCTCGGTCTGCCGCAGGATCGCGACCAGCTCCTCGAACAGCGCGGCATCCGCCGGCGTGTATTCGAACCAGGTGAGGAAGTCGAAGGGCTCGCCGAGGTCGCGAGAATGATAGAGCTGCCGCGCGATCGCGGGAAGGAAGCGCAGGCTGCTCGCGATGTGGTGCGATTTCTCTTCGAAGACCTTGCGCCGCTCCTCGGGCGCAAGGTCCCACCAGGCTTGCGACTTGCGGATCGGGATCAGCGCCGCGCTGGTCGCCTCGGGGCGGCCGAGTTCGGCCTGCACGGCGGTGAGCTGCTCCTTCTCCGCGCGCTCGGTGTAGCGCAGATAGCTGGCGACCCCGACCAGCCGCCACGCATTGCGCGAGGGCACGATCGGCAATGAAACGGCCTCGCTGTCGGTCACCGACAGCGCCGGTACGAAGGGCAGGGGCTCGCCCGTCACTGATGACATCGAGGTGACGCGCCAACCGCCGCTATGACCGCCTCGAAACGTCCTGAACATGGCGCTATGGAAGCGTGGAACTGGCCCGGGTTCAAGGCGCTTTTTCCGCAGCCGTCATTCGGGGTTTTCCGCCACGTCATTCCGGGGCGCCCGAAGGGCGAGCCCGGAATCCATTTTTCCCAGCCTTCCTGTGGCGCGATGGATTCCGGGCTCGATGCTTCGCATCGCCCCGGAATGACGGGGAGATGACGGAAGGGGCTGTGAATAGGTCGAATAACTCGGAAAAGCCCGACAATCCTGACTTTTCGGCAAGTCGCACCTATATCCCTAACCCTTCGCCCGACTCAGACGGTTTCGCGCTAAACACAGGCCATGCGCTTCACGCCCCAATTCCTCGACGAACTGCGTGCCCGGCTTTCGGTCTCCGAAGTCGTGGGCAAGCGTGTCAAGCTGAAGAAGGCGGGCAAGGAGTGGAAGGGGCTGTCGCCATTCCAGCAGGAGAAGACGCCGTCCTTCTACGTCAACGACCAGAAGGGTTTTTATCACGACTTCTCGTCCGGCAAGCACGGCGACATCATCACCTTCATGATGGAGACCGACGGCGTGCCGTTCGGCGAGGCGGTGGAGCGGCTTGCCAACATGGCGGGGCTGCCGTTGCCGACGGTGACGCCCGATGCGGCGCGGCACGAGCAGCGGCGCAAGTCGCTGCATGACGTCATGGACCTCGCGGCAAAATTCTTTGCGGAGACACTGGCCTCGCGCGTCGGCGCGAAGGCGCGCGGCTATCTTGCCGATCGTGCGATCTCGCCGGCGACGCAATTGCAGTTCCGCCTCGGCTATGCGTCGCCTGACCGTTTTGCGCTGAAGGAGCATCTGGGCAAGCTCGGCGTCTCCGTCGACGACATGGTTGAGACCGGTCTCTTGATTGCCGGCAACGACATTCCCGTGCCCTACGATCGCTTCCGCGACCGCGTGATGTTTCCGATCACGGATTTGCGCGGCCGCGTCATCGCCTTCGGCGGACGTGCGCTGGAGAAGGACGTTCCGGCAAAATACCTGAACTCTCCGGAGACGCCGCTCTTCCACAAGGGCGACAATCTCTACAACCACCAGACCGCGCGCGCCGCGTCCCATAACGGCGCGCCGCTGATCGTGGTCGAAGGCTATGTCGACGTCATCGCGATGGTGACCGCCGGTTTTGCCGGCACGGTCGCGCCGCTCGGCACCGCGCTCACCGAAAGCCAGCTCGCGCTGCTCTGGAAGATGGCGGACGAGCCGATCCTCTGCTTCGACGGCGACCGGGCCGGGCAGAAGGCCGCCTATCGTGCTGCCGACCTCGCACTGCCGTTCCTCGCGCCGGGCAAGAGCCTGCGCTTCGCATTGCTGCCGGAGGGGCAGGACCCCGATGATCTCGCCCGCTCCGGTGGTCGTGGCGCGATCGAGGAGGTGATCGCCGCGGCGAAGCCGCTCGCCGACATGATCTGGTCGCGCGAGCTCGAAGGCGGCAGCTTCGTCACGCCCGAGCGCCGCGCCGCGCTGGAGGCGCGCATCAAGGAGCTCTCCAACGGCATCCGCGACGAGGTGGTACGGCGGTACTATCGCGACGATTTTGTCCAGCGGCTGCAGCGCGCCTTTGCGCCCGAGGGCGGCGGTGGCGGCTTCGCCGGCCGGGGCAATTTCCGGGGTGGGCAGGGTCGCCCATTCCAGCCCCGAGGAGCGGGCGGCGCGAATCGATTCGCCGGGGGCGGCCGGCGCGGCGCGCCCGGTCCCACCTTGCTCCCCTCCGGCCCCTACCAGGCGGCGAGCCCGCAGCTCGCCGCGAGCCCGATCATGCGGGGCCAGCGCAGCGCCGTCTCCCGCCGCGAGGCCCTGATCCTGCAGTGCCTGATCAACCACCCCTGGCTGCTGCATGAGCACCTCGAGGAGGTGGCAGCCCTGGAGCTGGCCCACCCCGAGGCCCACAAGCTCCGGGCCGGCATCATCGCCGCCTTCGCCAACGACCATCACCACAGCCCGGACCCTGGTGAGCAGGCCGAGAAGATGCGGGCTGACCTGGAGAAGGGCGGATTTATTCCATTGCTTCAAAGGGTTGAACGGGCCATCACGACCCAGGCGGTGTGGGGCGCAAGGGAGGGCGCGGCACGGGATGACGTTCTTGCCACCTGGCACCAGCTCGTTGCCTTGCATCGGCAGTGGCATTCACTACTTAGGGAGTTGAAAGACGCCGAGCTGGCCTTGGGGGAAGACCCCAGCGAGGCCAATTTGGCGTGGCTGCGTGACGTCAAGGCCCGGATGGGAGAGGTCGACGGCATCGAGGCCCTGATCGAGGGTTTTGGCGAGCTGTCGGGCCGGTTCCAGAAGAGCGTTTGATGAAGAAACATGCGGACGGCCGGGGTCGGAACCGCTAAAAGACTCGCCAAATCCAAGGTTTGGCGGCAAAAACAGGGTTAATCGAGGCTTAACGGTCTTGTAGCACTTTGGCCACCAGGCGGCCGCAGGCAGAACAGACGCGTCAGGGAATGAATCCGCGCAATCGCTGTTGGCACTACACCTGCATCCGCTGCGACAAAGAGGCTCACGAAGCGTTAGGCAATTCCGGCGAGAGAAAGCTTGGGGTGGCGAGAGAGGTTTGCGCCGCCCTTTCCGTGTCGAGAGCTGCCGAAGCGAGAGCGTCGGGCAACAGGTTCAAGTGAATTCAGGCAGGCGCGGCGACCGTCTGTGTGAAGCGCGTTTAGGAGCAATGGATGGCCACCAAGGCAAAGACGCTGCAGGCGAAGGACAAGGAAAAAGACGACAAGGCAGCGGACGCTCCGGAGAAGGATTCCCAGGATGCGCCCTCGCCGTTGCTCGACCTGTCCGACGCGGCAGTGAAGAAGATGATCAAGCAGGCCAAGAAGCGCGGCTTCGTGACCTTCGATCAGCTCAACGAAGTTTTGCCGTCCGACCAGACCTCGCCCGAGCAGATCGAGGACATCATGTCGATGCTCTCGGACATGGGCATCAACGTCACCGAAGCCGACGACAGCGAAGGCGAGGACGAGAAGGACGAGGGCGGTGACGACGACACCGACAACGAGCTCGTCGAGGTCACCCAGAAGGCCGTCACCGAGGTCAAGAAGAGCGAGCCGGGCGAGCGCACCGACGATCCCGTGCGCATGTACCTGCGCGAGATGGGCACGGTCGAGCTGCTCTCCCGCGAAGGCGAAATCGCGATCGCCAAGCGCATCGAGGCCGGCCGCGAGGCGATGATCGCGGGCCTCTGCGAAAGCCCGCTGACCTTCCAGGCCATCATCATCTGGCGCGACGAGCTCAACGAAGGAAAGATCTTCCTCCGCGACATCATCGATCTCGAAGCGACCTATGCCGGTCCCGACGCCAAGGGCGGCATGAACACCGCGATGATCGGCGGTCCCACTGGGGAGAACGGCGAAGCGCCGGCCGAGGGTGGCGAGGCCGCTCCGGCTGCTGCCGCGCCCGCGCATATGGCGCCGCCCGCTGCGCCGCCGTCGCCGACCCCGTTCCGCCCCGCGCCTGCCGCCGGTAACGGCGAAGGCGGCGAGGAGAAGGATCCGGGCGAGGCCGCCGCCGAAGCCGACATGGACGACGACGAGTTCGAAAACCAGATGTCGCTCGCCGCGATCGAGGCCGAGCTCAAGCCGAAGGTCGTCGAGATCTTCGACAAGATCGCCGACAACTACAAGAAGCTGCGCAAGCTTCAGGAGCAGGACATCGCCAACCAGCTCCAGAACGAGTCGCTCTCGCCGCACCAGGAGCGCAAGTACAAGAAGCTGAAGGACGAGATCATCGTCGAGGTGAAGTCGCTGCGCCTCAACCAGGCCCGCATCGACTCGCTGGTCGAGCAGCTCTACGACATCAACAAGCGCCTCGTCTCGCACGAGGGCCGCCTGATGCGTCTTGCCGACAGCCACGGCGTCGCCCGCGACGACTTCCTGCGCAACTACACCGGCTCGGAGCTCGATCCGCGCTGGCTCAACCGGGTGTCGAAGCTTTCGGCCAAGGGCTGGAAGAACTTCGTCCACCACGAGAAGGACCGCATCAAGGACCTCCGCCACGAGGTGCATCAGCTCGCAGCCCTCACCGGTCTCGAGATCGGCGAGTTCCGCAAGATCGTGCACTCCGTGCAGAAGGGCGAGCGCGAAGCGCGCCAGGCCAAGAAGGAGATGGTGGAAGCCAACCTCCGCCTCGTGATCTCGATCGCCAAGAAGTACACCAACCGCGGCCTGCAGTTCCTCGACCTGATCCAGGAAGGCAACATCGGCCTGATGAAGGCGGTCGACAAGTTCGAGTACCGCCGCGGCTACAAGTTCTCGACCTACGCCACCTGGTGGATCCGGCAGGCGATCACCCGCTCGATCGCCGACCAGGCGCGCACCATCCGCATCCCCGTGCACATGATCGAGACGATCAACAAGATCGTGCGCACCTCGCGTCAGATGCTCAACGAGATCGGCCGCGAGCCGACTCCGGAAGAGCTCGCCGAGAAGCTCGGCATGCCGCTCGAGAAGGTGCGCAAGGTTCTCAAGATCGCCAAGGAGCCGCTGTCGCTCGAGACGCCGGTCGGCGACGAAGAGGACTCACACCTCGGCGATTTCATCGAGGACAAGAACGCGATCCTGCCGATCGATGCGGCGATCCAGTCGAACCTGCGCGAGACCACCACGCGCGTGCTCGCCTCGCTCACGCCGCGCGAAGAGCGCGTGCTGCGCATGCGCTTCGGCATCGGCATGAACACCGACCACACGCTGGAAGAAGTCGGCCAGCAGTTCTCGGTCACCCGCGAGCGCATCCGTCAGATCGAAGCCAAGGCGCTGCGCAAGCTGAAGCATCCGTCACGGTCGCGGAAGCTGCGGTCATTCCTCGACAATTAATTTGACGTTGTGCCGGATTCGACCCGGCTCTCGTCCAAACGAAAACGGCGGGCCGAAAGCCCGCCGTTTTTGTTTGTGCTGACGCTCCACGTGTCGCGAGGGCGCTCGCCTATTTCTTCTTCGCGCCGACCCGGTCGAGGCTCTTGATCGCGAGCGGCGGACGGCCGGACTTCTCGGCGATCTCCCGGTCCTGATCCATGATGAAGCTGCGCGCAGGCTCGTCGCCGTCGAGCCCGCCAAGGAGCTCGGCAGGCACGCGCCGGTTGGAGCGTTGGGAGCCGTCTTCATAGACGACGTTGAAAAAGGCGAACTCGCCCTTGGGATTGGTTCCAGGTTTTTTGGCCATGGCGCGCTTGTCGTCGATCAGCGCGCCGCAGTCAAATGGCCTCGACATTCGTCAACAGCGGCGCTGGTTGCGCCGGAGGCTGTCGAATTCGCTGCGCGACTAATGATGAAAGTTCGCTTGCCGCGGAGAGGCCCGAAGCGCTTGCTGCGCTCCTTCCCTGAATAAACGGCGGGCCGCAAAAGCCCGCCGTTTATTTTTGGTCTTCAGCGTCGCCCGGGGCTGGCGGGGCAACAACCTAGAATAGAAGGCTATAACCAGCTCCATACGATGGCAAGGCAAATCGTTGCAGCGTTGATGTCGCAGCAAGCGCATCAGAAATGCGTCGATGGCGAGCTTTGGTTCCAACGAGTTCCGGAATCAAATGTTTGGATGTTCGAAGTAATCTGTTCATGCTGTCCACTCTCGCAACGCGACGAGAGATGTGCGCTCTGTACCGGAGTGCGCAGAGCTGCACGTCTTCCCGAGCGACGGTGACGTCCGGATCAACTCGTACGGCGAGTTCCATCTCGCGGCGCGCGCATCACGTCGGATGATCGCGCAGCCAGCTTCTCAACAACAAGCGAGCCGTGCCCGCCGCCATCGTGGAATTCGTCTGCGTTACGCCCTTGCGCCATGATCGCGCTGCCCATCGCTGCGGAGCCGAGGGTGATGAGGAAGGAGCCGAGCAGAAGGAGGAGTGCAACGCCAGGCGCGTGATCGGCGAAGATCAGCTCGCGCAGATGTCCGGGGTTGAGCCAGAGCAGGCCGCCGACGAGCAGCGCGGCGGCGCAGGCCCCGATCGCGAGGTTAATGGCGAGCAGGCGGAAGAGCGGCAGGCGCAGAAGAGCGACGGGTTTCGATGTGGGCTTGTCGTCGGCCATGACTGATCGTCCTGGGATTTGCCGGACGTCTCTTGCCTGGCTGCGCCGCAGGAGCCCGATCTTGTCGTTGTGACTGTTCCGCTCGTCATTCCGGGGGGCGCGCAAGCGCTAACCCGGAATCCATTTAACCGCATTATTGGTGGCGCAATGGACTCCGGGCTCGCGACTTCGTCGCGCCCCGGAATGACAAGGCGCAGCGCACGAGCCAATTCATCTCACGCCGCCGACGCGCTGGCCTTGATGCGCATCAACTCCAGCGCTCGCGACCCTCACGGCGCGACCAGCTCCACCCGCCGGTTGAGCGCGCGGCCGGCATCCGTTGCGTTGGAGCCGACGGGAGCAAGCAACCCTACGCCGGCGGTCCGCAGCCTTGGCTGCGCGATGCGGTTGAGGATGGGGATGGAGCGCGACTCGTTAGTCGCGCTCACGTTGCGATCGGTTCTGGCGGGGTTTTGCCGCTTTGACGGGAGTCCGGTTCCCGGGCATGATCGCCGGCCGCTTCGCGCAAGGATTTCGGGGATCATTCCACATGCTGAGATTTGTTCTGGCCGTCGCTTCCATGGTGTGTCTGGCCGGCGGCTCGGCTGAGGCCGCGCGCTGCGGCGGCGACTTCAACAGTTTTGTCGCCAGCATGACCTCGGAGGCGCAGGCGGCCGGCGTCTCGGCGAGCGTGACCAGCGCGGCGTTCGGTGGCGTGACGCAGGATGGCGCCGTGCTCGCCTTCGACCGCCGGCAGCGCTACACCTTCAACAAGAGTTTTGAGCAGTACGTCTCGACGCGCGTCGGGCCCGGTCGCATCAACGGCGGCCGCGCGCTGCTCCAGCGTCACGCCGCGCTGCTGTCGCGCATCGAGCAGCAGTTCGGCGTGCCCCGCCAGATCCTGGTCGCGATCTGGGGCCTGGAGAGCGATTTCGGCAAGGGCGACATGGGCAAGCTGCCGGTGATCCGCACCCTCGCAACACTGGCGCATGACTGTCGCCGTACCGAGCTGTTCCAGGGCGAGCTGCTCGCCGCGCTCAAGATCGTCCAGCGCGGCGACCTGCCGCTGCGCGACCTCATCGGCGCCTATGCCGGCGAGATCGGCCAGACCCAGTTCCTGCCGTCGTCCTACATCAAATACGGCGTCGACTTCGACGGCGACGGCCGCGTCGACCTTCGCCACAGCGCCGCCGACGTGCTCGCCTCGACCGCGAACCTGCTCCACACCAACGGCTTCAAGATGGGCCAGCCCTATGGCGAAGGCACCGCCAATTTCGAGGCCATGCGCGAGTGGAACAGGGCGCTGATCTACCGCAAGACGATCGGCTATTTTGCCGATCGGCTGATCGGGCAGTGAGTTCGCGCGGCTGAGAGACGAAGCGCTCCCGCCACACACTCCGTGTCATCATCCGCGAAGGCGGGTGATCCAGTATTCCAGAGGCAGTAACGTCATACGGAGGAGCCGCGAAGTACTGGATGCGCCGGTCAAGCCACGGCATGAGAGCGGAGATATTGATGACGGAAGCTCACCCGATCGTCGTCCTGGCTCTCGCCAGGACGACGGTTGAGGGCGGGCGGCGCTTTCGCATCACGTTCGTCGTCCCTCGCTATCTTCTCCAGCTTCCGCTGCAGCCACGCCGGCCGTGGGAACTTGGATGTACATTTTTTCAGTTTGGAACCGAACCATATCGCGGGCGCGCCCTTAACATACGTTAGTTCAGTGAAGACGATCATTTTTGGAGCGGCCACATGAGACAGGCTATGCCATATCGGGCGACCGCGCTGATTGTCGAGGACGACGCCATGCAGCGCGAGATGCTGTGTCTCCTCCTGGAGGAGAGCGGCTACGAAGTCATCCAGTGCGAAAGTGCCGAGGCGGCCGAACGCGTCCTGGACAACAATGCCGGCGCGCTATGCCTGATGCTGACCGACGTGCAGCTCGCCGGCCGCATGAACGGGGTCGAGCTCGCCTATGTTGCCAAGGACCGCAATCCGAGGCTCGACGTCGTCGTCACCTCGGGCCGTCCGCTGGCGCAGCCTTTGCCTGACGGCGCGAAATTCTGGGCCAAGCCCTGGGCGCCACTCGACGTGCTGCGCGAGGCCGAGCTCGCGCAATTGTCCTGAGGGACCGTCCTGGCAGCTTGCTTTCTTGCCGCGAGAGGCGGTGATAAGGTCTGTCCATGACCCTGTCCTTCCTGCTCACCTCACTGATCGTGGTCGCTTCGCCCGGTACCGGCGTGCTCTACACACTGGCCGCGGCGCTGACGCGCGGCTCGCGCGCCAGCATCGCAGCAGCCTTCGGCTGCACGCTCGGGATCGTGCCGCACATGACGGCGGCGATGCTCGGCCTTGCCGCCGTGCTGCACACCAGCGCGCTCGCCTTCGCCGCGCTGAAATGGTGCGGCGTGGGCTATCTGCTCTACATGTCCTGGCAGGCGCTGCGCGAGACCGGGGCGCTCGCGGTCGAGGGTGAGATCAAGGAGCGCTCGAGCGGCCGCGTCATCGTGACCGGCTTCCTGATCAACATCCTCAATCCAAAACTGTCGATCTTCTTCCTCGCCTTCCTGCCCCAGTTCATCGCGGTGGACGAGCCCCATGTGCTGGCTCGGATGCTGGAATTGAGCGGCGTCTTCATGGCGATGACGTTTGCGGTGTTCGTCGTCTACGGCCTGTGTGCCGCCTCGGTGCGAGCGCGCATCATCTCCCGCCCGGGCGTCATGGCCTGGCTGCGCCGCAGCTTTGCCGCCGGCTTTGCGTTGCTTGGAGCGAAGCTGGCGTTCGCCGAGAGGTAGGCTGCTTTCTTCACCTCTCCCCGCGCGAGGGGAGAGGCTGGATTACATCGAAAGATGTGCAATCCGGGTGAGGGGGAATCCGTCTGCTATCGTCTTTGTGGAAGCGCCCCTCACCCCCCTCTCCCCGCGAAGAGCGGGGCGAGGGAGCGAGAGAGCGGAGCGGATGGCAATAACGCGACAAATAAAAAAAGCGGGCCTCGCGCCCGCCATCTTCAAACTGTTTCAACCTTACCTGACACCCGGGCGGAGCGAGGCTCCACCCGGGCAAAGAAAAAGAAGCCGCGTTACTTCTTCTTCGCCTTCTTGGCCTTTTTCGCC
This sequence comes from Bradyrhizobium sp. Cp5.3, assembly GCF_000426265.1. Classification (NCBI taxonomy): domain Bacteria; kingdom Pseudomonadati; phylum Pseudomonadota; class Alphaproteobacteria; order Hyphomicrobiales; family Nitrobacteraceae; genus Bradyrhizobium; species Bradyrhizobium sp. Cp5.3. The sequence goes on along the minus strand of NZ_AUFA01000008.1, from coordinate 19,406 downwards.
TTCTTCTTCGCCGCCTTCTTCGCTTTCTTAGCCATAGTATCCTCTCAAGGGTTAATGGTGAAACGCGACACGAGGGATGCTCGGCGGAGGGCCAGCCTCGCAACATCCTCGATGACAAACTCAGCAGATTCGCGGGCAACTGCCCCGTGCTGTCATATCTCCGTCATCACGTTATCCACAGCTCAGACGCATTTTCGGGTGATTTTTGCCCGCGAATCCGCCTCCGGTTCGCCCGGACGTGGCCGGCTGTCGCGCATCAAGTCTTGCTTAACGATGCCGGAGTCCGTTTGCGGGATTCATCAATCCAAAACCAAAGCCCGTGTTTGCAGGATCGCGGTGAGACTCCATTAAGCGCGCCACGCGCATTGTCGTCCGCAAGAACACGGGGGCGGTTATGCACGGACGGTTGCCTAAGGCGGGAGGCGGGACGCTGCGCGTGCTGCGGCCGCCATGCTGAACGTACCGACACTTTGGACGGTCTTCGTCATCAACTTCCTGGCGCTCGGCCTGATCTGGGCCTATGTGACGCGCTCCTATCCGAAATTCGAGGCCGCGCGGTTCTGGATGGCATCGGCCTTCGTCGCCGCGGCAGGCGCGATGGCGGCGTTGGTCCACCTGTTCGTCACCTCTCCCGTGCCGCTTCTGGCTGGAGCTGCTGGCATCATGGCGGCGAGTTGCCTCGCCGCCATGGGCATACAGCGCTTCTACGACCGGCCGGTGCCCTGGCGCGCCATGGCCGTGACGGGCGTCCTGAGCCTCGCCGGTGTCGTGTTCTTCAGGATCGTCTTCGACCACATGCAGCTGCGTATGCTCTGCTACACGGTCGGTCAGGCTCTTCCCCTGCTGTCGGCGTTGCGTCTCCTGCTGTCGCCGCAGGAAGGCCGCGTCAGCCCTGGCGCCTGGCTGTCCAGCATCGTCATCATCACGATCATCGCCATCTTCGTGGCCCGTACGGCGGGCAATGTGCTGGGCGGCGATTTTTCGGCGGTCGCCGGAAGCCAGGCCCATGCCGTCATGGTGCTCGGACTCCTGTTCCTGTCGATGACGCTCAACTTCGGCTTCCTGTTGATGGCGATGGACCGGCTGCGCAACGAGGTCGCCGACCTCGCGCTGCTCGACGACCTCACCGGCGTCGCCAACCGGCGGCATCTGTTGCAGCGGCTTACCGAGGAGTGCGCCCGCTCGGAGCGCAGCGGCGAGCCGTTCTCGCTGCTGGTGATCGATCTCGACGGTTTCAAGACCATCAACGACACCCATGGACATGCTGCGGGCGACGCCTGCCTGCAGCACTTCACCCTGATGGCGCAGACGCGGCTTCGGCCGGGCGACATGCTGGCCCGCACCGGCGGCGACGAGTTCTGCGTCGTGCTGCCGTCCTCGTCGCTCCACGAAGGCGCGTTGATCGCCCGCCGCGTGCTCGAGGTCTGCCGCCAGGACGCCGCCGCCTGCACCGGCAACGACATCCCGATCGCGATCTCGATCGGCGTGGCGCAATGGGATCGGGCCATCGGCCAGTTTCCGGACCGCCTGATGGCTCATGCCGACGACGCGCTCTACGCGGCCAAGAAGAACGGCAAGAACGATTTTGCGGTCTATGATCCGGCGCCGTCGCTCTCGCCCGAGCTGACTGATCTGGCCGCGGCCGCGCGCAAATTCGCGTAAGATGCTAGGCTCGGGTCCGCATTGGACCCGCATGATGATGTCTCGCCTGCTCGCGGCTGTTCTCGCCGCCTATGCCCTGATCGCTCCCGCCGCTGCAATGGAGGCCGACCTTGCCAAGGTCGCGCGCGACTCCGGCACGCCCGACATTCCCGGCTTGAAGATCGTCTGGCTCGCACCGTGGGGCGATGTCGCTCAGGCTCATGCCTGGCGCAACATCATCGTGCATCAGACCGAAGGGCCGGCGGGCTCGGCGCGGGGCGGCGCGCAGGAGCAGTCGAAGAACCCGACCCGCCGCGGCGTCACGGTCTGGGTCGAGACTGACGGCACGGTCTATTGGGCGGTCGCGGAAAATCTGGTGCCGACCCATGGCGACGGCGCCAACCGCAACGACAACAAGTACATCGACAACAAGACGACCTATCGCCAGGTCGTGCGCGACAATTCGATCGGCGTCGAGTTCGCCGGCAACTATCCGGACGTCACAGCGGGACCGACCGAGGCGCAGGTCGCGGCGTGGCGGATCCTCGTCCGCGTGCTGCGCGCGCGCTACGACATTCCGCTCGACCACGTCTATGCGCACAATTGGATCGATTACAAGGACGCGCGCTATTGCGAAGGCTGCTGGCTCGCGACGCTGGCGCGGACGTGGGGGGAGTGAGGGCCTCTCGTCATTCCGGGGCGCGCGTAGCGCGAGCCCGGAATCCATCGCGCCGCAGAGTTGGTGGATGAATGGATTCCGGGCTCGCGACTTCGTCGCGCCCCGGAATGACGAAGGAGGTTATGTCGCCGCCGTCATCCACCCGAACAAGCGCCGCATCAGCCCCGGCCGATCCGGCAATTCTGGCGGCCCGTCGGCGGCGAGCACCCGCTTGAAGAAATAGTCCAGGAACACCATGTCGTTCGGCTCGGTGACGGTGAACTGATCGTCGCCGAAGAAGACGCTGTAATCGTAGAAGAACGGCCCGACGAACGGAATCGTCGCGGTGCTGGCATAGTCCTTCGAGACCACGAACTCCGCCGGATCCAGCCCGTGCTCGCGCATCGCCTGCTCGACCAGCGGCAGCTTGCGCATGAACTGGGCGGAGAAGCCGCCGACGGTGGATTGCAGGATGATCGACACGGCGCGAGCTCGGTCCGCTTGATGCTGACGCCTTTTTGGTCGGTTGAGCGGCGAACGCGGTTCAAGGCAAGCTCGGCCGGTTTGGCGCAGGGGAGGGCCGCCAAACAAAAAAGCCGGCGTGGCCGCCGGCTTTTCCGTCTTTTCGATCCGCCAATCTCTGGCGCAGGGAAGTTGCGCTTAGTGCGCGGCTTCCAGCGCAGCCTGTTCCTGCCTTGCGATCGTGCCCTTGACCGCGGCCTGCACCTTCTCGAAGGCGCGGACTTCGATCTGGCGGACGCGCTCGCGCGACACGCCGAACTCGGCGGCAAGGTCTTCCAGCGTCATCGGCTCATCGGCGAGGCGGCGCGCCTCGAAAATGCGGCGCTCACGCGGGTTGAGCACGCCCATGGCGCCGTTCAGGGCGTCACGGCGGTGATCATACTCCTCGTGCTCGGCCATCATGGCTTCCTGGTTGGGTGTATTGTCGACCAGCCAGTCCTGCCATTCGCCGGCCTCGCCGTCGTCGCGGATCGGCGCGTTGAGCGACGCGTCGCCACCGAGGCGGCGATTCATGTCGATCACGTCCTGATCGGTGACGCCGAGGCGCTTCGCAATGATCTTCACCTGGTCGGGGCGGAGATCACCCTCGTCCAGCGCGTTGATCTTGCTCTTCGCCTTGCGCAGGTTGAAGAACAGCTTCTTCTGGTTCGCGGTGGTGCCCATCTTCACGAGCGACCAGGAACGCAGGATGTACTCTTGAATCGACGCCTTGATCCACCACATGGCGTAGGTGGCAAGACGGAAGCCCTTCTCGGGCTCGAAGCGCTTCACCGCCTGCATCAAGCCGACGTTGCCTTCCGAGACGACCTCGGAGATCGGCAGGCCGTAGCCGCGATAGCCCATGGCGATCTTGGCCACGAGCCGGAGGTGGCTGGTGACGAGTTGATGTGCCGCGTCGCGATCGTCGTGCTCGCGCCAACGCTTGGCGAGCATGTATTCCTGCTGGGGTTCCAGCATTGGAAACTTGCGGATCTCGGCGAGGTAGCGGGAAAGGCCGGATTCTCCATTGAGGACCGGCAAAGCAGCGGTACGGGCCATAGTGCGCCCTCCAAAGGTTCAGGCCCCCGATAGCGGCGGGCCAGGCAGACGACCGCTTGGTTAAAGCCGGCCGGACTGCGATGTTCCGCGTTGGTCTTTCAACGCAGGCGCAATATACCCCATCGAGGGTCGTTTAGGGAAGGATTGCTGACGTCACGTCCCCGTGTGGCAGCTATAACTTTTTGTAAGGTAAGGCTTTTCTGAAGCACCCTGCGTCATAGCGCCGCTTTCAGAGCACCTTCAAGGAGAAGCAAATCCTCCGGCAGGGGCGCCTCCCAGTGGAGTAATTCTCCCGTCCTCGGGTGCTCCAATACCAGCAGATAGGCATGCAGGGCCTGCCGTCCAAGGGCGGCCAAAGCCGCCTGCGACTCGAGGCCGAGCTGGTTTGCCTTGGTCTTGAAATGCGGGCCATAGACGGCGTCTCCCATCAGGGGGTGGCCGATATGGGCGAGGTGGACGCGGATCTGGTGGGTGCGTCCGGTCTCGAGTTCGCAGGCGAGCAGCGCCGCCACGCCCTTGCCGTCGCGCCCGGCAAAGCTCTGAAGGATCTCCCAATGCGTCACCGCCTCGCGGCCGGTCTGGCGCACCGCCATCTTCTCCCTCGCGTGCGGATGGCGGTCGATCGGCGCGTCGACCGTCCCGCGCTGGCGGTTCGGCAGCCCCCAGGCGAAGGCCATGTAGCCGCGCCGCATCGCGCCCGTCCGGCCGTGATCGGCGAATTGCGCGGTCAGCGATTGGTGGGCGAGGTCGTTCTTGGCGACCACCATCAGCCCCGTCGTGTCCTTGTCCAGCCGGTGCACGATGCCGGGCCGGCGCACCCCGCCAATGCCCGACAGCGAAGAGCCGCAATGAGCGATCAGCGCATTCACCAGCGTGCCGGTCTCGTGGCCGGCCGCCGGGTGCACGACCAGCCCCTTCGGCTTGTTGATGACGATGATGTCGTCGTCCTCGAACACGATGTCGAGGGCGATGTCCTCGCCCTTCGGCTCCGCCGGGGCTGCCTCCGGCACGTCGATTATGATCGTATCGCCGGCGGCGACGTGATAAGCGGGGTCGCGGACCGCGGCGCCCTTCAGGCTCACCGCGCCCGCCAGAATCAGGGCTTTCAGCCTTGATCGCGACAGGTCCGGCAGGCGCGCGGCCAGCACCCGGTCGAGCCGGGCCGAGCCCTCGTCGCCGGCAACGACAACCTCCAACCTTTGCGCTGACCCAGAGCCCTGCATGACGACCGAAACCGCTGTTCCCGAACCGACCCCCGAGCAGGCCGCGCTGTTCGCGCGGGTGCGGCGGATGATGCTGATCGCGGGGTTGACCACGGCGCTGGCGATCTGCGCCGTCCTGATCGCGGTGGGCTACCGCCTTTTCAAGTCGGAGGGAAGGGCGGCCGAGGCCCTGAGCGACGTCACCGCCACCCTGCCGAGGGGCGCGAGGATCGTCTCGACCGCGGTCGCGGGCGACCGCCTCGTGGTGACCCTCGACGTCGGCGGGGCAACCGAGATCCGCACCTTCGACGCCCACACGTTGAAACCGGCCGGCAAGCTGAAATTTGCCAATGAGCCATAAAAGGCAGGTTCAGTCCTTGCGGCGGACAAATTTCGAGGCTATTGGCTAGCCCTCACGCTCCCTTCGTCTAGCGGTTAGGACGCGGCCCTCTCAAGGCTGAAACAGGGGTTCGATTCCCCTAGGGAGCGCCAGCGGCTCTAGAAGCGCTGAGATTTCAAAAACATCACGCAAATCATGGCTTTGACTGCGCTCGGGTGGTAGCACTGGGTCGTAGCTTTGATGCGCGCGTTGATGGGACTGATAAGAGACAGACACGGGACGTACTACGCTCAGCGGAAAGTGCCTGAACGCCTCCAAGAAGCCGTCGCGCGCGTCCTCAACTCCGAGAAACCCAAGCAGGTCTTTCTGAAGAAGTCCCTCGGCACCAAGGTGCTGAAGGAAGCGAATGTTGCTGCCACGCACGTCCTGGCCGATTTCAACCGGACATTGGCCAGTGCTGAGGCGCTGCTCAAAGAGCGTCCCGTAATATCGTCGCTCTCCGATGCGCGGGTGAAGCGAATGGCCGAGCACTATTACGCTTCGGTCTTGGCTGCTGACGAAGATGAGCGTCAAGAGGGCACAGGCTCTGAGCCAATCTTCCAAAGCGTTGCCGAGCAGTTCGCCGCAGCAGGCATCGAGTTCAACACCCCCTTCCCAGACGCGATGGCTGCTTTGGCCAAGGGGGACATCACTCATGTCCGCTTTGATCTGGAAGAGCTGCTAGACGAATTCCAACTGAACTTGGACCGCAAAAGCCAATCATACAGGCGGCTAGGAATGGCCGTGCTCTCTGCACGTGTGAGGGGCCTTAAGGACATCAAGCAAGGTTCGGGACGTCCTGAAGCCACCTTTGGCCTAGGTGCCCACCCGCCAAAAGCGCACAGATTTCTGCTCGCAAAATAGGTGAACCGACAATGATGATGTCGCGCTGCTGCAAATCGCTCTTTGTCGGGGCGCAGAGCGCAAGCGCGCAAAGTCGTCGCAGGACGTGATCTTGGAGTTGCTCGGGCCGAAACTTTCTTATCGAGCCGCGCTTGGCCAGCTGGAAGTGAACGGCCGGGGAGTCGTCCTGAAGCTCCGGTTCGGCGGCCTCGGGGCCGAAGCGGTTGGAAAGCAAATGGCGCTCATGTGGCGGTCCAAGTTTAGTTTGCTATGAGACCCTTGCAACCGCATCAGGCTAGTCGATCCTGGTTCCGGAGTCGCGCCAAAAAACTCAAGTCCCGTATTCAGTCTTACGCGAGCCAGGTGCACTTCGGAAGGAAGTGGACGTGTTGAACCTGGCGCTTGTATTGTCGGCGCAGCTTGCGGAGCAACGATCGGAGAGACGATGTCAAGATTCGAGCGGTTAACGTCAGGACTCAAACTTCCTTTTATGGTTGCAGCCTATGCTGCTCAACTGGAGCCCTGATCGAGGAGATATCGAGAGAATACTCGCTGGCGCAGCGATCCTCCGCCCGTCTCATAGCGAGGTTCACTGGGTGACTTGAGCGATCGAGCAGAGCATGGATAGCGAGACGATCAGGAAGTACGCGTCGCGCGCCCGGCTGTGGGCGGACGTCGCGATTGTTTGCGGGGCGCGAAGGACTTTCTGAGAGAATCGGCCAATTCTTCTACTTCGGCTCTCCAGCGCATCGTTGGGTCCCATATCGCCGTCAAATCCATGCCCAGCGCGACACCGTTTGCGGTAATCTTTGCCGTGTAGAGGTCCGTTCGGGTGCTCGATGGCATCACCGCGGTGCCAAGACCGACACGAGCCAAAGCGAGAATGACGCTGGCGGAGCTGCCCTCGTGCATGATGTTCGGCGTAAGTTGTAGGAGCCGCAACGCGGCGTCGAGAGTTAAGCGAGACTGATAGCGTCGGTCGAGAATTAGCAGCTCTCGCCGACAAAGTGCCCGAAGCTCAATACCATTCTTGACCTCGCCAGGGGTAAAGGGCTCCGAGGACCCGGCGAGAATATTCAAACGCACAATTGGGCGATCGATGAGCCCGGTGTCAAAGCGAGGGCGGGCAGTGATGCCGAGGGAAGCCTTGCCACTCAAGATGAGATCTTCGATCTCGACCCCTCCGGCTTCCAGAAGGCCTATCCTGACGTTAGGGTGAGTTCGCACGAAATCGGCGATGCAATCGGCGACTACTGTCTCGATCATATGTGCGGTCGCCGCGACGGTTAGGTGAATCGCCGGGCGCACACCGTTCACGCGTGCAGCCGCCTCCAGCGCAGCAATTCCTTCCAACGCCGCCAAGGCGAGGGGAAGCAGATTTTGGGCCTCGCTCGTCGCCGCCAATCCCCGTCCAGAGGATTCGAAGAGAGACAGGCCCAGCTTGTGCTGGAATTCGGTGATGCGTCGCGACAACGCCGACTGCGAGATGTTGAGGCGCTCGGCTGCCTCCACTAGAGAGCCCGATCGGTAGACGGCAACGAAGGATTCCAACGACCGCTTATCCATCCTTGCAAGATCCTCAACGATTTTCCTGACTTGCAGCTCGCGCAACTAAACTTCTGCAAATATTGCACTTTATGCATGATGTCAATTGGTTTACCGATGATGCAACCATCATCAGCTCCTAACGAGCGCCCTCAGGGAAGGAACCAAATGGCAGTCGCTGTCAGTTCTTGCGTGTTCTCGCACGAGGAGATCCGGGAGCGCGTCAAGGAACTTGCCGACCGTGTACTTCGGCCTGCGGCAGCGGAGCTCGATAGAACTGAAGAATATCCATACGCTCATGCCCGCGCGCTCCGAGATATCGGAATTGCGGGGATGACGATGCCGAAGGCCTATGGCGGCCGCGACGTCAATTTTCTTGGCGTGACCATTGCCGTCGAGGAGGCAGCCAAGGCGTGCGGGATTTCCGGCAGAATTGTCGTTGACACCAATATGGGTGCCGTCCCCGCTATCATGGCATACGGCACGGAGACGCAGAAACGCCGCGCGTCAGAACTTATTCTCGACGCCGACAAGCCGGCGATCTGCTTTTCGGAACCGCGAGCCGGCTCCGATGCGACCAACATGACCACCAAGGCTGTACGCCGCGGCAATAGCTACATTCTCAATGGGACGAAGCACTGGATCACCGGCGCGGGCATCACGCGGCTCTATCTCGTGCTCGCTCAGGTCTATGACGGCGAAACCTACCAAGGTATCGGCTCGTTCATGATCGAAGCCGGACATCCGGGCTTTCGTGTCGGCAAGCGCCTTCCTGCAATGGGCCTGCGTGCAATTCCGGAAGGAACGTTGCACCTGGAAGATTGTGAAGTCCCCGCCGATGCTTTGCTCGTCCCGCCCGCAGGGTTGAAGAAGGGCTTCGGACAAATCATGCAGGCGTACAACTCGCAACGCATCGGCGCAGCCTCGGTGGCCCTTGGAATCGCACAAGGAGCCTACGAGGCCTCCTTGGCCTACGTCGACGAGCGCGAGCAGTTCGGACGGACGATCTCCGAGTTCCAAGGCGTGCAATGGATGCTGGCAGACATGGCGATCACGTTACGCGCCTCGCGACTCCTGATCCAGGACACGGCGCGTAACGCTAATCCGTGGCCGGATGTCACGGCATCGGCGCAGGCCAAGATATTCACCGCGGAGGGCGCCATCAAGGTGACGAACGATGCCCTGCAGCTGCACGGCGCCGCCGGGTATGGCCGCGATCTGCCGCTCGAACGAATGGCGCGGGATGCACGCATGTTCACCATCGGCGGGGGTACGACGCAAATCCTGCGCAATATGGTCGCAGGCGGACTGCTCGGTCGCCGCCTTCCGCAGACAAGGACGTAGACCGAGACGCGGCGACCCAAAAAAATCGGCGACGCGGAATTTAGAAGAGTGGGATTTGGAAACGCAATTGGCGTCATGCGGATCGGGCCGCGCATGACAGTCGGATAGGAGTAGGTGATGCTGTCGACGCTCCAGGTCGTCTCGAATCCGCGCCCTGCGCAGATTCCTCAAGAGCCGCTCCTCCAGGTCTCGGGGGTGACGCTTCAGTACAAGACCACCGAATACCTGGTTACGGCGACATCGCAAGTCAGCTTCGATATCCATGCCGGAGATCGCTTCGTTCTGTTGGGGCCGTCTGGTTGCGGCAAGTCGACGTTGCTGAAGGCGATTGCCGGCTTCATCAAGCCGGTTGAGGGAAGGATGACCCTCAAGAACCGTCAAATCGATGCGCCCGGTCCCGATCGGATGATGGTTTTCCAGGAATTCGACCAATTGCTGCCGTGGAAGACCGTCAGACAAAACATCGAGCTGCCGCTCAAGCTCAACAAGCGCGCGGATGTCGCTCGCTCTGCAGAAGAGATCATCGAACGAGTCGGGCTCACGAAATTTTCAGATGCATATCCGCATACGCTTTCGGGCGGCATGAAGCAGCGCGTTGCAATCGCGAGAGCCATGGCAATGAAGCCGGACGTCCTCCTGATGGATGAGCCGTATGCGGCCCTAGATGCTCTGACCAGGCGAAAGATGCAGCACGAGTTACTGCAACTTTGGGACAAGACACGCTTCACTTTGATCTTCGTGACGCACTCGATCGAGGAGGCCGTCCTCATCGGCAGTCGGATCCTCGTGCTTTCGCCCCATCCTGGCCGGGTGCGCGCCGAACTCAATGCGCACCAGTTCGGTCCGGACAGCCAAAACGGGGCCGAATTTCAGGCGCTCTGCAGGAAGATCAACGACATGCTCTTCGAGCATTAAGCGAAACAAGAAGGAGACCTACTTGTGAGCTCGATGATTCTTACACCCCCGATCCGCGACGAATACGAACTCACGGTGTTGCCCGCAAAGGATCCGAGTGATGTAGAGGTAAAACTCCCCCTGTTTACGCGCCTGGCGGAAGTAGCGCTGCTGCGCAGGCTCACGGTCCTCGTGGTTCTTGCAATCATCTGGCAAGTCTACGCCACCCGGGTCGACGTACCGATCCTCTTCCCCAGTTTCGCGGATACCATGCGTGCGCTCGAAGACGGCATTGCGAGCGGCGTCATTCCCGCGCGGCTCCTCGTGACCCTGAAGACGCTCTTGGTGGGTTATGTCATCGGCCTCGCGATTGCTTCCGCGTGCACGATTCTGGCCGTTTCTACCCGGATCGGCACGGACATCCTCTCGACTTTGACTGCGATGTTCAATCCGATGCCGGCAATAGCTTTGCTGCCGTTGGCCTTGCTCTGGTTCGGCTTGGGGAACGTAAGCCTCTTCTTCGTCATCGTGCACTCAGTGGTTTGGGCGGTCGCCCTGAACGCGCATTCCGGCTTCTTGGGCGTCTCCGAAACCCTGCGGATGGCTGGGCAGACCTTTGGTTTGCGCGGAGTGAGGCTCGTGTTCCACATCCTGATTCCGGCCGCGCTCCCGTCAATCGTAACTGGTCTAAAGATCGGTTGGGCCTTTGCCTGGCGGACGCTCATTGCCGCGGAGCTTGTCTTCGGTGCTGCATCGGGGCAGGGCGGGCTTGGTTGGTTCATCTTCGAGAAGCGCAACTCGCTGGAAACTCCGAGCGTCTTCGCAGGCCTACTGACCGTGATGATCGTCGGTCTGATCATCGAAAACGGGATCTTCCGACAAATCGAGAAGAAGACCGTCATCAAGTGGGGGCAGGTGCGTGCTTGACGCCTGCCGGCCAAAGAATGAACGACATGAGAGGATGGGCATGAAGATTCTAACGTCTCTGATGGCCGCGGCCTTCGCATTTACAGCGTTTCAGGCGCATGCAGAGGTCAAGGAGGTAAAGCTGGCGCGGCAGTTTGGCCTTCACTACTTGCCGCTGGTCCTGATGGAGAAACATAGGCTGGTCGAAAAAGCCGCCGCAGCTGCCAACATCGAGCTAAAGGCGAACTGGTTGCAGATATCCGCCTCGGGCATCAACGAGTCTCTGTTGTCGGGGGCGATCGACATCTCAGCGACAGGTACTGGGCCGCTTGTACTTCTATGGGACCGGACCCACAGCAACCTCGCAGTCAAGGGCATTGCCGCCGTCAGCGAAGTGCCGATGATTCTTACGTCCAGAAATCCGTCTTTCAAGTCTCTCAAGGATCTCGGCTCAACGGATCGCATCGCTATGCCAGCCATTGCGCTCGGCTCGATGCAGGCTGTTACGTTGAAAGCCGCGGCTGTCCAACTATTTGGCAAGGATGCTGTGACCAAGTTCGATTCCAATGTGGTCGCTATGGCGCACCCCGATGCTGCAACTGCACTTCTCTCCGGAAAGAGCGAAGTCAACGCTCACTTCACGGCCGCTCCCTACTCGTACATGGAGCTTCAGGACCCGCAGATCCACAAGGTCTTGAGCTCCTACGACGTGTGGGGCGGACAGTCGACCCTCATTACAATCAATACGACGACTAAATTCTACGGACAGAATCCGAAGGTCGTGAAAGCCGTGTTTGATGCCCTCAAGGAGGCGTCGGCCATGGCAAACAATGATCGGAAGGCTGCGCTGGCGGACTACATCGCCGTGACCAACGAGAAGCTAACGCCGGAGGTCCAGGAGGCCTTCTTGAAGGACAAGAAGATCAACTTCCAGGTCGCGCCGCGAGGTCTGCAAAAGGTTGCCGAGTTCATGCTCTTTGCGGGCGGCGTGAAGCAAAAGTCGACCAGTTGGAAGGACTTGTTCTTCCCTCTCGTTCACGACGAGAACGGCAGTTAGTGGCGAAGGCGAAATTGGCGCGCAGTCAGGAATGACCGCCGCTGCCACAGGACGAATGAAGGTGGATGTGCTGGTGAGCATGGGTGGCAAATGGGCCCGCTGAGTGGACTGAAGATCGTCGAATTGGCGGGCATAGGACCGGCCCCGATGTGTGGGATGCTGCTTGCCGACCTGGGAGCTTCCGTCCTTCGCATTGACCGTCTCGAACCTAGCGGGCTCGGTGTGGAACGGCCGATCGAGTTCAACCTGATCATGCGGAACCGTGACACAGTGGCGCTTGATCTCAAGTCGAAGCGCTCGATCGAATTGGTGCTGCGGTTGGTGCAACAGTCCGACGTACTGATTGAAGGGTTTCGTCCCGGCGTGACAGAGCGGCTTGGACTTGGGCCAACCGAGTGCATGGAGAGAAATCCGGCTCTCGTATACGGACGAGTTACCGGATGGGGACAAGACGGCCCCCTTTCCAACTATGCAGGGCATGATCTCAACTATGTCGCCATCACCGGAGCGCTTGCAGCCATGGGGCGCGCCGGCGCTCCACCCACCCCTCCGCTCAACGTGGTAGGCGACTTTGCCGGAGGAGGTCTTTTCCTGGCATTCGGCATTCTAGCTGCAGTGATCGAGGCCAGGCAGTCCGGGAGGGGGCAGGTCGTCGATGCGGGAATCGTGGACGGTGTTGCATCGATGATGACGCAATTCTTCGGAATGAAGGCCGCTGGGCTTTGGACGGAGAGGCGCGGGGACAATATCTTGGACTCCGGTGCGCCATTCTACGACGTCTACAAGTGCGCAGACGATCAGTTTATCGCGGTCGCACCGATCGAAGACAAGTTCTTCCTTGAACTTGTGCGGCTTATCGATCTTCCGGCGTCGACGATCGAGTTGAAGAAGGACAAGCGACGATGGGGGGAGCTTCGTACGACCCTCGCCGTTACCTTCGCAAAGAAATCGAGCCAACATTGGCGGACCCTCCTCGAGAACACAGACGCCTGCTTCGCTCCGGTGCTGACGATGGAGGAGGCGGGCAGCCATCCTCAATTGAAGGCGAGAAAGACGCTTATCGAGGTTGCGGGGGTTGTTCAGCCCGCACCAGCTCCGCGTTTTAGTCGGTCGGTTCCTGATCTTCCGAGACCGCCGCGCGCTCATGATCCAAAGGATTACGAGGAAATCCTGTCGCGTTGGCTCCCCCGCGAAGAGCTGGCTCCCGCACTCGAGATAATCGCGGCGACTAGCGAGGCTGCGTTGCAACCTGCCAGGTAGCCCAGCTTTCGCCACTACGGACCCCCAGCAGCTTGTGGTTCAATCACAAGTAGATGACAGAGATGATGACGCTCATAAGGATAGAACTCTGATGAAATCTTTCCAGAACCGCTCAGATCTGTCGAATGGTCCCTTGGCCGGTTACCGAGTTCTTGATCTCGGATCGACAGTCGCCGGCCCCTTCTGCGCGAGATTGCTCGCCGATTTCGGTGCGGAGGTCGTCAAGGTCGAGGATCTGGTGGGAGATCCACTGAGGAATCTCGGAGAGACTTTCCGGGGTAAGTCGCTCTATGCAACTACGCTGCTGAGAAACAAGCGCATCATATCGATCAACCTGCGCTCAAAGGACGGACAAGACATCGTCCGACGGCTGGTGCCGCACTTTGACATTGTGGTCGAGAATTTTCGTCCCGGAATGCTCGAGAAGTGGGGCTTGGGATACGACGATCTCCGAAAGGTGCGCCCCGATCTGATCATGACGAGGATCAGCGGATTCGGGCAGACTGGCCCAATGTCGCAGCGCCCTGGCTACGGCGTCATCGGAGAGGCGATGAGCGGCTTGCGAGAAATGATCGGAGATCCGGATCGACCTCCCTCTCGCGTTGGCCTGCCGCTCACGGATTATATCACCGCCATCTATGCCGCGTTCGGTACGGCGATGGCGGTGATCGCTCGCGAAAGTACCGGCGAAGGACAGTGCGTCGACGCGGCTCTTTACGAGTCCGCCTTCAGTCTGATGGAGGCTTCCGTCCCCGCGTTTGAAAAGACCGGCAAGCTTCCACGCCGGGCCGGAGCTCGTTTGCCGAACAGCGCACCAAACAGCTTGTACCCAACACGCGACGGAAAATACATCCACATCGCAGCGCTCGCCGACCAGGTGTATCGCCGGCTTTGTAAGGCGATGGGACGGCCGGAGTTGGGGGCCGATCCGCGATTTGCAGAGCAGGCCACGCGAGCCCGACACGTGGAAGAGATTGATGCGATCGTGGAGGCGTGGACCGGTTCGCACGACCTTGATCAGGTAGAAGCGATCTTGGACGCTGAGGATGTTCCCGCGAGCCGCATCTTTACGATGGAAGACATTTTCGCAAACAAACACTATCGCTTCCGAGAAATGATCCTAGACGTCCCGGACGAGGATCTCGGATCCGTCAAGCTGCCAGGAATTGTGCCGAAGTTATCTCGAACGCCTGGCCAAGTTCGTTGGTCAGGGCGCCGGAACGGCCAAGACAGTCAAGCAATTTTGAGAGAGTACCTGAACCTGGACGATGCGGAGATCGAACGCCTCCTCATTGCCGGTGCCATCGGCGCGGATGCCCTTGAAGCGACAGTATAAGCGGGAGTCACGGCAGAACCTGCGACGTAGATCGAGGAGACGAGCGGTCGCCTCACAAGAACGCGTAGGCCTCGGGTAACGACCAAGAAAGGATAGAGGCAGTCAACATGGACTTCTCCCTCACCACTGAGCAACAGATGATCGTGAAGGCCGCGCAGCGCATGGTCGAAACGGACATTCAGCCCGTGCTCGATGCGAACGACAGGGATAAGGCGCTTCCGAAGGACGCTATTCTCAAGATATTCGCTAAGGCTGCAAATCTAGGCATGACATGCGCGAGGATTCCCGAAGAAGGCGGCGGAGCGGGCATGACCATGGTCGACTGCGGGCTGATCACGGAGCAGATCCCGCCGACCGTTGGTCTGATCCTTCAGCCTCATGAAGCTACGACGACCCGGATCTACTTCGGATGTACGCCCGAGCAAAAGGAACGCTACCTCGATGACTTGATGACAGGCAAAAAGATTGCCTGCACTGCGAGCACCGAGCCGGACGTAGGCTCCGACCCAAGGGGAATCAAGACGCGGTTGAAAGAGGAGGGCGGCGAGCTCATCCTGAATGGCGCGAAGCAGTGGATATCCAACGCGACCGTTTGCGACGTGATGAACGTGACATGCCGCCTCGTGAAGGAAGACGGCAGTTCGAGCATGGTTCGTGTCCTGGTCGATCCGACCGAGTCCAGGTTTGACGCACGGGAAGTGGACATGCACGGGCTTCGACAGGCTCCGCTCGGCGAAGTGACATTCAGCGACTGCCGCGTACCCAACGTCAATCTTTGTCCGGACACTGGTGAAACGGCCAAGCTCCTTACGGTGACGTGGCTCGCCAATCGACCGCTCGTTGGTCTAATGGCCGTCGGCCTGGCTCAGAGGGCGCTTGATGCCGCACGCAGCTATGCGGGTGTTCGTAAGCAGTTCGGCAAGCTGATAGGTGGCTTCCAACTCGTGCAGCATGATCTCGCTGAAATCGAGACCTGCGTTCTGAGTAGTCGGCTCCTCTGCTTCAATGCACTTTCCGCCATCGATCGCGGTGAACGAGCGAACGGCCTCTCTGCGATGGCGAAACGATACGCGGTAGATGCCTGCGATCGGGCGATTGCACTCGCGATGAGACTGCACGGTGCTATGGGTCTCAGCAAAGAGCTGGGTCTGGAGCAGATGGCGCGGGACGTTCGAACTCTCACCATCCCTGACGGAACGCCGGGCATTTTGACGCTCATCCAGGGGAGAGAAATCACCGGTCTCGATCCCTTCAGATCGTAACCGGTATCGGCCGTGCCGAAATCGTGCCTAGGAGAGACGAAATGGTGTTCTGCGAGAGTTCCAGGGAGCGGTTCGCAGAACAGCTTGGCTGCAGTGTCCTGAGAGACAGGGCCGGCCCTAACGAGGAAAAAAGATGACAACATTCAAAGCCTATCGAGTGCACACCGTCGACGGCAAGCCCGTCTGCAAGTTCGAACAGTTGACGATGGATGACCTGGACCCGGGTGATGTCGTCATCAAGACCGCGTATTCTGCGATCACTTACAAGGATGCGATGGCGGCCCGCGGCGTCGGAAAAAACGTTCGAACGGATAGGCCCTGTGTCACTGGCGTTGATCTCTCTGGCGTCGTCGTGTCATCCGTGGATCCTCGCTTTCGCGAGGGGGACAAGGTTGTTGTGACCAACTATAAGTTGGGCGTCAACCAGGACGGCGGGTACGCCGACTACGCGAGGGTACCCGGCGACTGGATTGTGCCACTGCCCGACGGGCTTGATCTATACGAGGCCATGGGACTCGGAACGTCGGGTCTCACCGCAGCGCTCGCCGTCGATCGCCTCGAAAGCGCGGGGCTGAAGCCCGAAGATGGAGTCATGGCAATCTCCGGCGCGACCGGTGGGGTTGGTTGCCTCGCGGTCGATATGTTCACCAAGCGAGGATTCGAAGTCGCCGCAATTTCAGGTAAGGCCGAGCAGGAGCCGTTCCTGAAGAGAATCGGCGCGACAAGGATCATTTCCCGTCAGGAACTGCTGGCCGACAAGGCGCCGCTCGCGCCGCCATTGTTCGCCGCGGCCCTCGACAACGTCGGCGGCGTGTTCTTCGATCGTCTGGCGGCACGTCTGCAGCCATACGGTAAGCTCGCGGTTGCGGGAATGGCCGTAGGCGCTGAGCTTAGTACGACAGTGCTTCCGTGGGTTCTCCGCGCCATCGACGTGCTTGGCATCAATGTGTCTCGTCAGTTGCACATGGATGAGCGCAAGAGGCTTTGGAAGCGTTTGGCTACCGATCTGAAACCGAATCATCTCGCCGAAACCTCGCGCCCCATTCCTTTCGATAAACTCGACGAAGTGATGGACCAATTCTTCAATGTGACGGTGGTTGGCCGGATCGTGGTCGAAGTGGGATCGAGGGCGCCCAAGGGGCAGGATGCTCCTGTGCTCGAGCGACAGCAGAGCTGACTTCAGTGCCGGAGGGTGATGGACGGAGCCCGTCACTCTCCGGACCAACCCGAGAACCCGGTTCTTGGCGGGTCAAAGCCCATATCGAAAGAATATCCGCTTAGCTCCGGATGGTTGGTTCTCGATGATCCCTTCGGCCGTCAGGCTGGACCTTCTTGGCATCAAAAGCTCGATGTGAAGCCTAAACCGGTTTCGCGACGCTTGAGCCGCCAAGCGTAATCGGCAGGAAAAAGGTCGAGGTAGTCGCTCAGGCCGAGCTCCTTTGCTGCTTGGACAGGCCAGTCACCACGCAGCATCAGTTCGCGCGCGAGGGCAACAAGATCCGCTTTGCCTTCTCTTAGGATCAGCTCGCAGTGACGCGGGTCGGTGAGAAGTCCTACTGCCATCGTCCGTGCCTTCGCATCGCGCCGGACGCGCTCGGCAAAGGGGACCTGATAACCAGGGACATTGGCCAGCTTCGGCATCGCCGATTTTCCCGAGATGCCACCTGAAGAGCAATCGATCACATCGACGCCGCGCTGAACAAGCTCGCGGGACAGTGCCACAGTGTCTTCTTCATCCCAAACGCCACCCTTTCCATCCACGGCGGACAGGCGAAAGAACAACGGCTTGTCCTCGGGCCAATCGCGACGCACCGCTTCGACAATCTCAAGGGCGAAGCGCATCCGGCCGACGCGGTCTCCGCCGTATCGATCGGTCCGTTGATTGGACACCGGCGACAAGAACTGATGGATTAGATAACCATGCGCACCGTGTATCTCGCAGATGTCAAAGCCAGCAGCCGCCGAGCGCTTTGCGGCTTCGGCAAAGGCTCGTACGACAATCTTGATGTCGTCGACTTGCATTTCGAGTGGCGTGGGCATGTCAGGGGCACCACGCAGGGGGCTCGGAGCAATTCCGGTCCATGGTGGGCGCCCCATTGCGGCATCTGAGTCCGTCAACGCGGCGAAATTTCGCATCGGGCCGTGCGTACCTGCCCGTCTACCGCAGTGGCCCAACTGGATCGCGGGGATGGATCCAAGAGAGCGAACGAAGTCGGTAATCCGTCGATAGCCCTCAACTTGCCGCTCGTTCCATATCCCGGCGCAATCGTAGGTCTTGCGCCCTCGGGGCTCAATGGCGGTCTCTTCAGTGAAGACGATGCCAGCGCCGCCCAGTGCCATTCGTCCCAGATGCACCAAGTGCCATTCGTTTGGACAGCCATCATCAGATCGATACTGACACATTGGGGAAACAACGATGCGATTGCGCGTCGTGACGCCTCTCAGGGCCAGAGGACTAAATAGTAGTGGATGGGTCGAGTTGTTGGTCATAATGGAGACGGCGATTGAACCCATTCGACCGGAGGTGCCAAAGGGCACGACCAATCGAGCGAACGATTGGAAACTGGTTCATCCAAATCATCTTGGAATTTGTTCGTTGAATCAAATGCATAATTCGGAGTTGGATATATGCAGGGCTTGCACGAAATGCCCAGCGCCCTTGGGCCCGACCGGTGGGTACGCAAGCAGTCCCGACTGCCCTCTCGCGCTTAGCGACTCTTGTAGGAACTATCGATGCTTCTCGCGCGAGCGCGCCCGTCGACTGGTCCGAGCGTGAACTTTCGAAGCTTGGTGTCGAAGTCACCCGGCCAGTCAGATTGGAGGCTAGTTGGGCAGTGGGGCACCGACGGTGCCCCACCTGAGCTCAATAGGTCGCGGCCAGATAGTCGACGATCTTGCCGATATCGGCGTCGTCGATCGGCGCGCCGTAAACCTTGATCATCTTGGTCACCTCGGCCTGCCAGAAGGCCTTCCTGTCCTTCATCGGCGGCTGCGTGTTGATGTAATCGGACGAGTGGCAGGCCGTGCAATTGCCCTGGACGACCTCGAGATTGGGGCCGGGTTTGAAGGCCGCAGTCTCGTCCGGGATCTTGTAGTTGACGGGCGCGGCGGTCACCGAGCCGGAGCCGGTCGCAAACCAGCCAAGGCCGGCGGCGGCTGCGATGGCGAGGAGAACGGTGCGTTGCATGGTTATCCTCCTTCAGGCCACGGTCACGCGGACGGTTTCGACGACGTTGCGCAAATAGCCCGCCGGGTTCCAGCGGGGCGTGTTCGGCTGCGTCTCGCCACCATTGCCGGTCGCGCGGACCTTGAGATCGTAGGCGCCGGCCGCGAGCTTCACCGGCAGCTTCCATTCGCGGAAGGAATATTTGCCGAGATCCTTGCCGAGCTTCGCACTGGTCCAGGTCTTGCCGCCGTCGGTGGAGACCGCGACCTCCTTGATGCCCTTGCCGCCGTCGAAGGCGATGCCGCGCAGGGTCGTAGCTCCCACCTTCAGCTTGGCGCCATCGGGCACGCTGG